>NZ_JBJGZS010000003.1:0-281621 GCF_054050635.1 Geodermatophilus sp. SYSU D00079 | reverse complement strand
CGGCGGGGGGCCTTGGGGGGGGGGGGGGGGGGGGGGGGCGGGGCGCGCGGGGCCGGGGGGGCCGGGGGCGGGGGGGGGGGGGGGGGGGGCCCCCCCACCGCACCCCGGCCGGGCACGTCCCGGCGAACGGCGGTAGATACTCCGCAGATCGACTGAGGGGAGCCCGACGATGAGTTCCGCCGACCAGCAGCCGGCCCATCCCGGCGACGCCGAGGTGCCGGCCGAGCACGAGGTCCCCGAGGACCTCCGGCTCGCCGGGGAGTTCCCCGCGGCCACCCGGGAGCAGTGGCGGGAGCTCGTCGCCGGCGTGCTGCGCAAGGCCGGCCGCGAGGAGCTCCCCGACCCGGTCGAGGACGCGCTGCGCCGGACCGTCGCGACCGGGGTGACCGTCGGTCCGCTGTACACCGCCGAGGACGCCGGGGAGCTGCCCGCGGCGGTCGGCGTCCCCGGTCTCCCGCCGTTCGTCCGCGGCTCCCGCGCCGGTGCCACGGTGCCCGGCGGCGGGGACCCGGCGGGCTTCGGCGTCCCCGGCGGCTGGGACGTCCGGCAGCGGCACGCCCACCCCGACGTGGCGGTCACGCGGGAGGCGATCGCCGCCGACCTGGAGAACGGCGTCACCTCGCTGTGGCTGGTGCTGGGAGAGGGCGCGATCCCGGTCGACGCGCTGGGCGAGGTGCTCACCGACGTCCTGCTGGACCTCGCGCCGGTGACGGTGCAGGGCGGCCAGCCGGCCGCCGAGGCGTTCCTCGCCCTCGTGGAGGGCCGCACCGACCTCGCGCCGGGCGGCTCGCTGGGCCTGGACCCGCTCGGGCTGCACGCCGCCTCCGGCCAGGAGCAGGACCTCTCCGGGCTGGCCGCCCTGGCCCGCCGGGCGATGGCGCACCCGGGTCTGCGGACCGTCGTCGTCGACGGGACGGTGTTCCACGACGCCGGCGCCTCGGCGGTGGAGGAGCTGGGCTGCGCGCTGGCCGCCGGGGTGGCCTACCTGCGGGCGCTCACCGACGGTGGCCTGGGCGTGGACGAGGCGTTCGGCCAGCTGGAGTTCCGGTTCGCCGCCAGCGCCGACCAGTTCACCACCATCGCCGGCCTGCGCGCGGCCCGGCGGCTGTGGGACCGCGTCGGCGACGTCAGCGGCGCCTCCGCCGACGTCCGGGGTCAGCGCCAGCACGCCGTCACCTCCTCGGTGATGACGACCCGCCGCGACCCGTGGGTGAACATGCTGCGCACCACGGTCGCCTGCTTCGCCGCCGGCGTGGGTGGGGCCGACGTGGTGACCGTGCAGCCCTTCGACGCCGCGCTCGGCCTGCCCGACGCGTTCTCCCGGCGGATCGCGCGCAACACGCAGAGCCTCCTGGTCGAGGAGGGGCACCTGGCCCGGGTCCTCGACCCGGGCGGCGGCTCCTGGTACGTGGAGTCGCTGACCGAGTCGCTGGCGCAGGCCGCCTGGGCGTGGTTCACCGAGATCGAGGCCGCCGGCGGGCTGGCCGCCGCGCTCACCTCGGGCCTGGTCGCCGACCGGATCGGCGCCGCGTGGGCCACCCGCTCCCGGCGGCTGGCCTCCCGCGCGGAGGCGATCACCGGGGTCAGCGAGTTCCCCAACCCGGCCGAGCGGCTGCCGGAGCGGCAGCCGGCCGCCGAGGTGCTGCCGACCGGGGGGCTGCCGCGGGTGCGGGCGGCGCAGGAGTACGAGGCGCTGCGGGACCGCGCCGAGGCCGCGGGCGGGCAGGCGCGGGTCTACCTGGCCACGATCGGCCCCATCGCCCGGCACACCGCCCGGGCCACGTTCGCGGCCAACCTCTTCCAGGCCGGTGGCCTGGCGACCCCGGCCGGCGACGGGGCCGGCGGCCTCGCCGAGGCCGGGACGACGGTGGCCTGCATCTGCGGCACCGACCGCGACTACGCCGAGTCCGCGGCCGCGCTGGCCGCCGATCTGCGCGCCGCCGGTGCCACGCAGGTGTGGCTGGCCGGGAAGCCGTCGCTGGGTGTCGACGGCGTCGACGGGTACGTGTACGCCGGGTGCGACGCGCTCGACGTGTTGCAGCGAGTCCACGAGCAGCTGGGAGTTCCGGCATGAGCGGCATCCCCGACTTCAGCGGCGTCGAGCTGGGCCGTCCGGCGGCCGGCGTCTCGGTCGACGACTGGGCCAAGCGGTTCGAGGAGACCACCGGCCGCAGCGTGGCGGAGGTGACCTGGGAGACCCCCGAGGGCATCGCCGTCCCCCCGCTGTACGGCCCGGCCGACCTCGAGGGCCTGGACTTCCTCGCGACCCTGCCCGGGCTGCCGCCGTACCTGCGCGGCCCCTACCCGACGATGTACACGACGCAGCCGTGGACGATCCGGCAGTACGCCGGGTTCTCCACCGCGGCGGAGTCCAACGCTTTCTACCGGCGCAACCTGGCCGCCGGTCAGAAGGGGCTGTCGATCGCCTTCGACCTGCCCACCCACCGCGGCTACGACTCCGACCACCCCCGCGTGGTCGGCGACGTCGGCATGGCGGGGGTGGCGGTCGACTCGATCCTGGACATGCGGCAGCTGTTCGACGGCATCCCGCTGGACCGGATGAGCGTGTCGATGACCATGAACGGCGCGGTGCTGCCGGTGCTGGCGCTCTACATCGTCGCCGCCGAGGAGCAGGGGGTCTCCCACGGTCAGCTGACCGGGACCATCCAGAACGACATCCTCAAGGAGTTCATGGTCCGCAACACCTACATCTACCCGCCCAAGCCCTCGATGCAGATCATCAGCGACATCTTCGCGTTCACCTCGCAGGAGATGCCGCGGTTCAACTCGATCTCCATCTCCGGCTACCACATCCAGGAGGCCGGGGCGACGGCCGACCTGGAGCTGGCCTACACCCTCGCCGACGGCGTGGAGTACCTGCAGGCGGGCAAGTCCGCGGGTCTGGACGTCGACGCGTTCGCCCCCCGGCTGTCCTTCTTCTGGGCGATCGGCATGAACTTCTTCATGGAGGTCGCGAAGCTGCGGGCCGGGCGGCTGCTGTGGGCGAGGCTGGTCAAGGAGGCGGGCGCGCAGAACGCCAAGTCGATGTCGCTGCGCACCCACTCGCAGACCTCGGGCTGGTCGCTGACCGCGCAGGACGTCTACAACAACGTCGTCCGCACCTGTCTGGAGGCGATGGCCGCCACCCAGGGGCACACCCAGTCGCTGCACACCAACGCCCTGGACGAGGCGCTGGCCCTGCCGACGGACTTCTCCGCCCGGATCGCCCGCAACACCCAGCTGCTGCTGCAGCAGGAGTCGGGCACCACGCGGGTCATCGACCCCTGGGGCGGCTCGGCCTACGTGGAGAGGCTCACCTACGACCTGGCCCGCCGGGCGTGGGCGCACATCCAGGAGGTCGCCGAGCACGGCGGCATGGCCCAGGCGATCGACGACGGCATCCCGAAGCTGCGCATCGAGGAGGCCGCCGCCCGCACCCAGGCGCGCATCGACTCCGGCCGCCAGCCGGTGATCGGCGTCAACAAGTACCGGGTGGAGGCCGACGAGGCGATCGAGGTGCTGCGGGTCGACAACGCCGACGTGCTCGCCCAGCAGAAGGCCAAGCTGGAGGAGCTGCGCGCCACCCGCGACGCCGGGGCCGTGCAGGACGCGCTGCGCCGGCTCACCGACGCCGCCCGCGCCGCGGCCGAGGGACGGCGGGGCAGCGAGCTGGACGCGAACCTGCTCAAGCTGGCCGTCGACGCGGCGCGGGCCAAGGCCACCGTCGGGGAGATCTCCGACGCGCTGGAGGAGGTCTACGGGCGGCACGCCGGGCAGGTGCGCACCATCTCGGGTGTGTACCGCGACGAGGCGGGGCAGTCCGGCCCGGTGGAGGAGACCCGCCGCATGGCCGAGGCGTTCGAGGAGGCCGAGGGACGCCGTCCCCGCATCCTGGTCGCCAAGATGGGCCAGGACGGCCACGACCGCGGCCAGAAGGTGATCGCCACCGCGTTCGCCGACCTCGGCTTCGACGTCGACGTGGGCCCGCTGTTCCAGACGCCGGAGGAGGTCGCCCGCCAGGCGGTCGAGGCCGACGTGCACGTGGTGGGTGTGTCCTCGCTGGCCGCCGGCCACCTCACGCTGGTCCCGGCGCTGCGCGACGCGCTGGCCGCCCTCGGTGCCGAGGACGTGCTGATCGTCGTCGGCGGCGTCATCCCGCCCGACGACGTCCCGACCCTGCGCGAGATGGGGGCGGCGGCGGTGTTCCCGCCCGGCACGGTCATCGCCGAGGCGGCGCAGGAGCTGTTGCGCACGCTGTCGACCCGCCTCGGGCACGCATGAGCCGGGCGGTCGACGTCCCGGCGCTGGTCGAGGGCGTCCTGGCGGGGGACCGGCGTGCCGTGGCGCGGGCCATCACCCTCGTCGAGTCCCACCGTGCCGACCACCGCGAGCGCGCGCAGGAGCTCCTCGTCGAGCTCCTGCCGCACGCGGGGGCGGCGCGGCGGATCGGCATCAGCGGCGTGCCCGGTGTCGGCAAGTCGACCTTCATCGACTCGCTCGGGGTGACGCTGACCGCGGCCGGGTCCAGGGTCGCCGTGCTCGCCGTCGACCCGTCGTCCGCCCGGTCCGGCGGCTCGATCCTCGGTGACAAGACACGGATGGCGCGGCTGGCCGTCGACCCGGCCGCCTTCATCCGCCCCTCGCCGACCTCCGGCACGCTGGGCGGGGTCGCGCAGGCCACCCGGGAGTCGATGGTCGTCGTCGAGGCCGCGGGCTACGACGTGGTGCTGGTCGAGACCGTCGGCGTCGGGCAGTCGGAGATCACCGTCGCGGAGATGGTCGACTCCTTCCTCTTCCTCACCCTCGCCCGCACCGGCGACCAGCTGCAGGGCATCAAGCGCGGCATCCTCGAAATCGCCGACGTCATCGCCGTCAACAAGGCCGACGGGCCCGGCGCCACCGACGCCCGCAAGGCCGCCCGGGAACTGGCCGGGGCGATCCGCATGCTGCGCGGGCACGGGGAGGACTGGGACGTCCCGGTGCTCACCTGCGCCGGTCTCACCGATGAGGGGCTCGACGAGGTCTGGGCCAAGCTGGTCGAGCACCAGGAGCGGCGCCGGGCCTCCGGCGCCCTCGAGCAGCAGCGGCGCGCCCAGCAGGTGCGCTGGACCCGGCAGCTGGTCCGCGACGGGTTGGAGCACCGGCTGCGCGCCCACCCCGGCGTGCGGTCCGCCGCGCCCCAGCTGGAGCAGGCCGTGCTCGCCGGTGAGCTGACCCCCGCCCTGGCCGCCCGGCAGCTGCTGGAGACCTTCCTCGGCGCGCCCACCGGCGCCGACCAGCCCCCGGCGGCTCGGTGACCGACCCCGCTCTGGCCGACGCGGGCGACGTCAGCGCGGCCAAGGACCAGCTCACCGACCGGTGGTCGGACACCTGCGCGTGAGCGCGGGTCAGACGCCGGTGGAGCGGCACTCCCGCGACCGGAGCTCGGCCAGGTAGTCGGCCGGGGCACCGGCGGCCTCGGCCGCGTCGGCCAGCGCGCCGAGGTACCGGGCCGAGGGCAGACCGCCCTCGAAGGCGTCGAGGACGTAGACGTAGGCGACCTGGTCGCCGGTCAGCGTGGCGACCCGCAGGTGCAGCTTGCGGTAGAGGCCGAGGTCGGCGCCCTCCCAGGCGTCCAGGGCCCGCTCGTCGGCGTCGGTGAGGTCGTAGAGGGCGACGAAGACGCCGGGGGACAGCGACTCCCCGGGCGTGGTGTCGTCGGGCACGAGGGTGGCCAGCGCCCCTTCCCAGCCGAGGTCCTCCCCGCCGAAGGTCAGCCGCCAGCCCCGGATCCAGCCGGTGCCGGTGTGCGGGGAGGAGGGACACCGCCGCAGCATCTGCGCGGGGTCCATGTTCGACCCGTAGGCGGCGTAGAGGCCCATCGACCGCGAGCCTACGGCCGGTGTGGCGCGCTCGACCCCGGGGGATGGGCGACGGGGGCGTCCGCGGCGGGGAGAATGGGCCCCCGCACGTGTCCGCACCGCACCGACAAGGACCCTCATGACCCGCATCGTGATCATCGGCGGCGGTCCCGCCGGCTACGAGGCCGCGCTCGTCGCTGCATCCCTCGGTGCGGAGGTCACCGTCGTCGAGCGGGACGGCGTCGGCGGGGCCAGCGTGCTCACCGACTGCGTCCCCTCCAAGACGTTCATCGCCTCCGCCGGTGTGATGACCAACGTCCGCGACTCCCTCCGCCTCGGCATCCAGGGCGCCGAGCTGGGCGCCGTCGGCATCCACCTGCCCGCGGTGAACCAGCGGGTCAAGGGGCTGGCCGTCGCGCAGTCGGCCGACATCAAGGCCCGCCTGGAGAACGAGGGCGTGCGCGTGGTCGCCGGGCAGGCGCGGATGGCCGACGAGGTCCGCGGCCTGGCCGAGCACCGGGTGGAGCTCGTGGACGCCGACGGCGGTGTCCTCGAGACGCTGGAGGCCGACGTCGTCCTGATCGCCACCGGCGCCGACCCGCGCGTGCTGCCGGGCGCCGAGCCCGACCACGAGCGGATCCTGGACTGGCGCGACGTCTACGACCTGCAGGAGATGCCCGAGCACCTGGTCGTCGTCGGCTCCGGGGTCACCGGGGCGGAGTTCGCCTCCGGCTACCTGGAGGCCGGCGTCCCGGTCACGCTGGTCTCCTCCCGCGACCGGGTGCTGCCCGGGGAGGACTCCGACGCCGCCGAGGTGCTCGAGGAGGTCTTCCAGTCCCGCGGAGGCCGGCTGGAGCGCGGCCGGGCCGCGGCCGTGCGGCGCACCGAGAAGGGGGTCTCGGTCGAGCTGACCGACGGGCGCGCCGTCGAGGGCTCGCACGCCCTGATGACCGTCGGCACCGTGCCCAACACCGCCGGGCTGAACCTGGAGGAGTGCGGGGTGGAGCTCGCGCCGTCGGGGCACGTCGTCGTCGACCGCGTCTCGCGCACCAGCGTGCCCGGCATCTACGCCGCCGGTGACGTCACCGGGGTGTTCCAGCTGGCCTCGGTCGCGGCGATGCAGGGCCGGATCGCCATGTGGCACGCCCTCGGCGAGGCGGTCACGCCCATCCGGCTCAAGACGGTCGCGGCCAACGTCTTCACCCACCCCGAGATCGCGACCGTCGGGGTGCAGGAGAAGACCCTGCCCGAGGGCGCCGACATCGACGTGATCCGGCTGCCGCTGGCGACCAACGCCCGCGCCAAGATGGCCGACCTGCGCGACGGCTTCGTCAAGCTCTTCGCCCGCCAGGCCACCGGCGTCGTCGTCGGCGGTGTGGTGGTGGCACCCGGCGCCTCGGAGCTGATCCTGCCGATCGCCCTCGCCGTCACCAAGGGGCTGACCGTCACCGACCTCGCGCACACCTTCGCGATCTACCCGTCGCTGTCGGGGTCGATCACCGAGGCCGGCCGCCGGCTGATGGGCGCCGACGCCCTGGCCTGAGCCGGCGCCGCCCGGGGCGGCGGAGGCGGCCGGGGTCGCCGGGAGGCGACGCGCGGGGCGCAGGAGGCACCTGCGACCGATGTGACGGGGCGTTCGACTGGACTTCCCGGATCCGGTGCCGACAGGGGCGCGGACCGCCGATGGCTGGGGGGATGCACCCCGCCCGGAAGACCCCCGCCACCCGCCGCCGCCCGCTCCGGGCGCTGGCCGGTCTGGCGACCGCGGTCGCCGTCTCCCTCGCGCTGCCGCCCGCGGTCGCGCACGCCGACGAGCCGGCCGGCCCCGGGCAGACCGTCGTCGGCGAGCTCGTGCAGACCTGGGCCGAGGCCGGGCCCGCCGGCCACGGTCCGCTGGCCGGCCACGAGGCCGACCACGCCCCCCTGACGTGGGTCGAGGGGGCCGACGGGGCGGCCGTCCGCATCCCGACGGACGCCGCCGCCGGACTGCCCGTGGGCGCCACCGTGGAGGTCACCGTCGGCGAGCGGCTGACCGACGCCGCGGCGGAGCAGGGCCTCCAGCCGGCCCGGGAGCTGCTGGACGCCGCCCTGCTGCAGGCCACCCCCGTGGCCGCCGCCCGCACCGCGACGCTCACCAACGAGGTCACCGTCGTGCGGGTCCTGCCGCCCGGCGGGCACGAGGACGGGACGACGCTGGAGCAGCTGGTGGGCGCGGTCGACGGCGAGGTCGCCGACTTCTGGTCCGAGCAGACCGACGGCGGCATCCGCCTGGGCGTCACCGCGACCGTCCCCGGCTGGGTGCAGGCGGACGTCGACTGCTCCTCGCCGACGCTGCTGTGGAACCGGGTCGCCGAGGCCGTCGGTTTCCGCGACGGCCCGGGCCAGCACCTGCTGCTGTACGTGGCCGGCCCCGCCGGTGGCGACTGCGCCTACGCGATGGGCGAGGTCGGTGCGGGACCGGGTGCCGGCGGCCGGCTCTACGTCCGCGACGTCCTCCCCTCGGTGATCGCCCACGAGCTGGGCCACAACTTCGGCCTGGGGCACTCCTCGGCACACCAGTGCGACGGCGCCGTCGAGGGCGGCACCTGCCGCACCGCGCCCTACCGGGACTACTACGACGTCATGGGCGCCTCCTGGAGCCGGCTCGGCGCGCTGAACGCCCCGCAGGCGCAGGCCCTCGGCGTGCTGCCCGCCGCGGCCCAGGTGGCGCTGCCCGCGGACGGCGCGACGACCTCGCTGACCCTCGCCCCGCTCGCCGGCCGCACCGGCACCCGCGCGGTCCGGATCGCCGACCCGGAGGGCGGCACCTACTGGCTGGAGCTGCGCGCCGCCGCCGGCCGGGACACCTGGCTCGGTACCGCGGACAACCGGTTCCGGCTGCAGACCGGGGTGCTGCTGCACCGCACCGGCGCGATGCCGGACACCTCGCTGCTGCTCGACGGCACCCCCACCGCCCCCGCGTCGTGGGACGGCGACCTGCAGGCCGCCCTGCCCGCCGGCGTGCCGGTGTCCCTCTCCGGCGGTGACGTCACCGTGACCGTCACCGGTCTCACCGACACCGCCGCCACGGTCAGCGTCACCACCACCGCCCGCAGCGTCCCGGCGACGCCGGCGCCCCCCGTCACCGGCACCCCGTCGGTGCTCGCCGGCGCGGGGGCCGCCGGTCCGCGGACGTCCGCCCCCGGCACGCCGCCGGCCCCGGCTCCGCCGGTGCCCCCGGCCCTGCCGGAGGCCGTCCCCGGCGCGGCGCCCGGGACACCGCCTCCCGGGACGGCCGACGCGGCGCCGGTGCGCGCGGTGCTGGCCACCGCCGCACAGACCTCGGGCGGCTCCCCGTGGGCGGTCCCGGCCACCGCCCTGGCCGGACTGGTCCTCGCCTCCCTCGCGGGCTGGGCCGCCGCCCGCCGGCGCACCCCCGCCTGACCTCCTCCCTCTCGGGCCTCCAGTTCGCCGGCCGGTGCGCCGATGAGGGGAGAGTCCTCGTCCCCAGGAGTCCCGCCGTGCCTGCTCTCCCCGGTTCCCCGCCCCGACGCCTGCACATGGTCGCCGCCGTCGCTGCGGTCGTGGTGCTGTCCGCCGCGCTCCCCGCTGCCGCGGAGGAGGAGCCCGTGGCGGGGGACACCGTCGTCGGCGAGCTGGTGCAGGCCTGGCCGGAGGCGGGCCACGCCGCGGCGCACGCCGACGAGGGCCCGCTGACCTGGATCCAGACCGGGGACGGCGAGGCCGTGCGGGTGCCGACCGAGGACGTCGACCACCTGCCCGTCGGCGCCACGGTCGAGGTGGTCGTCGGGGACGAGGTGGCCGACCGGTCGCCGACCGCTGCGGACCTGGAGCCGGCGGTGGAGGTGCTGGCCGCCGACGTCCTGGCCGCCGCCCCCGTCGACCCGCCGGTGGCCGCGGCCAGCGGCGGCACCACCAACGCCGTCACCGTCGTCATGGCCGTCCCGGCGGGCTCGGCACCGGACGCCACCGGCCTCGCCGACGTCGTCGGGGCCGTGAACGGCCCGGTCGCGGACTTCTGGGCGCGGCAGAGCGACGGGGCGGTCCGGCTCGGCGTCACCGCGTCGTTCGGCTGGTTCCGCGCCTCCGCCGGCTGCGGCTCGCCCTACGCCCTGTGGAACGAAGCGGCCGCGCACGCCGGCTGGCGCGGCGGTCCCGGGCAGCACCTGCTGGTCTACCTGCCGTCGACGGCGACGGACTGCTCGGCCGGCCTCGCCGAGGTCGGCAGCACGGTGGCCTCCGGTGGCCGGCTCTACGTGCGCAGCACGGTCACCTCGGTGCTGGCGCACGAGCTGGGGCACAACTTCGGCCTGGGGCACGCCTCGCAGCTGCAGTGCGACGGTGCCGTGGAGACGGGGGCCTGCCGGGTCATCGGCTACGCCGACTGGTACGACGTCATGGGCGTCTCCTGGGAGCAGCTGGGCTCGCTGGGCGCCCCCCACGCCGCGCGGCTCGGGCTGCTGCCCCCGGGCTCGGCGCCCACGGTCCTCGCCGGATCACCCCCGGGGCAGTTCGTGCTCTCGCCGGTCGGTGCCCGCACCGGGACCCGCGCGGTCCGGCTCCTCGACAGCGACGGTGACCAGTACTGGCTGGAGTACCGGACGCCCACCGGCCAGGACGGCTGGCTGGGCTCGGCGGCGAACCGGCGCCGGCTGGAGTCGGGCGTCGTGCTCCGGCTCGCCCGCGACGGGAACGACACCTCGGTGCTGCTCGACGCCACCCCGTCGCGGACGGCGCCCCCCGGCGGCGATCCGGCCGTGGCGCTGCCGGGCGGTGCGCCGGTGTCCTTCGGGGACGCCCGGTTCACCGTGCGGGTCGTGGAGGCGACCGGAGCGGCGGCGCGGATCGAGGTCGCGAGCGGCCCCTCGGGTCCCGCACTCGTCCCGGCCGCGGCCCCCGCCGCCGCGCGGAGCACCGAGATCGGCGGGAGCGGCAGCACCTACCTCCTCAACGACCGCTTCACCGGACTCGCCGACCGCGTGTTCTCCTTCGGCGGCCCGCTGGACAGCGTCCTCGTCGGCGACTGGAACGGCGACGGGGTCGACACCCTGGCGGTCCGCCGGGGCAACACCTTCCACGTCCGCGAGCAGAACACCACCGGTGTCGCCGACCGCAGCTTCGCCTACGGCGACCCGGGTGACGCGGTCCTGGTCGGCGACTGGGACGGCGACGGCCGCGACACCCTCGCCGTGCGGCGCGGGAACAGCTACCACGTCAAGAACTCACTGCAGACCGGGGTGGCCGACCGCGTCCTGGCCTACGGCGACCCGGACGACGTCGTCCTCGTCGGGGACTGGGACGGCGACGGCGCCGACAGCCTCACCGTCCGGCGCGGTGCGACCTACCACGTGAAGAACGGGCTGAGCACGGGCGTGGCCGACCGCGTCTTCGGCTACGGCGAGCCGCAGGACACCGTGCTGGTCGGCCGCTGGAGCGCGGGGCAGCGTGGGGACACGCTGGCCGTGCGGCGCGGCATGGTCTACCACCTGCGCTTCAGCCTGACCTCGGGCCCGGCGGACCTGCAGGTCGGCTACGGCGATCCCTCCGACACCGCGTTCGCCGGCGACTGGAACGCCGACGGCGTGGACACCCTGGGGGTGCGCCGCCCCGGCTGAGGCCCCGCGGGGCGGCGCGCTACCCGGCGTCGGCGATCGTGCAGATCACCGCGCCGCTGGAGACCGACGCGCCGACCTCGGCGGCGAGGTCCTTGACGACGCCGGCCTTGTGCGCGGCGATCGGCTGCTCCATCTTCATCGCCTCCAGGACGACGACCAGGTCGCCCGCGGCCACCGTCGCGCCCTCCTCGACCGCGACCTTGACGATGGTGCCCTGCATCGGGCTGGTCAGGGAGTCGCCGGACGCCGCCGACCCACCGTGCCCGCCGCCCCGCTTGCGCGGCTTGGCGCCGCCGCCGGCCGCGGGTGCGCCGCCGCCGGCGGCCAGGCCCGCGGGCAGGGACACCTCCAGGCGGCGTCCACCGACCTCGACGACGACGGTCTGCCGCGGCTCGGCCTCCTCGGCCTCGGCCGGGGCGGCGTCGTAGGGGGGCACCTGGTTGTCCCACTCGGTCTCGATCCAGCGGGTGTGCACCGTGAACGGCTCGCTGGTGAACGCCTCGTCGCGGACCACGGCCCGGTGGAAGGGGATGACCGTCGGCATGCCCTCGACGACCAGCTCGTCCAGGGCGCGGCGGGCCCGCTGCAGCGCCTCGGTGCGGGTGGCGCCGGTGACGATCAGCTTGGCCAGCATCGAGTCGAACGCGCCGGCCACCTCGCCGCCGGTCTCCACCCCGGAGTCCCAGCGCACGCCGGGGCCCTGCGGGATCTCCAGCCGGCGCACGGGGCCCGGCGCGGGCATGAAGTTGCGGCCGGCGTCCTCGGCGTTGATGCGGAACTCGATGCTGTGCCCGCGGGGCGTGGGGTCCTCGGTGATCTCCAGCGGCAGGCCCTCGGCGATCCGGAACTGCTGGCGGACCAGGTCGATGCCGCTGGTCTCCTCGCTGACCGGGTGCTCCACCTGCAGCCGCGTGTTGACCTCGAGGAAGGAGATCGAGCCGTCGGCACCGACGAGGTACTCCACGGTGCCGGCCCCGTGGTAGCCGGCCTCGGCGCAGATCGCCTTGGCCGAGGAGTGGATCCGCTCGCGCTGCTCGTCGGTGAGGAACGGCGCCGGCGCCTCCTCGACCAGCTTCTGGTTGCGCCGCTGCAGCGAGCAGTCGCGGGTGCCGACGACGACGACGGTGCCGTGCGTGTCGGCCAGCACCTGGGCCTCGACGTGCCGCGGCTTGTCCAGGAACCGCTCCACGAAGCACTCGCCGCGGCCGAAGGCGGACACCGCCTCGCGCACGGCGGAGTCGAACAGGTGCGGGATCTCCTCGATGGTGCGGGCCACCTTCAGCCCGCGGCCGCCGCCGCCGAAGGCCGCCTTGATGGCGACCGGCAGGCCGTGCTCCTCGGCGAAGGCGACCACCTCGTCGGCGCCGGAGACGGGGTCCTTGGTGCCGGGGACCAGCGGGGCGCCGGCCTTGGTCGCGATGTGCCGGGCCTGCACCTTGTCGCCGAGCGCGACGATCGCCTCGGGGGAGGGGCCGATCCAGGTCAGCCCGGCGGCGAGGACGGCGCGGGCGAAGTCGGCGTTCTCCGACAGGAAGCCGTAGCCGGGGTGGACCGCGTCGGCGCCGGACCGCTTCGCGGCGTCGAGGATCTTGTCGATCACCAGGTAGGAGTCGCCGGGCGTCGTCCCCCCGAGGGCGAAGGCCTCGTCGGCCGCCCGCACGTGCAGGGCGTCGCGGTCGGGCTCGGCGTAGACGGCGACGCTGGTCAGCCCGGCGTCCTTGCAGGCGCGGGCGACGCGCACCGCGATCTCACCGCGGTTGGCGATCAGGACCTTCTGCACCGGTGTTCTCCTCGGGTGTTCGGACGGTGGGGGGCGGGTGGGGTCAGCGACGCCACAGGTCGGTGATCGTCAGCCCGCGCTTGGCCAGCTGCGTGCGCAGCACGGCCAGCGAGAGCCCGACCACCGCCGCGGGGTCGCCCTCCACCCGGCGGACGAACGGCGCGCCGAGCCCGTCGAGGGTGAAGGCGCCGGCCACGGCGAGGGGCTCGCCGGTGGCCAGGTAGGCCTCGATCTCCTGCGGCGTCGGGTCGGCGAAGTGCACCACGGTGGACACGACGGCGACGTCCCGGCCGAGGACCTGGCCGTCCTGCACGTCGAACAGCGCCTGGCCGGTGTGCAGGACGCCGCTCTTCCCGCTCATCCGCTGCCAGCGGTCGCGGGCCTCCTGGACGTCGGTCGGCTTGCCCATCGGGCGGCCCCGGAACTCCAGCAGCGAGTCGGCGCCGAGGACCAGCGCGTCCCGTTCCCTCCTGGCCACCGCCGTGGCCTTCGCCGCGGCCAGCAGGGCCACCTGCTCGCCCACCCGCGGCGCCTGCACGGTGCTCTCGTCGACGTCGCTGACGACGACCTCGGGGCTCAGGCCGGCCTGCCGCAGCAGCGCCAGCCGCGCGGGCGACGCCGATGCCAGCACCAGCCGCCGGTCGACACTCATGGGTTCTCCTCGTCCACGTCCATCTGCTGCCCCCGCGGCGCTGCTGCCCGGGCGCGGGGGCGCCGCCACGCGCTCACGCGAACCTGCCCGCGGCGCGCCACCCGCCGGGGCCGGCGCGCAGCGGCACGCGGTGGGCGTCGCCGGGGGAGGCCCACGCCCCGACCGGCGCCGGGCGGCGCCGCTCCCGGCGCTGCCCGAGGGCCGCGACCACGACGGTCAGGGCGGCGAGCTCCTCGGGGCTGGGCTCGCCCCGCACGACCCGCAGTAGCGGCTCGCTCACAGGGGGATGTTCCCGTGCTTCTTGGGCGGCAGGGTCTGGCGCTTGTTGGCCAGCAGGCGCAGCGCGCGGGTGACCTGCAGCCGGGTGTGGGAGGGCCGGATCACCATGTCCACGTACCCACGGTCGGCCGCGATGTACGGGCTCAGCAACGCGTCCTCGTACTCGGTGATGAGCTCGGCGCGGCGTGACTCGGCGTCCTCGGCCTCGGCCAGCTCCTTGCGGTACAGGATGTTGACCGCACCCTGCGCGCCCATGACCGCGATCTGGGCCGTCGGCCAGGCCAGGTTGAGGTCCGCGCCCAGGTGCTTGGAGCCCATGACGTCGTACGCGCCGCCGTAGGCCTTGCGGGTGATCACGGTGATCTTGGGGACGGTGGCCTCGGCGTAGGCGTAGATCAGCTTGGCGCCGCGGCGGATGATCCCGTCCCACTCCTGCGAGGTGCCCGGCAGGAAGCCGGGGACGTCGACGAAGGTCAGCACCGGGACGTTGAAGGCGTCGCAGGTGCGCACGAAGCGCGCGGCCTTCTCGCTGGCGTCGATGTCCAGCGTCCCGGCGAACTGCGTGGGCTGGTTGGCCACCACGCCCACCGGCCGGCCCTCGACCCGGCCGAAGCCGGTGACGATGTTGGGGGCGAACAGCGCCTGCACCTCGAGGAACTCACCGTCGTCGAGGACGTGCTCGATCACGGTGTGCATGTCGTAGGGGGTGTTCGGGGAGTCCGGGATGAAGGTGTCCAGCTCCAGGTCCTCGTCGGTGACGCCGTCGGGGACGGTGACGTCGACCGGCGGCACCTCGGCGACCGGCAGCGGGTCGAGGTTGTTGCTGGGCAGGTAGGACAGCAGCGCCTTGACGTAGTCCAGCGCGTCGTTCTCGTCCTCGGCCAGGTAGTGGGCGACCCCGGACTTGGTGTTGTGCGTGCGGGCGCCGCCGAGCTCCTCGAGGGTGACGTCCTCACCGGTGACGGTCTTCACCACGTCGGGGCCGGTGATGAACATCTGGCTGGTCTGGTCGACCATCACGATGAAGTCGGTCAGCGCCGGGGAGTAGACGTGCCCGCCGGCCGCGGCGCCCATCACCAGCGAGATCTGCGGGATGACGCCGGAGGCGTGCACGTTGCGCCGGAAGATCTCCGCGTAGAGGCCCAGGGCCACCACGCCCTCCTGGATCCGCGCGCCGCCGCCCTCGTTGATGCCGATGACCGGGCAGCCGTTGCGCATCGCCAGGTCGAGCACCTTGACGATCTTCTCGCCGTAGACCTCGCCGAGGCTGCCGCCGAAGACGGTGACGTCCTGGGAGAACACGCACACCGGCCGGCCGTCGACGGTGCCGTGGCCGGTGACCACGCCGTCGCCGAAGGGCCGCCGGGCCTCCATGCCGAAGTTGGTGGAGCGGTGGCGGGCGAACTCGTCGAGCTCGGTGAACGAGCCCGGGTCCAGCAGCGCCTCGATCCGCTCCCGCGCGGTCATCTTCCCGGCGGCGTGCTGCTTCTCCACCGCGCGCGCCGAGCCCGCGTGGGTGGCCTCCTGGACGCGCCGCTCGAAGTCCGCGAGCTTGCCCGCGGTCGTGTGGATGTCGACGTCGCCGGTGACGTGCTCGCCGGCGCTCTCCAGTTCGGCCGCGCTCACCGGGACCCGTTCCGCTGCCGGCTCGGTCGCTCGCTGCGATGCTCGCTCACGAGTTCCGTAGCGTAGGGGAGTGCCCGAACCGACGCCGTCCCGCTCGGTCGACCCGGACCGGCCGCCCCTCGACGAGGCGGGGGTGGCGGCCGCGCTGACCTCGGACAGCGCGCTGTGGCGCTCGCTGCGGGTCGTGGCGGAGGTCGGTTCCACCAACGCCGTCCTCGCGGCCGAGGCGGCCGACGAGGCCCCGGAGGGCACCGTGCTGGTCGCCGAGCACCAGGCCGCGGGCCGCGGCCGCCTGGACCGCACCTGGGCCTCGCCGCCCCGGGCCGGCCTCACCGTCTCCCTCCTGCTGCGCCCCGACGTGCCCGCCGCGCGGCGCGGCTGGCTGCCGCTGCTGACCGGGGTCGCGCTCGCCGAGGCGGTCGGGGAGGTCCCCGGCGTCCGGGCCTCGCTGAAGTGGCCCAACGACCTGCTGGCCGCCGACGGGGCCAAGCTGGCCGGCATCCTCGCCGAGGTGGCGTCCGGCGCGGTCGTCGTGGGGGTCGGGCTCAACGTCTCCACCCGCGCCGACGAGTTGCCCGAGGGCGGCACCTCCCTCGCGCTGGCCGCGGGGGCGCCGGTCGACCGCGCGGCGGTGCTGCTCGGCTTCCTGCGCGGGTTCGAGCGCCGCTACCTGCCCTGGGTGCGGGCGCTGGGCGACCCGGTCGGCACCGGCCTGGCCCGCGACTACCTGGCGTGGTGCTCCACGGTCGGTGTCCCGGTCGCGGTCACCCTCCCGGACGGCTCCGCCGTCGAGGGCGTCGCCGAGGGCGTGGACTGGGACGGCCGGCTCGTCGTCCGGACGGCGGCCGGCCGTCTGGAGCTGGCCAGCGGGGACGTGCGGCACGTGCGGACGACGCCTCCGGGACGCCTGTGACAGGTGGGGGCAGCGGGGCCGGGACGACGGTGTCGCGGCACCGGACGGACGGGTCCGCTCGGTAGGTTGCGGCTACTGCCAGTAGGCAGTCGTTGACTCACCGCCGTGCCAGGAGGGCCCTCCCGTGAGCGCTGCCAGCCCCAGCCCGCTGACCGGCGGAGAGATCCGGTCGTTGACCGGGCTGCGCATCGTCGCCGCGTTCTGGGTCGTCGCCTTCCACTTCTCCTTCACCCCGGGGGACACCTACACCGCCCTCTGGGAGCCGCTGCGCCCGATCGTGCGCACCGGCGCGCTGGGCGTGGACCTCTTCTACGTCCTCAGCGGCTTCGTCATCACCCTGACCTACCTGCAGAAGATGGGGCGGCGACCCTCCGGGCGCGGTGCACTCACGTTCTGGTGGGCGCGGATCTGCCGCGTCTGGCCGGTCTACGCCGTGGTCACGACGCTGTTCGGCGGGTGGCTGCTCTACAAGGGCACGCGGGTCGCCGACGGCGTGGTCGCCTACCAGACCGAGCAGCCGGTCGTGGACCTCTGGCACTACCTCCAGCAGCTGGCCATGGTGCAGCTCTGGACCCGGCCCGGCTTCGACGGCTCGTCGTGGGTCGGCGCCGCGTGGTCGATCAGCGCCGAGTGGCTGGCCTACGTCCTCTTCCCCCTGGCCGTCCTCCTGCTGTGGCGGCTGCGCAACGCCCCGGCCGTGGTCACCGGTGCCCTCGCGATCGGGGCGATGCTGCCCTTCGCCTACACCTGCTTCACCACCGGCGACCCGTACTTCCCGTGGAGCTGGGCGCTGCGCATCGGCGCCGGCTTCCTGGCCGGTGCGTTCACCTGCCTGGCGGTGCGCCGCATCCCGGTGACGCCGCGCGTGGAGCGGGTCGCCGCGGGCGTGGCGGTGCTCGCCCTGGCCGAGATCCTGGTCGGCCTGTGGTGGGGCGAGTGGCGCGGTCAGGGCGAGGGGGAGTACGGCGGCGTCGTCGTCCTGGCCTTCCCCGTCCTGGTCGGTGCCCTGGCGCTGTCCCGCCGCGGGCTCAGCCGCATGCTCGCCACCGAGCCGATGGTGCACGGCGGACGCATCTCCTACAGCCTCTACCTGGTGCACGTCCCGGTCTTCGAGGTCTTCTGGACCTCCATGGGGTGGACGCCCTCCATCGCGCCGGGCAGCGGGCTCGCCGGCTTCCTCATCCCGCACGTCCTGCTGCTCACCGTGCTCCTCGCCCACCTCTGCTACCGCCACCTCGAGGAGCCGGCGCGGCTGTTCCTGCGCCACCGCGGGCCCGGCCGGTGGGCGCGCGCGGCCCGCGTGCAGCCGCCGGTGGGCCACCTCGTGCTGCCCGAGCCCCGCGCGGAGCGGGTCGTCCCGGCCCCGGCGCGCACACCGGTCGGCGCCACCACCGAATAGCGGACACGTCGGCGCGCTGCGTGACGGCGCGCCGATCGTTGGGCCATCCTGGCGCGGTGCCGTACCCGGACAAGCTGCTCGCCGACGACGAAGAGGTGGTCCGCCACCTGCACCCGCACTGGCTGACCATCTTCTGGCCGATCGTGGCCTTCCTCCTCGTCGTGGGGGCCGCCTGCTTCGGGGCTGCGCTGGTGCCGGAGGGTCCTCAGCAGGGCGTCGTCCGGCTGGTCGTCGCGGGTGTCGCCCTGGTGCTGCTCGCCTGGACCGTGCTGGTGCCGCTGCTGCGGTGGCGCACCACCCACTACGTCATCACCACGCACCGGCTGCTGTTCCGGGAGGGCGTGCTCGCCCGCCGGGGCCGGGACATCGGGCTGTCCCGCATCACCGACGTCTCCTACCGCCAGACGCTGTGGGAGCGGGTCATCAACTCCGGGACGCTGACCATCGAGTCGGCCGGGGACGGCGGCGCGACGGTGCTGCGGCAGATCCCCGACAGCGACGGGGTGCAGCACCTGCTCAACCACATGATGGAGGAGGACGCCGACCGGCGGGCCCAGGAGGCGGCCGGCTGGGGCTCCGGCTGGGAGACGGCGTACCCGACCGCCCGGTTCTGACGGCCGGTGCGCGGTGTGACGGGTCCGTCACGGCGCGCCTGGCCGGTTCTGTCGGCACCCCGACCTACCTTCTGCGGCCATGCGGCTGCTGCACACCTCCGACTGGCACATCGGCCGCTCCCTGCACGGTGCCGACCTGCTGCGCGAGCAGGAGGCCGTGCTCTCCGGCCTGGCCGACGTGGTCGTCGCCGAGTCGGTCGACGCGGTGGTCGTCGCCGGTGACGTCTACGACCGTGCGGTGCCCTCGGCCGACGCCACGGCGGTGCTCGACCGGGTGGTCGGCCGCCTGCTGCGCGCGGGCGCCACCGTCGTCCTGACCCCCGGCAACCACGACTCCGCGCGCCGGCTGGGCACCTTCTCCGGGTTGCTGTCGGTGGCGGGTCTGCACGTGCGCGCGTCGACCAGCGGGCTCGACGAGCCGGTGCTGCTGCGCGACGAGCACGGTGAGGTCGCCGTCTACGGGCTGCCCTACCTGGAGCCGGAGATCGCGCGGCACGAGCTCGGCGTGCCGGGTGCGCGCAGCCACGAGGCGGTGCTCGCCGAGGCGATGGACCGCGTCCGCGCCGACCTCTTCCTCCGCCCGGGCGCCCGCTCGGTGGTGCTGGCGCACGCGTTCGTCGGGGGCGGGGTGGCCAGCGACAGCGAGCGCGACATCTGCGTCGGCGGCGTCGACCTGGTGCCCGCGGCGGTCTTCGACGGCGTCGACTACGTGGCCCTGGGGCACCTGCACCGGCCGCAGACGCTCACCCCGCGACTGCGCTACAGCGGCTCCCCCCTGGCCTACTCCTTCGGCGAGGCCGGCCAGCAGAAGCAGGCCTGGCTGGTCGACCTCGACGCCACCGGGCTGGCCGAGGTGCGCCCGCTGCCCCTGCCCACGCCCCGCCCGCTGACCGTGCTCACCGGCACCCTCGACGAGCTGCTGGCCGACCCCGCCCACGCCGACGTCGTGGAGCACTTCGTCTCCGCCCGGCTGACCGACGCCGTCCGCCCGGCCGACCCGATGCGGCAGCTGCGCGGCCGGTTCCCGCACTGCGTGCACCTGGAGTGGACCGCGGGCGAGGCCGGGGGAGACGGCCGCAGCTACCAGGAGCGGCTGCGCGGCCGCAGCGACATCGACGTCGCCGGGGAGTTCGTCACCCACGTCCGCGACGGGGTGGCGGCCACGTCCGCCGAGCGCGAGCTCCTGGCCCGGGCCCTGGGCGCCGAGGCCCGCGAGGAGGCGGCCCGGTGAGGCTGCACCGGCTCACGCTGTCCGCCTTCGGGCCCTTCGCCGGCACCGAGACCGTCGACGTCGACGAGGTCGCCCGGGACGGGCTGTTCCTGCTGTGGGGCCCCACCGGTGCGGGCAAGACGACGCTGCTGGACGCCGTCGTCTTCGCCCTCTACGGCACCGTGCCCGGCGCCCGCGGCGAGGAGAAGCGGCTGCGCAGCGACCACGCCGACGCCGCCACCCGCACCGAGGTCTCCCTCGAGCTCACCCTGGCCGGGGAGCGGCTGCTCGTGGTGCGCCGCCCCGAGCAGACCCGCCCGAAGAAGCGCGGCGCCGGGCAGACGACCGAGCAGGCCCGGCTGCTCGTCCAGCGGCAGGACGGCGCCGGCTGGACGCCGGTGAGCACGCGGGTCGACGAGGGCTCGGAGTACCTGCGCGTGCGGCTCGGCCTGTCCGCCGAGCAGTTCTGCCAGGTGGTGCTCCTCCCGCAGGGCGACTTCGCGCGGTTCCTCCGCGCCGAACCGGAGGACCGCGCGCGCCTGCTGCGCACGCTGTTCGACGTCGGCCGGTTCGCCCGCGCCGAGGAGTGGCTGGCCACCGAGCGGCGCGCCGCCGAGGAGACGCTGCGCGCCGACCGGCACCGCATCAGCACGCTGCTGCACCGGGTCGCCCAGATCGCCGACGTCGAGGTGCCCGAGGAGCTGGCCCCCGAGCTGGTGGGGGCCCACCCGGGGACGTCCGTCGGCTCCTGGGTGACCGCCGTGCGCACCCGGGCCGCCGCCGACCGCACGCGGGCCGCCGCCGACGCCGAGGCCGCCGCCGCCGCGAGCACCCGGCTGGACGCCGAGCTGGCCGACGCCCGCGCGCTGGCCGCGCGGCACGACCGCCGCGACCGCGCCCGGGAGGAGCTCGAGCGGCTGACCGGCCGGGAGGAGCAGCTGACGCCGCTGCGCGCCCGTGCCGACGCCGGGCGCCGCGCCGAGGGGCTGCGCGACGTGCTGGAGGCGGCCGGCCGCGCCGCGCGGGACGCCGAGACCGCCGCGGCGGCGCTGGCCGCGGCCCGGGCCGCCTGGGCGGTGGTCGCCGACGGCCGCGCCGCGGACCCCCTCGTCGCCCGGGAACTGCGCGACGAGGCCGCCGCGGCCCGCGCGCTGGCCCCCGAGGCCGCCCGGGCCGACGCGCTGACCCGCGAGCTGGCCGGACTGGCGCGCGGGGTCGCTGCGCTCACCGCCCGCTGCGACGAGGGTGCCCGCGCGGCGCAGGAGTGGCCCGGCCGCGTCACCGACGCCCAGCAACGGCTGGACGAGGCGCTGGCGGCGGCGGCCCGGCTGCCCGGGCTGACCGCGGCCGAGGAGGCCGCCCGGTCGGCGCTGACCGCCGCCACCGCCGCCGAGCGGGTCGCCGCCGACCTCGAGGCGGCCCGGACCGCCGCCGACACCGCGCGCACCGCCTGGCTGGAGGCGCGGGAGCAGCTGGTGGAGCTGCGGGCCGCCCGGCTCGACGGGATGGCCGCCGAGCTCGCCGCCGGGCTGGTCCCGGGCGCCGACTGCCCGGTCTGCGGCGCCACGGAGCACCCACGACCGGCGTCGCCGGCCGGCCCGGCGGTCTCCGCCGACGACGAGGAGCGGGCGCGCGCCGCCGCCGACGCCGCCGAGGCGCGGGCCACCGCCGCCCGGGGCGCCGTCGACGAGCGGGACCGCGAGCTGGCTGTCCTCCGCGCCCGGGCCGGGGAGCTGCCGGTGCCGGAGCTGGGCGCCCGCGCCGCGCAGGCCCGGGCCGAGCTGACCGAGGTCGCCGCCCGAGCCCGGGCCGCCGACGACGCCCGCCGGAGGCTGGCCGCGGCCGAGGCCGGCCGGGACGCCGCCGCGGCCGCGCTGGCCACCGACCGCGAGGAGCTGCAGCGCTGCGCCGCGGAGCGTGCGGCCCGCGAGGAGGCCCTCCGCGAGCTGACGGCACGCCTGGACGCCGCCCGGGGCGAGGACGCCGACCTGCCCGCCCGGGTCCGGCGGCTGACCGCGGCCGCCGAGCGCTGCGAGGCCGTCGTCGCCGCGGAGGCCGAGGAGCTGCGGGCCCGCACCGCCGCGGAGTCGACCCGGCGCACCGCGGCCGAGCGCGCGGCCACCGCCGGGTTCGACGACCTGCTCGACGCCGCGGGGGCCCTGCTGGAGACCGGTGAGCTCGCCGCGCTGGAACGCCGGATCCGGGAGCACGACGAGGCCCGCTCCGTCCTCGTCGCCACGCTCGCCGACCCGGAGCTCACCGACCTGCCGGAGCGGCCCGACGTCCCGGCCCTCGAGCAGCGGTGCGCCGCGCTCACCACCCGGCGGGAGGAGGCGGTGGCCGCCCTCGAGCAGGCCCGGCGCTGCGCGGGTGCCCTCGACGCGCTGGCCGGCGAGGTGGTGGCCGCGGAGGTCGAGCTCGCCGAGCGGCGCGCCTGGGCCGGGCAGGTCACCGGCCTGGCCGACCTGGTCACCGGCCGCGGCGCCAACACGATGCGCATGCGGCTGCAGTCCTTCGTGCTAGCCGCCCGCCTGGAGCAGGTCGCCGAGGTGGCCAGCCGGCGCCTGCAGGACATGTCGGGCGCCCGCTACACCTTCCTGCACAGCGACGCGCAGGGCCGGCACGGCGCCCGCGGCGGCCTGGGGCTGGACGTCTTCGACGAGTACACCGGCACCCGGCGGCCCACCAAGACCCTCTCCGGCGGCGAGAGCTTCATGGCCTCGCTGGCGCTGGCGCTGGGGCTGGCCGACGTCGTCACCGCCGAGGCCGGGGGCGTGCAGATGGACACCCTCTTCGTCGACGAGGGCTTCGGCACGCTCGACGCCCAGGCGCTCGACGCGGTGATGAACGTGCTCGACGAGCTGCGCCGCGGCGGCCGGACGGTCGGCGTCATCAGCCACCTGGAGGAGCTGCGCACCCGCATCCCGACGCGGCTGGAGGTCGTCGCCGGGCGGCACGGCTCCCGCCTGGCCGGATGAGCGGGGTGGGGCGCCGCCGTCAGGCCGAGGGGGCGACCGCCGGGAACACCCAGCGCCGGTAGGAGAGGTAGCGGATGACGCTGCCGACGAGGATCGACACGACGTTCGCCGCCTGGAGGACCAGCGCGTGTTCCTGTCCCAGCGGGTACCGGACGAACGCGACGATCGCCAGGCCGAGGGCCAGGGTGACGCCGTTGACCATGACGAACAGCGGGTACTCACGCCGCAGCCCCGTGCGCGCCCGGTGCGAGAAGGACCAGAAGCGGTGACCGAGGAACGCTGCGGTGGTGGACACCAGGGTCGAGACCAGCTTGGCGGTCACGGCCCCGACGCCCAGCGCGCCGTACAGCAGCTGGAACAGGCCGAGGTCGATCACGAAGCAGACGGCGCCGACGCTGCCGAAGGCACCCAGTTCCTTCAGCAGCAGGCGCCCGTTGGTACGGACGCCGGATCCGGCGGGCCGGGGGACGGGCATGACGGCAATCTACGGAGGTCGCCGACGGTGTGTGGAACGTCCGGCGCGACACGTGCCCGCGTGACCCCGACCCGAGCCGGCCGCGGGCCGTCCGGTCGCCGGCTCCGGCTGGTCGCCGTCGTGCTGGGTGTGCTGCTCCTCGCGTCCTGCGACGACAGGGCCCCGGAGCCGGCCGGGACGACGACGACCCCGCCCACGTCGCCGACCGCCGCCGCGTCGACGCCCGCCACGACCGCCCCGTCGACGTCCTCCGCTGCCGGGTCGCCGGAGGCCGGGGCTCCGGGCGCGGCGCAGTCGGAGGCCGACACCGGGACGGGTGCCGGGCTGCGGTTCGCGGTGGTCGGGGACTCCATCACCGCCGGCTTCGCGGCCGTGCTGGGGACGACGGTCAACGACCGCAGCTCGTGGATCCCGTTCGCGGACGAGGACGAGCGGGTCGGGTTCGCCGGTGGCTACGCGGTCCCCGGCGCCACGACCGCGGTCATGCGCGACGGCGTCGGCCCCGTGGACGCCGACGTCGTGGTGGTGATGGGCGGGACCAACGACCTCCGGGAGGACGTGCCCTGGGAGGCGGTCCGGGACAACCTGCTGCAGATCGTGGCGACCACGGACGTGCCGACGGTCCTGCTGTCCGCGGTCCCGCCCCAGGACGACCACGCCGCCGGGGTGCTGGAGCTCAACGCGCGGCTGGAGCAGCTGGCGACCGAGCAGGGGTGGCAGTTCGTCGACCCGTGGTCGGGGATGTCGGCGGAGGGCGCCTGGGTCGCCGGCGGCAGCGACGACGGCATCCACCCGGTCGAGCAGGTGGTCGCGCTGGTGGGGGAGCGGCTGGCGGGCGCGATCGCGGCCGCCGGGTGACCGGCGGTTAGGCTCGACGCACCATGGCGTCCCGACTCGACCCCCGTACCGGGCTGCCCGTCGTCGCGATGGTCGGTGGCGGGCAGCTGGCCCGCATGACGCACCAGGCGGCGATCGCCCTCGGCCAGTCGTTGCGGGTGCTCTCGACCGGCCCGGAGGAGTCCGCGCCGCTCGTCGCGGCCGACGTCCGCCTCGGTGACCACCGCGACCTCGAGGCGCTGCTGGCCGTGGCCGACGGCGCCACCGTGGTGACCTTCGACCACGAGCACGTCCCCACCGAGCACCTGCACGCCCTCGAGGCGGCGGGCCACCGGGTGGCCCCCGGGCCGGACGCGCTGGTCCACGCGCAGGACAAGCTGGTCCTCCGGCGGGCGCTCGCCGAGGCGGGGGAGCCGCAGCCCGCGTGGGCCGAGGTGGCCTCGGTCGCCGAGGTCGAGCGCTTCGCCGCCGCGCACGGCTGGCCGGTGGTGCTCAAGACGCCCCGCGGCGGCTACGACGGCAAGGGCGTGTTCGTGGTGGACGACGCCGCCGCGGCCGCCGAGCTGGTCGAGCGGCACGGCACGCTGCTGGCCGAGGAGCGGGTGCCGCTGGTGCGCGAGCTCGCCGCCCTCGTCGCCCGCTCCCCGTTCGGGCAGGTCGCCGTGTGGCCGGTCGTCGAGACCGTGCAGCGCGACGGCATCAACACCGAGGTGCTCGCCCCCGCCCCCGGCCTGGACGACGACCTCGCGACCGCCGCCCAGGAGCTCGCCGTCCGCGTCGCCGACCGCGTCGGGGTGGTGGGCGTGCTGGCCGTCGAGCTGTTCCAGACCCCGGACGCCGTCCTGGTCAACGAGCTGGCCATGCGCCCGCACAACTCCGGGCACTGGACGATCGAGGGCGCGCGCACCAGCCAGTTCGAGCAGCACCTGCGGGCGGTCCTGGACTACCCGCTGGGCTCGACCGGGATGACCGCGCCGGTCGTGGTGATGGCCAACGTCCTGGGCGGGAAGGCCATGGAGGAGGGCTGGGCCGGTCCGGGGCTGGACGAGCGGGTGCACCACCTCATGGCGCACTGGCCCGACGTGAAGCTGCACTGGTACGGCAAGGGCCAGCGCCCCGGCCGCAAGCTCGGCCACGTGACGGCGCTGGGGGACGACCTCGACCAGGTGCGGGCCCGCGCCGTGGCCGCCGCCCGCTACCTGGCCGACGGTGAGATCGGCCCGGCCTTCGCGTTCGCCACCGAGCACTGAGGAGAGTCGTGGACCCCGTCGTCGGCATCGTCATGGGCAGTGACTCCGACTGGCCGATGATGGAGCCCGCGGCCGAGGCGCTCGCCGAGTTCGGCGTCCCCTACGAGGTGCACGTCGTCTCCGCCCACCGCACCCCCCGCCGGATGCTCGCCTACGCCGAGTCGGCCGCCGGCCGCGGGCTGCGGGTGGTCATCGCCGGCGCCGGGGGAGCGGCCCACCTGCCGGGGATGGTCGCCGCGGCCACGCCGCTGCCGGTGATCGGCGTTCCGCGGCCGCTGGACCGCCTCGACGGCCTGGACAGCCTGCTGTCGATCGTCCAGATGCCGGCCGGTGTGCCGGTGGCGACGGTGTCCATCGGCGGAGGGCGCAACGCCGGGCTGCTCGCCGTCCGCATCCTGGCCGCCGCCGACGCACAGCTGCGGGCCGCGGTGGAGCGCTTCCAGGCCGAGCTGGCCGAGTCGGTGGTCGCCCGCGACGCGGCGCTGCAGGAGCGGCTCGCCTCCTCCTGACGGGGGCGCGTGCGTCGTGTTCCCCGCTGCGGCGTCCTACCATCTACCCGTGGGTAACAACGCCGGCGGGCTGTACGCGCTGACCGAGGAGCACGACGCGATCCGGGCCGCGGTCCGGGACATCGCCGAGCGGGAGATCGCCCCGTTCGCCGCCGAGGTGGACGCCGAGTCCCGGTACCCGATCGAGGCGCAGAAGGCGCTGACCGCGGCGGGCTTCCACGCCACCCACATCCCCGAGGCCTACGGCGGTGAGGGCGCGGACCCGATCGCGACCTGCATCGTCATCGAGGAGGTCGCCCGCGTCGACGCGTCGGCCTCGCTGATCCCTGCGGTGAACAAGCTGGGCTCGATGCCGATCATCCTGTCGGCGTCGGAGGAGCTCAAGCAGGCCGTGCTGCCCTCGATCGCCGCCGGCGACGCGATGATCAGCTACGGCCTCTCGGAGCGGGAGGCCGGCTCGGACGCCGCGGCGATGAAGACCCGCGCCCGCCGCGAGGGCGACTCCTGGGTGCTCAACGGCACCAAGGCCTGGATCACCAACTCCGGGGTCTCCTCCTGGTACACGGTCATGGCCGTCACCGACCCGGACGAGGGAGCCAACGGGATCTCCGCGTTCGTCGTCCACAAGGACGACCCGGGCTTCGCCGTCGGGCCCAAGGAACGGAAGATGGGCATCAAGGGCTCGCCGACCTGCGAGCTGTACTTCACCGACTGCACCATCCCGGCCGACCGGATCATCGGCGAGCCCGGCACCGGCTTCAAGACCGCGCTGCGGACGCTGGACTTCACCCGCCCGACCATCGGTGCGCAGGCCGTCGGCATCGCCCAGGGCGCGCTGGACGCCGCGGTCGAGTACACCCGCGACCGCAGGCAGTTCGGCCGGGCCGTCTCCGACTTCCAGGGCGTGCAGTTCATGCTCGCCGACATGGCCATGCAGATCGAGGCCGCCCGGCACCTGGTCTACGTCGCCGCCGCCCGCGGCGAGACCGGCGGCCCGGACCTCGGCCGGCTGTGCGCCGCGGCCAAGGCGTTCGCCTCCGACGTCGCGATGAAGGTGACCACCGACGCCGTCCAGCTGTTCGGCGGGGCCGGGTACACCCAGGACTTCCCGGTGGAGCGGATGATGCGCGACGCCAAGATCACCCAGATCTACGAGGGCACCAACCAGATCCAGCGCATGGTGATCGCCCGCAGCCTGCTGCGCTGACCGGCCTCCGGTCCGCGGTCACGTCGTCGCCGACGAGAGGAGGCCGCGGCTGCGCGCCCGGTCGACGGCGTCCCGGCGGGAGGTGGCCCCGAGCTTGCCGTAGATGGCCCGGACGTGGGTCTTCACGGTGCTGTGGGAGACGGCCAGTTCGGTGGCGATCTCGCCGAACGAGCGCTGGGAGGGCAGCATGTCCAGGACCGTCCGTTCCCGCTCGGTCAGAGCTGCCGGGCGATCGTCGGCGCTGAGCGCGAACCGGGCGCGCAGGACCCGGCGGGCGATCGGCTCCCGGGCGCCGAAGCTGCCCAGCAGGCCGGCGAGCAGGTCGGCGACCTCGGGCGGGCCGAACGCCAGCGGCCGCAGCACATCCATCTCCTCGCTCAACGCCAGCGCCCGGTGCAGCGAGGCGCGGGCGTGTTCCCGACGCCCGGCCTGCAGCGCGAGGCGGCAGTCCAGCGCGCAGGCCTCGACCACCGCCCACGGCTGGAGGACGGGCGACGTCCCGTCGAGGAGCGGCCGCAGGGCCTCCGCGGCGGCCGCGTGCCTGCCCATCGACGTCAGCCGTCGAGCCCGCAGCAGGGCCACGTCCCCCGTGTGGCCGATGCTGTGCTCGGCCCAGTCCAGGACGGTACGGGCGGCCTCCGGGCGACCGGCGAGCGTCGCCGCCGGGTACTCGAGCAACGCGAGCAGCGCGGTGACGGCCGCCACCCGTGGATGGTCCGCCGTCTCCGTGCGCGCGCGTCGGAGCTCGTCGAGTCCCTCGGCGACGCGTCCGAGGTCCACCAGTGCCGCGCCCCGCAGCCCGCGGGTCGTCGGGTCGACCGCGCTCAACGGCGCCTCCTCCGGATCCCCGAAGGCGAGCGCCGGGTCGAGCAGCTCCAGGCAGCCGGTGGGCTCGGCTCTGAGCAGTGCGCCGTAGGCGCGCAGGATCGAGGACAGCACCGCCCCGGCCGTCGCCTGCCAGTCGGCGCCGGGCACGATCCCGTCGGCCTCCTCTGCGAGGGCGACCATCCGCCGGTAGTCCCCGCGTGCGGACTCGGCCGCCGCCAGCACGGTGAGCCCCCGCGCGACGAGGTAGGGCTGTCCGCCCAGCCGTGCCCGC
Source organism: Geodermatophilus sp. SYSU D00079 (assembly GCF_054050635.1). NCBI lineage: Bacteria > Bacillati > Actinomycetota > Actinomycetes > Geodermatophilales > Geodermatophilaceae > Geodermatophilus > Geodermatophilus sp. SYSU D00079. Next base: position 253,338 of record NZ_JBJGZS010000003.1, on the reverse strand, counting down.
CGGGTGGCGGCCCCGGCGAGGGCCTGCGCCTCCTCCTGCCGGTCGACCGTGAGCAGGGCCAGGGCCCGGTCCAGCTGCCCGATGACGGCCAGCCCGGGCCGGCCGTCGAACGTCGCGTCGAGATCCTCGGTCACCTGCACCATCGCGCGCGGATCCCCGCCCAGGCTCACCCGGCGCGCGTGCACGAGGACGCGCAGCGCCCAGAGGTCGGGCACCGGCTCGGCCGGCCACACCGCGTCAGCACGGTCGAGGTGGACGTCGGCCGCCGCCAGTGCCCCGGTCTCCGCGTCCACGAGACCCGCGATGAGGGACAGCCACGGGTCATGGTCCACGTACCCGCTTCCGAGCCCGTCCAGGGCTTCCCGCACGGCTCGGTACTCCCCGTCGGCGATCAGTGGGACGGAGTGCTCACGCAGGAGCAGGCCCACCCGATCGGGCGCCCGGGCCTGACGGGCCTGCGCCAGCGCCAGGGCGGCCTCGCCTCGGGCCTCGTACCAGTCGGTGGCCCGCCGGTGCAGGTCCAGCACCAGGTCCGGTCGCCGTCGTCGGAGGTCGGACAACAGGTGGGAGCGCAGCAGCGGGTGCATCCGGTACCAGGTGCGGCTCTGCCCGGAGCTGAGGATGAGGGAGGTGTCGTGCTCCAGGGAGTCGAGGATCTCGCCCGCGTCCGGGCGGCCGGACAGCGCCACCGCGAGCGGCGCCGACAGCGGGTCGCAGACGCTCACCGCCCGCAGCAGGTCCAGCTTCTCCACCGGGAGCCGGGCGAGGATCTCGTCGACGAGGTAGTCGGAGAGGGCGCGGCTGTTGCCGGTGAGGTCGGCGAGGAACCTGTCGGGGGCGTCGGCCTCGCGCAGGGACAGCGCTGCCAGCCGCAGCCCCGCAGCCCAGCCATCCGTCTGCTCGACCAGCAGACGCACCTGGTCGGGGCGCAGCACGATGTCGCTCCCGGCCAGCATCTCGTCCGCTTCGGGTACCGAGAACCGGAGTGCTCCGGCCCGGATCTCGCGGACCTCGCCGGTCAGCCGCATCCGGCCGAGCGCCAGCGGTGGATCGCTGCGGCCACCCAGCACCAGGTGCAACCCCGGTGGTCGGTCACGGACGAGGCAGGCCAGCCCGTGCAGGGGATCGGCCGCGGTCAGCTCGTGCACGTCGTCCAGCACGAGGTGGACGGGGCCCGGCAGCAGATCGATCGCGTCGACCACCGCCGCCAGGAACGGCGGGTCCCGGCTCGGCCGGGCGGGGACGGCGAGCTCGCGGACAGCGCTGTCCTCCGGTACGGCCGGACACGCGGCGAACGCGCTCAGCACCGCCGACCAGAAGCGGTGGTCGTCGTTGTCGTCGACGTCGAGCGACATCCAGGCGGTCGCGTCCGGGTGCCGGGACGCCCACTCGGCCAGCAGCAGCGTCTTGCCGTACCCGGCCGGCGCGCACACCAGGGTGACCTGCCCCGGGGCCGCCGCCTCCATCTCGACGATCAGCCGGGGGCGGTGCACGTACCGCGCGGGTAGTCGCGGCAGCGCGGTCTTCACCCTCGGCACACCGAGACGCCTCGCGCCCCGAGCCGAGCCGTGGGCTGGATCGGCGGCAGCCATGATCCATCAAACTACGACCGGCGACCCGATCTGGACAGTGCCTGCGAGCGCTCGGCGACGGTCCGGCGAGCGGGTCGCGCCCCGCTCGTCGGGATGCGCATCGCATGCCGCCTGGTCCGGCGACGTCGCTGCGGCGGTCCGGTCACCTCACCTCGGCCGGACGATGCGCCTCGGCGGGAGGGGGTGCGACGTTGACGGCGCAGCGACCGGGGAGGGGGGCGAACGTGACGTCGCACTACCAGTTCCGTGTCGCGGGACGCCTGTCCGACCGGGTCCGGGGGGCGTTCCCCGACATGCTCCTGATGGACGCGCCATCGGAGACGATCATCTACGGGGAGGTCGTCGACGAGGCCCACCTGCACGGGGTGCTGGCGCTCATCCAGGACCTCGGGCTGCACGTCGTGTCCGTGCACGAGGTGAAGCCCTAGCGACCGGGAGACCGGTGCGTCCGTGGACGTCCCCCGGGCGGGCGGCCCGGGCGCCGGTGGCCGGGCCGCGCGCGGTGGCCGGGCCGCGCGCGGTGGCTCGGCGGCAGGCGGCCCACCGGCCGGCTCGGGTGCGGTCACAGCCCGCCCAGGGTCCACACCGCGAGCACCAGGCCGGCGAGCAGCACGGTCGTGAGCAGGAGCGCGACAGCGGCGAAGGCGGGGCTGTAGTCGTCGTGGTCCTCAGGGCCGGTCGGTCCTGGACGGGACGTGGAGCCGGCGGTGTCGCGTGCGCCGGGGACGTGGACGTCGCGCGTGGACCTCGCCGACCGCCCCCTGGGCCCACCCCGCGGGCCCGTCGTCGAGCCGGCCACCCACGAGGGGCCTCGGTGCTGCGCGGAGGACGAGGTCCCCTCCGGCGGCCGGTTCCTCATCCGGTGTGGTCACCCGGCGCGTCGCGCGACGCCCACCCTCTCGCCGCGAGCGGCTTCACCCAGCCGTGGCCGCAGGTCAGGAACAGGGACCCCGCGAGGAGGGTGAGGGTCAGCGCGCCGATGCCGGGGTTGCGGATGGAGAAGAGGCCCACGACCGCGAGGACCACCCCGCCGAGGGCGACGGTCCAGGACACGCCCGCCTGGATGTGGAGCAGCGTCCTGGCGACCATCACGACCCCGCAGACCAGCGCCGTCCAGCCGAGGAGCAGGACAGGGACCACCGTGGCGACCACCACGTCCCCGAACATGATCACTGCAGCGACGATGACCAGGATGCCGACGATGACGTCCCCGCCGGTGCGCGGGCGTACCGGAGTCGTCGTCACGTCCGTCCCCTTCCTGAGCCCGGTCGGTCCGCAGGCTGTCCCTGCGGACGCCGGCCCCGGATCCCCCACGCAGGGGGAGATCTGCGCTCAGGCCCGCAGCGCGGTCAGCACGATGTCCCCGACGTCGTCGCGCATGGTCAGCGAGGCCGGGGTGATCTGGACGGTCGAGGCGGCGGTCAGCGCCGCTGCGATGGCGGCTTCCCGGGCCATGACGCCGGCCGGTTCCTCGCAGTTCACCGACGTCCCGGTCGGCTGCTCGATGGCGGTGAAGGACAGCCGCACGCCGTCCGACGTGAGGACCAGCCGGTCCGGGTCCCTGGTGTCGGCGGTGCGTACCTGTGCCAGTGCGTCGAGGTACTCGCGTTCGGCCACCTCGAGGGCCGGCTCGCAGCTCATGAGGGTCGTGGCGATGTCCGCGATGCGCACGCCGTCGTCCCCGTCGAGGGTGACCGCGCCCCGGTGGGTGTTGCACGGGTCGGTGCCCGATGCGGCGGTCCTCCCGGCGAAGGCCAGCGTCACCGGATCCGCGACGCCGCCGGCGAGCGAGCTGTCGGCGACGTCGAGCAGCCAGTCGTGGGCCGTCAACGACTGCTCGAGGTCCGGGACTCCGGCCGCCCCGCTCCGCGTGCCGTTCGGCGACCCGCCGCACGCCGTGAGCCGACACCGACCGTCGCCGCGGCGACGACCAACGGGAACCGGAACCGGATCACCCGTTCGGCCGCTCAGAAGTCGACGGGGTCGCGGATGATCGGGCAGGTCATGCAGTGGCCCCCGCCCCGGCCGCGGCCGAGCTCGGCGCCCACGATGGGGAGGACCTCCACGCCGGCGTCTCGCAGCAGGGCGTTCGTGGTGGTGTTCCGGTCGTAGGCGAAGACGACGCCGGGAGCCACGGCCACGACGTTGTTGCCGCTGTCCCACTGCTGGCGCTCGCTCTCGTAGGCGTCCCCACCCGTGGGGAGCACCCGCAGCTCGCGCAGGCCGAGCGCGTCGGCGACGACCGCGGGGAAGGGGTCCTTCTCCTCGGTGACCTCGACGGGCTCCCTGTCCCCGGGGCGCAGGGAGAAGGTGTGGATGCCGTCGACGATGCCGGCGTACGCGGTCGCCAGGTCGCGGTCGGCGAAGGTGAAGACGGTGTCCAGGTGCATCGCCGAGCGCAGTTTCGGCATGCCGGCGACGATGACCCGGTCGGCCGCCCCCTCGGCGAACAGCGCGGCGGCGAACTGGGTGATGGCCTGGCGCGACGTGCGCTCGCTCATCCCGACCGCGACCGCCCCGTTGCCGATGGGCATGACGTCGCCGCCCTCGAGCGTGGCCAGGCCCCAGTCCTGCTCCGGGTCGCCCCACCAGACGCGCGCGCCGGAGAAGTCCGGGTGGAAGGTGTAGATCGCCTTGTACAGCAACGTCTCGTCGTGCCGGGCGGGCCAGAACAGCGGGTTGAGCGTCACCCCGCCGTAGATCCAGCAGGTGGTGTCCCGGGTGTAGAGCGTGTTGGGCAGCGGGGGCATCAGGTACTCGCGGGCACCGGTGGACTCGCGGGCGAGGGCCACGTAGCCGGGGCGGAAGTCGGCGGGGAGGTCGACGGTGGACAGCCCGCCGATCAGGAACTCGGCCAGCCGCCGGTCGTCGAGCTCCCGGAGGAACGCGCGGGTCTCCTCCACCAGACCGAGCCCGACCTCGTTGGCGACGATCTTGCGGTCCAGCAGCCAGGTCCTGGCCTCCGGGACGGCCATCGTCTCGGCCAGCACGTCGTGCAGTTCGACCACGTCGACTCCGCGGTCGCGCAGCATGGTCACGAACTCGGCATGGTCCCGGCGGGCGTTGTCCACCCACATCACGTCGTCGAAGAGCAGCTCGTCGGAGTTGGTCGGGGTCAGCCTGCGGTGGGCCAGACCGGGCGCGCACACCATCACCTTGCGCAGCACACCGACCTCGGAGTGCACGCCGTAGGCGGCGGCCGGCGCGCCCGTGCCGGCCCGGGCGGTCGTGGTGTCGGTCATCGTCCGCTCGCTCCTCGCTCGAGAGAAGGCCAGTGGGCACCGGCCACGACAGGACCAGCGCTCGCCGGAGGAGTGCCTCGCAGGGGTCGAACACTGCCGCGCTGCGTGCCGGCCGGCCTCGTCCGGTGGGGACGAGACGTGTCCCGGGCGCTCCCCGGTTCCGCCCGTCCCGGCTGGTCCGAGACGGCGGGCACCGCTCCCGCGCGCTCGCCTGCGCTGGAGCTCTCATCCCGAGCAGAGGAGGCGGCCCGGCGGCGGCGGGCACAGGATTCCCGCCCGCAGACGGACCTGCAGGAAGGGAACCCCCATGTCCACCCTCAGCGTGTGGCGCTTCGACACCCCCGACGGGGCCGACGAGGCCGTCGCCACCCTCACCGACCTCGCCCGGCAGCAGTTGATCACCGTGCACGACGCGGCGACGGTGTCCTGGCAGCCCGCCGCGAGGAAGCCGAAGACCCGGCAGCTGCGAGACCTCACCAGCGCCGGCGCCCTCGGCGGGGCCTTCTGGGGGATGCTGTTCGGCCTGCTGTTCCTCGTTCCGCTGCTCGGCGCGGCCATCGGCGCCGCGGCCGGCGCGCTCGCCGGCCGGCTCGCCGACGTCGGCATCGACGACACGTTCATCCAGCGGGTGCGGGAGGAGATCACCCCCGGCACGTCAGCGCTGTTCGTGCTGACCTCGGACGCCGTCCTGGACCGGGTGCGGGAGGCGTTCGCCGGCCGGCGCGCCCACCTGCTGCACACGAACCTCTCCCGGGAGCAGGAGGACACCCTGAGAGCGGCGTTCGCCGACGACGAGCCCACCGTCCTCCAGGGAACCGCGTAGCCGGCCGGGATCCGCCACGGGTCGTCGGCATGACCGCCCCGGACGCGGTGGCGGCCGAGGCGCCGCCGCGGCCGGCTGCAGGGCGTCCGCGGACCACCGGCCACCCGGCGCGGCGGTGGCCGCGGCTGTCACTGCCGGGCTGCTGGGGTGCGGTCGTGCTGGTGTGCCTGTCCCTCACGCCGTCGCTCCTGCCGCGCAGCGGGACCGTCCAGGGTGTGGTCGGCGGGATCAGCGCGGCCACGGGCTACGGGCTGGGCGTCCTGCTCGCCGCGGTGTGGCGTGCGTTCGCCGACCGCGGCCCGCGCCCGCCGCGGCCGTGGGCGTGGCGGGTGTTCCTCGGCAGCGCGACCGTGCTGGTCGCGGCGTTCTCCGTCCTCGGCCGGCGATGGCAGGGTGACCTCCGCGCGCTCATGGGCATGCCGGCCGAGCCGCTGTGGAGCGCGCTGCTCGCGCCGGTCGTGGCCCTGGTCGTCTTCGCCCTGCTGATCGGGGTGTCCCGTGCGGTGCACGCCGCGGCCCGCGGGCTGGGTCGGTTGCTGTCCCGCTGGATCGGCCCGTCCGCCGCCCACGCACTCGGGGGCCTGGTCGTCGCTGCCCTCGCGGTGTTCCTGGTCAGCGGCGTGGCCGTGGACGGGTTGCTGGCCGCCGCCGACCGGACCTTCGCGCTGGAGGACCGGGGGACGGCCGACGGTGTCGAGCAACCGGACAGCCCGCTGCGCTCCGGGGGACCGGGCTCGCTGATCGAGTGGGACACCCTGGGCCGTGAGGGCCGCACCTTCGTCGCCGGTGGACCGACGGCTGCCGAGATCCGGGCGTTCTCCGGCGGGACGGCCGCCGAACCGATCCGGGTCTACGCCGGGGTGCTGACCGCCGAGGACGTCGGGACGCGGGCCCAGCGGGCCGTCGACGACCTGCAGCGGGCCGGGGGCTTCGAACGGGCCCGGCTGCTGGTCGCGACGACCACCGGCCGCGGCTGGCTGGACGCCGGCTCCCTGGCCGCCTTCGAGTACCTCGCCGGCGGCGACTCGGCGGTCGTCACGATGCAGTACTCCTACGTCCCCTCCGGGCTGTCCTACCTCGTCGACCAGTCCCGGGCGCGGGCCGCCGGGCGGGAGCTCTTCGACGCGGTCTACGAGAGGTGGACAGCGCTGCCGCCGGACGGCCGGCCCGCGCTGTACGTGTTCGGGGAGAGCCTCGGCTCGTTCGGCGCGGAGGCGGCGTTCAGCGGCGAGTACGACCTGCGCAACCGGGTGACCGGCGCACTGTTCGTGGGACCGCCGAACTTCAACGCCCTGCACACCGAGTTCCGCGACGGCCGCGATCCCGGCAGCACCGAGGTCGAGCCGGTCTACCGGGGTGGCCGCACGGTGCGCTTCAGCAACGAGGTCGGCGCCGGCGCACCACCCGCCGGCGTCCCCTGGACCGGGACCCGCGTGCTGGTCCTCCAGCACCCGTCCGATCCGATCACCTGGTGGAGCCCGTCGCTGATGATCGACCGCCCGGACTGGCTGGCCGAACCCCGCGGGCGCGACGTCCTCCCCGCCATGACGTGGATCCCCCTGGTCACCTTCTGGCAGGTCACCCTCGACATGCCGTTCTCGACCGACGTGCCCGAGGGCCACGGGCACCGCTACACGCGCGAGTCGGTCGACGCCTGGGCGCTGCTGCTCCGCCCGGCCGGCTGGACGGACGAGAAGGCCGACGAACTGCGCGCGCTGATCCGGGGGTGAGGCCGGTGGCCAGGGCCACACCCCCGAAGCCGGCCGGGAGGGCGAGGCGCAGTCCCAGGCGACGGCCATGGCCGCGGTGATCGGCGAGGTCCTGCCCTACGCGCTGGCGATCGCGATGTCGCCGTCCAGCGTCATCGTGACGATCCTGTTGCTCTCCACGGCCCGGGCGCAGGCGGCAGCCGGCGGGTTCCTGGCCGGCCGGATGAGCGGGATCGTCCTGGCCAGTGGCGCATTCGCTGCGCTGACCTCGCTCGTCGAACTCGGCGAGGAGACCCCCGGCTGGGCGAACTGGGCCAAGCTCGGGCTCGGTCTGGTCCTGCTGCCCCTCGGCGTGCGGCTGTGGTGGGCGCGGGGCGACCGGGCGGAGTCCGCATGGATGCCGATCGTGGACGTGCCGTCCTCGATCCGCGCGCTCCGCCTGGGGCTGCTCCTGTCGGCGGCTAACCCCAGGACCGTGCTGCTGGCCGCGGCCGGAGGGTTGACGATCGGCGCGGCCGATCTGGGCATCGCCGGCACCGCGGCCGGGGTGGCGGCGTTCTCCGTGATCGCCACCGTGACGGTCGCCCTGCCGCTCGCGCTGCACGCTCTGCTGGCGGCGCGGACCCTCGCCCCGCTGGGCCGGGCGCGGGGATGGCTGGCCGCCCACAGCGGTGCCGTCATGGCCGTCGGCGTCTCGGCGACGGCGATCCTGCTCATCGCCCAAGGCGTCGCCGGACTCTGACCCCTCGCTGCGCCGATCCCGAACGGTCAGCCACAGCACGCCAACGGGCTCGAGAAGCGGTCCGGTCGCACGTCCTCGTAGGTGCGGATCGGCACCGAGAGGGTGATCGGGCCGGCGTCGCGGAACTCGAAGGTGACCGGGACGCTGAAGCCGCTCCGGAGCCTCTCCTGCAGTCCGGACAGCTCCAGGTGCGTTCCGGTCACGTCGCGGACGACCGCGACGCCGCCCGGGGGCACGGGCACCTGCGGCTCGGGATCCGGGGGGTCGTCGCCGTCGCGGAGCACGATCTCCTCCGCGACGTCGGTGCCCACCCCGGCGAGGACGTCCTCGTCGTCACCGTCGTTCGCGATCGTCACGAGGAGTGCGGCGCTGTCGCCGGCGACGTGGACGCTGCCGCGTGTCCCCGGGGAGGCGATGGAGACGCTGAGCAGCCGGAGCGAGCCGACCTGCCCGTCCACGCTGTCCAGGCCGATCCGGGCGCGGCCGAAGAGGGGATCGGAGCCGGTCTGCACCGAGGCGCAGCCGGTGAGCGCCAGCAGGAGGAACAGGATCGCCCCGACGACGCCGGTGCGGTTCATGGGGACTCCCAGGGGCGAGCTAGGGGGACGAGGTTCCGGTGGGCGCCGCGTCAGACGGCGATGAAGCCGGTCCAGAGGCCGACGATGCCGGTGATGCCTGCGGCCACGATCACGGCGCAGAGCGCGATCTCGCTGGAGGTGAACAGCCGGCGGCCGTGCTCGCTGCGCGCCTTGACGTAGAGCAGGGTGGCCGGGGCGAGGACGACCGCGGACAGCAGCAGGAACTGCAGGCCGGCGGCCTCGAAGAGGAACAGGGTGTAGGCGGTCGCGATCCCCGCCATGACCGCCTCCTTGCGGCGCGTCCCGGGAGCCACGTTCTCGTAGGACTCCCCGGTCAGGCCGAGTTTCAGCGCGTACGCGGCGGCGAGGAAGTAGGGGATCAGCGCCAGGCTCGTGCACAGGTCGAGCATGAAGTTCAGCGCGTCGGTCAGGACGAGGGTCGCGGCGAGCAGTCCCTGCACCGCCAGCGAGCTGACGACCAGCGCGGTGATCGGCGTCCCGTTGCCGTTCTCCCGGCCGAGGAACGCGGGGAAGTCGTCGTGGCGGGCCGGGATGTACATCACCTCGGCCGCCATCAGGGTCCAGGCGAGGTAGGCGCCGAGGACGGACACGATGACGGCGGCGCTGATGAACCAGCTGCCCCACTCGCCGACGACGGACTCGAACACGCCGATCATCGAGGGCTGACGGGTCGCGGCGATCTCCGGCTGGGCCATCACCGCGTAGCTCGCGAGGGTCACCAGGGAGAAGATCGCCAGGACGCTCAGGAACCCGAGGACCGTCGCCCTGCCCACGTCCTCCCGGCGCTTGGCGTAGCGGGAGTACACGCTGGCGCCCTCGATGCCGAGGAAGACGAACGTCGTGATGATCATCGTGTTGCGGACCTGCTCGTCCAGCGAGCCGAGATCGCCGTAGCCGGTGGCGATCCAGTTGTCGGCGAAGACGCCGGCGTCGAAGGCAGAGAACAGCACGACGATGAACACGAGGATCGGCAGGATCTTGAAGACGGTCACGATCCGGTTGACCACGGCGGCGTCCCGGACCCCGCGCGCGATCAGGTAGTGGAACGACCAGACCCCGACGGTGGCGAGCGCCACCGCGAGGACGGTGTCGCCGTCGCCGAAGGCGGGGAAGAACGCCCCGAGGGTGGCGGTGATGAAGACCCAGTAGAAGGCGTTGCCGGCGATGGCGCTGGCCCAGAAGCCGATCGCGGAGTTGAAGCCGGCGTAGTCCCCGAAGCCGGCTTTGGCGTAGATGAAGACCCCGGAGTCCAGGTCCGGCTTGCGCACGGCGAGGTTCTGGAAGACGAAGGCGAGCATGAGCATGCCGGCGCCCGCGATCGCCCAGGCGATCAGCGAGCCGAGGATGCCGGTCGCCACGCCGAAGCGCGCCGGCAGGGAGAACACCCCGGCACCGACCATGCCGCCGACCACCATCGCGGTCAGCGTGGGCAGGCTCATCTTCCCCGGCGCTGCGCTCGGGACCTCGGCCGCCGCGCCTGCAGTCCGGGGGGGAGGGGCCGTGTCGACCATCGTCAGGCGCTCCGTTCTGGGAACGGGTCGAGCGCGACCGGCTCGACCTTCTCGATCGTGAAGCCGGTGATGCCGTACAGGACGCTGATCGCGGGGCTCGCGTAGCAGAAGACGGCCCAGGGCGCGTAGAGGAGGGTGGAGACGCCGAGGGTGGCCGCCATGAACGCCCCGCACGAGTTCCACGGCACCAGCGGTGAGGTGACGGTGCCGCTGTCGGCGACGAGCCGGGACAGGTTCGTCGGAGCCAAGCCCCGCCGGGCGAACTCCACGCGGAAGATCCGCGCGGGCAGGACCAGGGCGATGTACTGGTCGCCGGCGACGACGTTCAGGCCGAAGGCGCAGGCGAACACGGTGGCGAACAGCCGCCCGGTGCTCTTGGCGGCGGCGACCATCGGGTCGACCAGCCGGGCGATGAGCCCGAACTTCTCCAGCAGGACGCCGAAGGTCACCGCCCCGAAGATGAGCCAGAGCGTGGGGAGCATGCTGGCCATGCCGCCGCGGGAGACGAGCCGGTCGACGTCGGCGAGGCCGGTGTCGGCGGTGAAGCCGGTCGCCATCGTCTGCCAGGTCGCCGTGATCGACTCGACCACCACGTTGCCCCGGCCGGTGACGAGGTCGGCGACGACCTGCGGCTGGGTGAACGCCGCGAGCAGGCCCGCGAACAGCGCCGACCCGAGGAGGGAGAGCGACGCCGGTGCCTTGCGCACCGACAGCACCACCAGCAGCGCGAGGGGGAGCAGGTTCACCGGGCTGATCCAGAACAGCTGGTCCAGGTCGGCCAGCTCCGTGCTGGTCGGCACCGCGTCCCGCACGTCCGGGCCCGTGACCCAGCCCAGGACGAGGAAGACGACGAGCGCGACCAGGAACGCCGGCACGGAGGTCCAGACCTGGCGCTTGATGTGCTCGCGCGGGTCGACCCCCACCATCTGTGCGCTCAGGACGGTGGTCTCCGACAGCGGCGAGGTCTTGTCGCCGAGGTAGGCGCCGGAAATGACCGCACCGGCGGTGATCGCCACCGAGAGGTCGAGCAGGCCGGCGATGCCGACCAGGCCGACCCCGATCGTCGCCGCGGTGGTCCACGAGCTGCCGATGCTCAGCGCGACGATGCCGCAGATGACCGCCGTGGCCGCGTAGAACCACGACGGGGAGAGCACCTGGATCCCGTAGTAGACGAGGGTCGGGATGGTGCCGGACAGGTTCCAGGTGCCGATCAGCGCGCCGACGGCCAGCAGGATGAACATCGCGCTGGTCACCGAGGCGATCGCCTCCTGCCCGGCGCTCTGCACCTCCTCCCAGCGGTGCCCGTTCTTCAGCGCGACCAGCGCGGCGACCGCGGCGCACACCACCAGCGCCACCTGCAGGGGCCCGTCCAGGGCGTCCAGGCCGAACAGCAGCAGGCAGCCGGCGATGAGGGTCGCCAGCGCGACCAGCGGCACCACGGCGTCGACCAGGGACGGCCGCCTCGGCGTCGCGACACCGCGCTCACCCATGGTGTGCCCCTCGGTCGGAGAACCAGCTGCACCCAGGACCCGCTGCGGGGCAGCAGGCAGTACTGCTGGGTCACCGCAGCGGCTGGAGGCTGCTCCCCGGCGCGGCCGTCCGGCCTCCTCCGGGAGGGATGAGATGTGCCGGGGGGCGTGCAGTCGCGGGCACCGCGGGCCGACCGGTCCGGTGCCTCACTCCAGCAGGCGGGAGACCCCCGACAGGCGGGCGTCGCCCGCCATCGCGCTCAGCCAGGCCGACCAGCCGGGCCGGGTCCGCAGCGCCTCCAGCGCGGCGCGGGCGCCGGCCCGGTCGCCGCGCTGGGAGGCGGCCAGCGCCGCGTAGAGGTCCCGGGCGCCCTCGGGGGCGAACAGCGCCAGGTGCTCGTAGTCGCGCTCGTCGTAGGCGCGCTGCAGGTTGCGCAGCATCCGCAGCTGCGCCACGGGGTCGCCGGAGTCGTCGACCCGCAGGTCCATCCGCACGCCGTCGTCCTCGTCGGTGGCGGGGGAGCCGCTGACCACCAGCAGCGCGGCGGACTGCCGGCCGCGCACGTCGCCGCCGGCGTCCTGCCCGGCGGTGAGGGCGGCCAGCAGCCGGTCGGAGAGGTCACCGCGGGACGCGGTGTACGCCTGCACCATCGCCGGCAGCACCTCCGGCGAGGCGAGCATGTTGCCCTGGACGCTCATCCCGTCACCGAGCAGGTGCCCGCTGACCGGGAACGAGCCGCGCCCGGTGTCGGCGGCCACCCGGCCGACGGGGTCCAGGACGGCGATCTGCCGGTCGGCGTCCTCGGCGGAGTGCGCGGCCCGCTTGACCAGGTCGGCGGGGGCCGCGCCGTCCTCGAGGCCGTGCAGCAGCGCCGGCCCGAGCCCGCGGCGGCTGCGCGCCTGGACCGCCACCACACCCACACCCGGACGGGCGGCCGGGACCGCCCGCCCGACGGCGAGGATGCAGGAGGAGACCGCGATGCCGAGGTCCCCGGTCTCCGGGTCCCGGGCGATGACCGAGAAGGTCACCTCACCTCCCGGCCGGCGCCGCGTCCCGACGGGGGCTCGCGCTCCCGGTCACACCCCGGCGGGGAGGGCCATCTCGCGGACGTCGTCGGCGATGGTGAGGGGGGCGCCGGTCTTGGCGGCGACCTCGTCGGGGGTGACGCCGGGGGCGGTCTCGCGCAGCACGAACCCGCCGGGGGTGACGTCGACGACGGCGAGGTCGGTGATCACCCGGTCGACGCAGGCCTTGCCGGTCAGCGGGAGGGTGCACTCCTCGACCAGCTTGGCCGACCCGTCGCGGGCGGTGTGCTCCATCATGATGATCACCTTGCGGGCGCCGTGGACGAGGTCCATCGCGCCGCCCATGCCGTTGACCATCTTGCCCGGGATCAGCCAGTTGGCGAGGTCCCCGCGCGGGTTGACCTGCATCGCGCCCAGCACGGCGACGTCCAGGTGGGCGCCGCGGATCATGCCGAAGGACAGCGCCGAGTCGAAGAAGCTGGCGCCGGGCAGGATGGTGACGGTCTCCTTGCCGGCGTTGATGAGGTCCGGGTCCTCCTCGCCCTCGAACGGGTAGGGCCCCACGCCCAGGATGCCGTTCTCCGAGTGCAGCACCACGTGCACGCCGTCGGGGATGTAGTTGGGCACCAGGGTCGGCATGCCGATGCCCAGGTTGACGTACTGGCCGTCCTCGAGCTCCAGGGCCACCCGGGCGGCGAGCTCCTCGCGGGTCAGGGCCATCTTCAGTTCCCCTCCGTGGCTTCCTCGCCGGCCGCCGCCGGGCTGGCGGGCGCGCGGCGCGGGCGGGTGGTCAGCTTCTCGATCTTCTTGTCGTCGGGGTCGGCCTGCACGACGCGGTCGACGAACACCCCGGGCAGGTGCACCTGCTCGGGGGTGATCTCACCGGGTTCGACGATCCGCTCGACCTCGGCGATGGTGATCCGCCCGGCCATGCCGGCCAGCGGGTTGAAGTTGGCCGCCGACTCGTGGAACACCAGGTTGCCGTGCCGGTCGCCGAGCGCGGCGCGGACCAGCCCGAAGTCCGCCCGCAGCGCTGTCTCCAGCACGTACTGCTGGCCGTCGAACTCCCGCACCTCCTTGGGCTTGGAGGTCTCCACCACGTTGCCCTCGGCGTCGTAGCGGACCGGGATGCCGCCGTCGGCGACCATCGTGCCCACCCCGGTGGGGGTGTAGAAGGCCGGGATGCCGGCCCCGCCGGCGCGCAGCCGCTCGGCCAGAGTGCCCTGCGGAGTGAGCTCCACCTCCAGCTGCCCGGACAGGTAGCGGCGGGCCACCTCCTTGGACCCACCCACGAACGAGCTGATCGTCTTGCGGATCCGCCCGGCGTACAGCAGCACGCCCAGCGCCGCGTCGTCGACGCCGCAGTTGTTGGAGATCGTGGTCAGGTCCGTGGTGCCCTGCTCCAGCAGCGCGTCGATCAGCCCGTACGGGATGCCGCACAGACCGAACCCGCCCACGGCCAGCACCGCACCGTCGGGCACGTCGGCCACCGCCGCGGCAGCACTCTCCACCACCTTGTCCATGCAGGAACCACCGTTCGTCCGGGCGGCTGGGCGCTACTGCGTCAGGCGGGGCGGCCCAGCTCGCGGATGCCCCCGATCGTGCCGCCGAGCGTAGTCGGAACCCGTTCGACGGCCACGCGGGCGGGCAGCGCACCGGCTGTGCGGTCAGCCGTCCTGGTCGTCCGGCAGGGGGTGGGCCGGGTCGGCGGTGCAGGCGCTCAGGTCGGCCTGCTCGCCCACCGCCGGGTCGATGCGGAAGACCGCCACGTCGGGGTTGGCGTAGGCGACCTCGACCTGCGGTACGTCGACCAGGTCCAGGAAGCCCGGGGCGTAGTCGAAGAACTCGGTGTCGACCCACCGGTCCGGGGCGCCCTTGGCGCCGATGCGGGGCGAGCTCACGGAGACGATGACGTGGGTGATGTCCCAGCGCTCCACGAGACAGGCGACGGCCGGGTCCGACCCGATCTCGTTGAAGTGCTCCATGAGGTAGATGCCGTGACGGGCCTCGGTCATGCCCAGCGGGTAGATGTTGACCAGCGGGAGCCCCTCATAGACGTAGAGGAAGGTCGACCCGTCGTTGCCGTTGTTGAGCACGCGCCCGACGTCGGGCTCGGTGGCGAGGAAGTCGAAGGCCGCCCGTTCCTCCGCGCTGATGCGGATGAAGACCGGGTCGCTGTAGCGCTCGGCGATGGCCTGGGTGTTGGTGGTGCGGTACTCCAGGCCGGCGGTCAGGACGTACCCCAGGGCGAGCACCGCGGCGATCCCGGCCGGGAGGAGGGCGGCGAGCCGGCGCTGCCCGCCCGGCCCGTCGGGGGCCGTGGCGCGGCGCCCGGCCAGGCGGGTCGCGAGACGGTCGGTGAGCGCGGCGATGCCCAGCGCGGCCACGGCCGGGGCGAGCACCCCGTTGACGCTCATGATCCGCACCCAGCTGTTGAAGAACAGCTGGCCCAGCTGGGCCAGGCCCGGCAGGTCGGAGTGGCCGGAGGCGTAGAGCAGGGCGGCGAGGGCCCACGTGCACCACGCGGCCAGGAGCGGCCAGAGCCGCCGGCTGGTCAGGCAGCCGAGGAACCCGAGCCAGAAGACGGCGGCGAAGGCGAGCTGCAGCTTCTCGTTGCTGAGGTCGAAGAAGCCGCCGTAGAAGAAGCCGCCGATGCGCCGGGCCACCTCGCCGAGCGACTCCGACGGGGGCGTCTCGGGGTAGCCCGCCACGGAGTCCGCCACCGTGACGCTGGCGAGCGCCCACGGAGCGGCGAGCAGCGCGGCGAACCCGGCGGTGGCCCCCAGCGCGGTCAGCCGCCCGGTGAACCACGCCCGTCCCTCGCGGGAGGTCAGGACGACGACCAGGACGGTGGCGATGACGATGACCGCGATGATCGCGATGGAGGGGTGGAGGGTGAACAGGGCCAGTGCCACGACGGCGGTCACCAGCGCCGTCGGCCAGTCCCGTCGGCGCATCGCCAGCAGGCAGGTGGCCAGCGCCGGTGCGAGCGCCAGGCCCACGGCGAAGGCGAGGATCCCGGCGTCGTGGAGCAGCTGCAGGTAGGGCCGGTACAGGCCCACGGCCAGCAGCGCGGCGACCGCGCCGAACAGGGGGCGGGTGCGCAGCGGCTCGACCGAGGCCACGGCGGCGGCGAGCGTCAGCGGTCCGGCGAGGCCGAGGAGGAGGACGGTCGCGGCGTTCAGGCCGGTGACGGCGTCCACGCCCAGGTCGGTGAGCAGCGCGGCGTAGGTGTGCAGCGCCGCGGGGTAGTAGCGGACGAAGTCGCCGGTGGCCAGGTCGACCGGCATCACGTCGAACGGGGACCCCTCACCGGTCCGCGCGATGTAGGCGGTGAGCAGGGCGTGGGTGACCGTGTCGTGCTCCTGCGGCGCGGTCGCCAGCCCGGCCAGGCCCCGCAGCCAGGTCGAGGTCGCCAGCCAGACGGCGGTGCCGAGGACGACGGCGGCGACGGCGGAGGGGACCGGCGCCCGGCGCACCGCTCCCGCGGTCTGCCGCACCACCCCGGCCAGGGCGCCGTCCCGGCCCGCGCGCAGGTCGAGCACCGCCAGCAGCACCGCGAGCAGTGCGGTGAGGACGACGGCCGCGGTGGGCAGCTGCAGCGGTGTCGCGGTGGACAGCAGCGTGGCCAGCTGGAGGATGCCGAGCGTCGCGACCGGCGCCACACCGAGCAGCACGCGGGCGCTGCGGACGCGGCAGGCCAGCAGCAGGAGCACGCCCGGGACGTAGAGGAGGAGGGCGCCGAGGAACAGCAGGACCTGGTCGCTCACCGCAGTTCCCCCCGGACGGTGCCGGGGGCGTGCACCGGCGACCTGGACTCTCTGGACATCTCGTTCCTCACCCCGGCGGCTGGCCGCTGCCGACCGGGCCGGCGCCGCCACGGGACGCCGGGACTGTGGTCAGCGGAGCGGATCCGAGGCCGACCGTGCCGCGGTGCCGGTCATCGTCCGCGGCCGAGCTCACGGATCCCGTCCATGGCTACACCGAGAGTAGCCGTGACGCGCTCGGCGGCGGCGCGGGCGGCCAGCGTCCCGGGCACGGGGGAGTGGACCAGCACGATCGAGGCGCCGGCGGCCAGCGGGGTGAGCAGCCACGCCACGGGGCCGGCCTCCTCGGCGGTGCGCTCGTCGACGAGCACCCGGTCCCCGGCGGTGAGCTCCAGCCGGCCGGCCAGCTCCCGGGCGGCGGCGACCAGCCCGCCGAGGGTGAGCTCGAGCCCGCCGAGGAGCAGCCCCGGCGCCTCGGCGTCCGGCTGCTGCCAGGGGGTGAAGACGTCGCCGTGCGCGCGCACCTCGAGCGCGAAGTCGCGGGCCGGGCCGGCGTACCCGCTCATGCCCAGGCCCAGCGGGTGCAGCGAGAGCCCCAGCAGCTCGGGCAGGTCCAGCTCCTCCAGCGGCGCCAGCCGGTCCTGCGCGGCCAGGACGACGTCGGCGCCGTCCAGCCGGCCGTCGTCCTCCGCCGCGGTGTCGAGCACGGTCGCGCCGCAGCTCCACACCGCCAGCAGCACCGCCGCGGTCTGCCAGTGGACGGGGAGCGTGACGGCCACGGTGCTGCCCGCGGTGACGTCGAACTCGTCCTGCAGCAGGTTGGCCGTCTTCGCCACCCAGTTGGCCAGCGTCGCGCCGGACAGCTCCACCCGCTCGCCGGTGGTGTCGTCGTAGTAGGTGACCAGCGGTGCCGCGGCGTCGCGGCGCAGCACCGCCGTCAGCAGGTCGGCGGGGGTGTCGGCCATCAGTTGATGCAGTCGGTGTTGGCCGCGGTGCGGGCGTCCGCGCCCTCCACGGGCGCGACCGGCGCCGCCGGGTCGACGGCCTGCCCCACGCCGTTGAAGTCCGTGCCGAGCACGAGCTGCACGGTCCCGGGGTCGGCGTCCTCGCTGGCCTCGGTGACCGCGCCGGGGATGGCGGCGGCGACGGTCGCGGCGAGGTCCTCGTCGCCCGCGGCGTACCGGACGACGGTCTGGTCGTAGTCCGAGGAGTCGGCGTTGCCGCTGCCGGCGACGACGAAGCCGCCGGCGGTGAGGTCAGCGGCCGCGGTGGCCGCGACCCCGGCGATCCCGGAGCCGTTGAACACGCTGACCGTCACCGCGGACGGGGCCACCGTCTGGGGCGCCGCCGGGGTCTCCCCGGCCGGGGTCGGCTCGGCCGAGAGCTCGGCGAAGAAGTCGTGGAGCGTGTCCTCGTCCTCCAGCCGGATGATCGACCGGCCCTGCTCGTCGCGGTCGTCGCCGACGTAGGGGACGGTCTGGAACTGGATGCCCCCGGGGGTGACCGACTGCATCTGCGCGGCCAGGCCGAACATGTCGAGGGACTGGTCGACGGTCAGCGAGCCGGCGGCGGCCTCCACGAGCTGGCGCTGCTTGCCCAGGTCGAGCAGCACGTTGTCCGAGAGCATCTTGCGGATCATCCCGGCGATGAAGGTCTGCTGCCGGACGATCCGGTCGAAGTCGCCCCGCGGGAGGCCGTGGCGCTGGCGGACGAACGCCAGCGCCTGCTCGCCGCTGATCGTCTGGACCCCGGCGGGCAGGTCCACGCCCGAGTAGCTGTCCTTCACGGGGGTGCAGAGGTTGACCTCCACGCCGCCGACCACGCTGGACAGCTGGAAGAAGCCGAGCAGGTCCACCTCGGCGTAGTGGTCGATCTGCAGGCCGGTCAGTCCGCTGATGGTCTGGATGAGCAGCTGGGCGCCGGCCGCCTGCCGGGCCGCCTCGTCGGCGCTGTCCGGCAGCCCGTAGTAGCCGAAGGCGTAGGCGGCGTTCAGCTTGTCCGACCCGTGCCCGGGGATCTCCACGTACGAGTCGCGGGGGAAGGAGACGAAGGAGGCCTTGGACCCGTCGGCGGGGACGTGCACCAGGATCATCGTGTCGGTGTTGAGGCCGGAGTCCTCGCCCGCGGTGAGCTGGCCGAGCTGCTCCGGGGTGAGGCGGCTGCGGCTGTCGCTGCCCACCAGCAGCAGGTTCATGGCCTCGCGGACGTCGCCGCTCTCGTCGTTGCCGTCGGTGGGGATGGCGTCGGTGCGGTTGACGCTGGCGTCGGCCACCTGACCGAGGTACCAGCCCCAGCCGCTGGCGCCGAGGACGACGGCGGCGAGGGCGGCGGCCACCACGCGGGTGGCCACGGCCAGGCGGCCCCGCCCGCCCGACGTCCCGGAGCGGCGCGCCCCGCCCTCCTCGGCGGAGGCACCGGCGGCCGTGGCCCCGGCCGGGCTGCGCCGGGGCGGGCGTCCGCTGCGCGGATCCAGTCGCGCCGGCAGCGGACGGCCGCCCGGGGCGGCGTTCTTGTTCCGCTCGTCGCTCACGGGATCGATCCTCACTCGGGATGGGGCGGGGAGCCGGTCCCGTCCGGGTGCGCCGACGGGCGCGGGGGTCCGGGAGCCAGACCGTCGATGCGGCGATGCTAGTTGCGCCCGGCGCGACGGGGGGCCGCGCGACACGGACCCGTCCGCCCACCGGCCACCGCCTGGCTCACCGTGCGCACCGGTCACACGCTGCACGCGGGGGTGCGCGGTGGATGCGCGACACTGGACGTCGTGCCGGGGGCTGCCCGGCAGGAACGAGGGGTTCTTCGCGTGCGCGTCTTGGTCACCGGCGGTGCCGGGTTCATCGGCTCCCACTACGTCCGGACCATGCTGACCGGTGGGTATCCCGGCTTCGAGGACGCCGAGGTCGTCGTCTTCGACAAGCTGACCTACGCGGGGAACCCGGCCAACCTCGCCCCGGTCGCCGACGATCCTCGCTACCGGTTCGTGCAGGGCGACATCTGCGTGGCCGCCGACCTCGACGCGGCCCTGCCCGGTGTGGACGTCGTCGTGAACTTCGCCGCGGAGTCCCACGTCGACCGCTCCATCTCCGGGGCCGCCGACTTCGTGCTCACCAACGTGCTCGGGGCCCAGCAGGTGTTCGAGGCCTGCCTGCGCCATGGCGTGGGCCGGGTGCTGCACGTGTCCACCGACGAGGTGTACGGCTCGATCGACGAGGGCTCCTGGACCGAGGACCACATCCTGGAGCCGAACTCGCCGTACTCGGCGGCCAAGGCCGGCAGCGACCTGATCGCCCGGGCGTACGCCAAGACCTACGGGCTGAACATCTCGATCACCCGGTGCAGCAACAACTACGGGCCCTACCACTTCCCCGAGAAGGTCATCCCGCTGTTCGTCACCAACCTGCTCGACGGGCGCACGGTGCCGCTGTACGGAGAGGGCGCCAACGTCCGGGACTGGCTGTTCGTCGACGACCACTGCCGCGGCATCCAGCTGGTGGTGGAGAAGGGCCTGCCCGGCGAGTTCTACAACATCGGTGGCGGCCGGGAGCTGTCGAACCGGGAGCTGACCGAGAAGCTGCTGGAGGCCACCGGCCGCGACTGGAGCTACGTGGAGCACATCGTCGACCCGCGCGGCGGCGGCCACGACCTGCGCTACTCCGTCGACTACTCCAAGACCGCGGCGCTCGGCTACGCCCCCCGGATGTCCTTCGAGGACGGGCTGGCGCTGACCGTGCAGTGGTACCGCGACAACCGCGCCTGGTGGGAGCCGCTCAAGGCCTCGGCGGCGACCGCGCTGGCCTCGGACGTGGACACGACCGAGGCATGAGCACCGCCTGGCTGGTCACCGGCGCCCGCGGGCAGCTGGGTTCGGACCTGCTGGCCGTCCTGGCCGGCCGGGCGGGGGAGCGGGTCACCGCCGTCGGGCGGGCCGAGGTGGACCTCACCGACGAGCAGGCCGTACGGCGCTGCGTCCGCGACTGGCTGGCCGGTGCGCGCTCCCGCGGTGAGCGGGCCGTCCTGCTCAACGCGGCGGCCTACACCGCGGTCGACGACGCCGAGACCGACCAGGCGACCGCGCAGCGGGTGAACGGCGACGCCCCGGGGTGGCTGGCGCAGGAGATGGCCGGCGCCGGGCGGCTGGTGCACGTCTCCACCGACTACGTCTTCGACGGCGCCGCCACCGAGCCCTACGACGTGGACGCGCCCACCGCGCCGCGCTCGGTCTACGGCCGCACCAAGGCCGCCGGCGAGCAGGCGGTCGCCGCGGCCGGCGGGGACGCCACCACCGTGCGCACCGCCTGGGTCTACGGGGAGCACGGGGGCAACTTCGTCCGCACGATGCTCCGGCTGGAGGCCGAGCGGCCGACGGTGTCGGTCGTGACCGACCAGGTGGGCTCGCCGACGTGGTCGCTGGACCTCGCGCGCGGCCTGGTGGCCCTCGGCGCCCGCGCGGACGGCGGGCCGCCGGTCCTGCACTACACCAACACCGGTGCGGCCAGCTGGTGGGAGGTGGCGCGGGCGGTCTTCGAGGAGCGGGGCGCCGACCCCGACCGGGTCCTGCCCACGACCACCGAGGCCTTCCCCCGGCCGGCGCCCCGGCCCGCGTACTCGGTGCTCGACACCGGCGCCTGGGTGCGCGCCGGTCTGCCGGCACCCCGGCCGTGGCGGGCGGCGCTGACGGAGGCCCTGCGCTCCTGGTGACGCCGCACTCCCCGTGACGCCGGGGCGTGTGCGCCCGGCGACTGCAGGTGCCCGTGTGACGCGAGGGGCGGATCGGGCGTCCTCCGGTCACAGGTGCTGGAGGAGCCGCCGAGAGTGGTGGTTTCCTCGTCGCGACAATCACCGTCGGTGAGCGGCGCGCCTCAAGCAGTAGTGCCCTCCGGACGATGAAGCTGCGGTACGGGTCCGTCTCACCGTGTCTCCGGGCTCCCGCTCGCTCAACGGAGGAACCAGTTCGTGCGCCGCACACTCATCGCCTCGTCCGCCTTCCTCGCCCTCACCGGGACCGTCCTCGTCCTGCCGGTCTCCGCCGCACCCACGCCTGACGCGAAGCCGGTCGCGCCGTCCATCGAGGCGGTCGACCTGGGCTCGGTGGAGGCACCCGAGGACGCCGCCGTGGTGACCGCGGACGGGACGGTCGTCGACGCCGGGCCCCAGGCCGAGGTCGCCGCGCCCGCCCCCGGGCAGCCGGCCCCGCCCGCGACGACGGCCGTCGGTGACGAGGTGGCCAGCTCCGGCAAGGAGCTCGACGGCGTGCCCGCGCTGACCGTCTCGCAGACCGGCACCGAGCCGTTCTCGGCCGTCGGCGTCACCTGGGCGCAGGACGCTTCGGTGACCGGGGTGACCGTCCAGCTGCGCGTCGAGAAGACGTCGGGCGGCTGGGGGGCCTGGACGACGGTGGAGCAGGACGACGTCGAGCAGGAGGCGGGTTCCGCGCCGGCCGGCGCCGACGTCCGCGGGGGCACCGCCCCGGTGTGGACGGGCGAGGCGCGCGGCGTCGAGGTCGTCGTCCAGGCCGCCGACGGCAGCACGCCGCGCGACGTCCAGGTGCAGCTGATCGACCCGGGGGAGAGCGCGGCCGACGCCACCCCGGGCACGCCGGAGATCACCGACCAGGCCAACGCCGCCACCGCGATGCCGGCGATCTTCTCCCGGGCCCAGTGGGGCGCCGACGAGAACCTCATGGGCTGGGACCCGGAGTACGCGCCGACGATCAAGGCCGCGACCATCCACCACACGGCCGACGGCAACAACTACACCGCCGCCGACGTCCCGCAGATCATGCGCTCGATGTACGCCTACCACGCGGTCAGCCGCGGGTGGGGGGACATCGGCTACAACGTCGTCGTCGACAAGTTCGGCCGTGCCTGGGAGGGCCGCGCCGGGGGCCTGGCGAGCACGGTCGTGGGCGCCCACGCCGGTGGCTTCAACACCGGCACGTTCGGCGTCTCGATGCTGGGCAACTACGACGTGGTCGCGCCGCCCACGGTGATGCTGGAGATGGTCGCCGACGTCGTGGCCTGGAAGCTCTCCCTGTACGGCGTCGACCCGCGGGGCACCACCACCCTCACCTCGGGCGGCGGCGGCACGGCCAAGTACGCCGCCGGCGTGGCGGTCAAGCTGCCCACGGTCTTCGCCCACCGCGACGTCGGCGCCACCGCCTGCCCGGGCCAGTACGCCTACAGCCGGATGAACGACATCCGCACGATGGTCGCGGCGAGGTACGCCGCGGGCCCGGCGTTCCAGCCGGCGCAGACCCTGCTGCGCAACTCCAACACCACCGGCGTCGCGGAGTGGACCACCAACCGGGGTGACGCCGGCGACGTCCCCATCGCCTGCGACTGGGACGGCAGCGGCAACGAGACCGTCGGCGTCTTCCGCCGCGGCCAGTTCATCCTCTTCGACTCCAACAGCACCACCGCGAAGCCGACGGCGCAGTTCTGGTTCGGCGACGCCGGGGACACGCCCCTGTGCGGCGACTGGGACGGCGACGGCAAGGACACCGTCGGCGTCTGGCGCAGCGGCTGGTTCCACCTCAGGAACAGCAACACCACCGGCGCCGCCGACGGCTCGTTCGCCTACGGCAACCCCGACGCCCAGCCGGTCGCCGGCAACTGGGACGGCGACCGCTACGACTCCGTGGGCGTGTTCCAGAACGCGGCCTTCTACTACACGAACAGCAACGTCCGGCCGCTGGCCGCCGGGGTCGTGCCGTTCGGGCTGGGCAGCGACCGCGCCGTGGTCGGGGACTGGACCGGGGCGGGCAGGGACTCCCTCGGCATCTTCCGCGCCGGGACCTTCCACTTCACCAACTCCCTCACCCAGCCGCGCACGGACAAGACGGTGAAGTTCGGGGACGCCTCCGACCGCCCGCTGGTCGCCGACTGGGACGGCAACAAGACGACGACCGTGGGGGTCACCCGTGGCTACTGACCTGCGCGCCCGCCTCCGCCGCTGGACGGCGGCGGCCGTCGCCGGTGCCGCACTGGTCAGCGCGGCCGTGCTGGGCGCCCCGGCGCCGGCCGCGCAGGCGGCCATCACCGGCGACGTGCAGTTCACCGGCCACGGCTGGGGCCACGGGCGGGGCCTGGGCCAGTGGGGTGCCTACGGCTACGCCATCAACTCCGGCTGGCCCTTCTGGCTGATCCTCCAGCACTACTACGGCGGCACCGTCCAGGGCACCCAGCCCAACACGGTGATCACCGTCAACCTCAACGGGCAGGACGGCAAGGACCTCCTGGTCACCTCCGGGCGCGACTTCACCGTGGGCGGCGTGCCGGTCTCCGCGGGGTCGGCGGCCCGGGTGCAGGCCCGCGCCGACGGCAGCTTCGTGCTCACCACCAGCCACGGGTGCGCGCAGCCGGGCGTGTGGACGACGACCATCCCGAACTCCCGGGTGGCCTCGACCGTCCAGCCCGGCAACGACCTGTCGGCGATGCTGAGCGTCTGCACCGCCGCCGGCACGACCCAGTACCGCGGTGAGCTGTCGGTGGTGTGGGCGGCCAACGCCCAGCACACGGTGAACACCATCTGGATGGAGGACTACCTGCGCGGCGTCGTCCCGCGGGAGTCCCCGGCCAGCTGGGGCGACGGCGGCGGGGGCAAGGGCATCGAGGCGCTCAAGGCCCAGGCCGTCGCGGCCCGCTCGTACGCCTACGCCGAGGGGCGCTCGGCGTACGCCAAGACCTGCGACACGACGTCCTGCCAGGTGTACCTCGGGGCGGGGCAGAACGGCACCAAGGCGCTGGAGGACCCCCGCACCGACGCGGCCATCGCCGCGACCGCGGGCATCGTGCTGCGCAACGGGGCCGGCGCCATCGTCCGGGCCGAGTTCAGCTCCTCCACCGGCGGCCACACCGCCGGCGGCGCGTTCCCCGCGATCGCCGACGACGGCGACGTCGTCTCCCCGCACCACGACTGGACGCAGGCCGTGCCGGCCACCACCATCGCCAACGCCTTCGGGGTGGGCACCCTGACCGACGTCCGGGTCACCAAGCGGAACGGGCTGGGCGCCGACGGCGGCCGGGTGCTCGAGGTGCAGGTGGTCGGGACCACGGGGTCCGTGACGGCCACCGGCAGCACGATGCGCACCAGGCTCGGGCTGAAGTCCGACTGGTTCGTCGTCGGCGGCCCGCCCTCGGGGGGCGGCGGCACGGGGGGCCCGGCGGTGCCGACGCTCTTCCAGGGCGCCGGCAACACCTCCGGGGCGGCGGCGAAGGCCGTGCCCTTCGGCCAGCCCGGTGACGTCCCCGTCGCCTGCGACTGGGACGGCGACGGCGTCGACACCCCGGGCGTCTACCGGTCGGGCACCTTCTACCTGGCCAGCAAGCCGGGCACCGGCACCGCCGACCTCGTCTTCGGGTTCGGCCAGGCCGGCGACCAGCCGGTGTGCGGCGACTGGGACGGCAACGGCCGCGACAGCGTGGGCGTCTACCGCAACGGGACGGTGTACCTGCGCAACAGCACCACGACCGGCGTCGCGGACGGCCAGTACTTCTTCGGGGCACCCGGCGACACCCTGGTGGCCGGCGACTGGAACGGCGACGGCTTCGACACCGTCGGCGTCTGGCGGCCCGGCGCGTTCTACCTCACCCAGAGCAACGTCCAGCCGGCCACCCACGTCGTCCTGGCGTACGGCGCGGCCGGTGACCTGCCCGCCGTCGGTGACTGGGACGGCAACGGCAGCGACACCGTCGGGGTCCACCGGGCCGGGCGGTTCCTGCTGCGCAACGCCAACACCGCCGGCGGCGCGCAGCTGACGGTGGCCTTCGGGGACCCGGGTGACCGGCCGCTGCCGGGCCGGTGGTCCGACCGCGGTGGCTCCGTCGTCGGGGTGAGCCGGGGCTACTGAGCCCGGCGCGACACCAGCACGGCAACCAGGGGGGCGCCGGCGACCGAGGAGGTCGCCGGCGCCCCCTGTCCCGTGTTGGGGCGGGTCAGCCCATCGACCGCAGGCAGTCCTCGTCCGGCCGGTCGGCCGGCGGCTGCAGGTCGACCTCGTACACGCGCACGCCGTCCCGGTCGTAGACCAGGTGGAGCGACGGCGAGGCGTCGAGGTCCCGGAGCCCCGGGAACCGCGTGGTGCTCGGCAGGACGAAGCCGGAGCCGAGGAAGACGTAGCGGATCCCGAGCTCGGTGACGGCGTCGCGGACGGTGGGGTCGGTGTCCAGGCAGGAGAACCGCCCCAGCAGCGCGAGCTGCGTGGGGCCGAGCTCGGACCCCGACGAGACCAGGTGCCCGAACAGGGGCCGGATCCCCTCCAGCGCGTACATGTACGCCGACCCGTCCCCGGAGTCGTTCATGACCGTCTCCCCGGGGCGCACCCGCGCGGCGAGCCAGGCCATCGCCGTCTCCTCCGCGCGGTCCAGGTACCGGTCGGACCGGTGCGCCGAGGCGATCTGGTCGCTGTTGGCCCGCCAGTAGAGCCCCTGCGACCCGGCGACGACGGCCAGCAGGACGGCGCCCACGGCCACCGCGCGCCGCCGCGGCCGGCCGACGGCGGGGCGGACGCGGTCCACCAGCGCGACTCCCGCCGAGCCGAGGCGCACCACCCCGTGCGCGGCCAGCGGTGCCATCGCCAGGGCGGCGATCCCGGCGAAGCGCCAGCGGTCGTTCCACCAGGGCCGGCTGAGCGCCTCGACGAGGGCGGCGTCGGAGGACGCGGTGAGGACGAACATCGCGAACGCCAGCGCGCCGCCGGCCAGCCACCACCACAGGTACCGCGCCGACCGCACCGCGAGCAGCCCGGCCAGCAGCGGCACGACCAGCCAGAGCTGCGGCTGGTCGGTCGTGGCGTGGTCGAGCAGCAGCAGGTCCGCGACGGCCTCCAGCGGTGAGGAGACCGCCGGCCAGCTCACGTCCGCCTGTCCCGTGCCGGCGCGGACCGAGCCGAGGACGGCGGGCGCGGCGACGACGGCGGCGAGCCCGGCGGCCAGGGCCAGGCGGCCCACCTCGCCGGCGTCGGCACCGCGGCGGCCCCAGTACTGCTGGGCCGTCATCAGCGCGGCCAGGACGGCGGCGCTGAGGGCGGTGCTCGGCTGCAGCCCGAACAGCGCCGCCGCACCGAGGGCCGCGCACACCACGGGCCCGACCCCGCGGTGCGCGGTGACCGTGCGGACGAGGACGAGGAACGCCGGGGTCAGCGCCAGGCCGGTGGCGAACGGCAGGAGGGGACCGCGCCACAGCAGGTCGTAGGGATAGCTGGCGAAGCCGGCCAGGAGCACCGGCGTCAGGGCGGTGACCGCGAGGGGGGCGCCGAGGTCGCGCAGCAGGACGGCGAGCCCGAGGCCGGCCAGCCCCCCGATGAGCAGCGTCTGGCTGTTGAGCACCGGGAAGACCGGGGCGGCGGTGAGGTCGCGCACCACCGCGGCCAGCGCCGCGTGGGCGTTCGGGTAGAAGAAGGACGGCGCCTCCCAGTCGTTCAGGACGCGCAGCGCCGAGGCGGCGACCTGACCGGTGTCGGAGATGAACCGGGTCGCGTTGGCGTGGAACGTGTAGTCCCAGTCCTGGTTGGGCCGGTCCAGGCCGCCGAACCCGGTCAGCAGGACGGCTCCGGAGAGCGCGCCGCCGGCGAGCACCCCGGCCGCGGTGACGGCGTCCCGGCGGCCGGGCCACCGGAGGCGCGGCCGGGGGAGGCGCCGGCGCGCCGCGAGGAGGGCCGCGCCCAGGGCGGCGGCCTCGAGGGAGAGGAAGACCGGCCCCCACGTGAGGTCGACCAGGGCGGCGACCGTGGCCGCGACGGTGGCCAGCCCGTAGGAGAGCAGGGGTGCGGCGGCGAGCACGACGGCCGGGCGCAGGCCCGCGGCGGCCGCGACGACGCCGCCCGGGACGAACAGGACGCCGAGGGTCACCAGGACCGGCAGCGCGTCAAGGAGCACGAGCGCGGGTCCCGTCTGGATCGGTGCGGCAGGTCGACCGGGCGGGACGGCGGGCGCGCCGGGCCCCGCGTCGGCCCGCGGTCACCTGCGAGGGTAGTCGCCGCGGGGGTGCGCGCATGGGGGCGCTGGGGTCGGTGCGGTCGGTGTGACCGGTCGTTCACGACCTGGCTCCGTGGTCCCGGGTGCCGCGCGGCGGACGGGTACCGTTCTCCCACGTGTCAACCGCACCGCCCCGCTCGGACTCCCGCTCGTGGTCCCGCGCCTACGAGGACCTCGCCGGCGGCTGGGCGCAGCGGCAGCTGTGGGGGCACCTCGGCTGGCAGGACATCAAGCAGCGCTACCGCCGCTCGGTGCTGGGCCCGATCTGGATCACCATCAGCATGGCGGTCACCGCCATCGCGCTGGGCATCCTCTACGCCGGGCTCTTCGGCAACGACCTGTCGGTCCAGCTGCCCTACATCCTGGTCGGCTTCATCGTCTGGGGCTTCATCAGCGGCTGCATCCTCGAGGGTGCCGACGTCTTCATCGCCAACGAGGGGCTGATCAAGCACCTCCCCTCACCGCTGAGCGTGCACGTCTACCGCCTGGTCTGGCGGCAGACGCTGCTGTTCGCGCACAACATGATCGTCTACCTGATCATGCTGGTGGTCTTCCCCCAGCCGCTGCACTGGACGGTGGTGTACGCGCTCCCCGCCGTCGCGCTGCTGATGGTCAACGGCGTCTGGGTCGCGTTGCTCCTGGGCGTCATCACGACGCGGTTCCGGGACATCAACCCGATCACCCAGAGCATCGTGCAGCTGATGTTCTTCCTGACGCCGATCGTCTGGATCTACGAGGACCTGCTCAACAGCGCCAACCCCACGATCGCCGAGCGCGCGCGGCTGGCGGAGTTCAACCCCTTCCTGCACTTCGTCGAGATCGTGCGGCGTCCGCTGCTGGGCCAGGACCAGCTCCTCCGGTACTGGGTCGTCGTCCTCGTCATCACGGTGGTCGGCTGGGCCGTGACGCTGTTCGTCGTCCGCCGGTACCGGTCCCGCGTCTCGTATTGGGTGTGAACGTGTCCGAGTCCAACCACCGGGTCAGCATCACGACGAAGGACGCCTGCGTCGACTTCCCGATCTTCGACGCCAAGAGCCGGTCGCTGAAGAAGACCGTCATGGGCCTCGTCGGCGGCAACATCGCCAGCACGAGCAAGGTGCCGATCATCGAGGCGCTGACCGACGTCACGCTGCACCTCGAGCACGGTGCCCGCGTCGCGCTCGTCGGCCACAACGGCGCCGGCAAGACGACGCTGCTGCGGCTGCTGTCGGGCATCTACGAGCCGACCCGCGGCGTCGCGGAGATCAACGGCCGGGTCGCGCCGATCTTCGACCTCGGCGTCGGCATGGACCCGGAGATCTCGGGCCTGGACAACATCATGATCCGGGGCCTGTTCCTCGGCATGAGCCGCAAGCAGATGGAGCAGCGGATCGACGACATCGCGGAGTTCACCGAGCTCGGCGACTTCCTCCGGATGCCCCTGCGCACCTACTCCACCGGCATGCGGGTGCGCCTCGCCCTCGGCGTGGTCACCAGCATCGACCCGGAGATCCTGCTGCTCGACGAGGGCATCGGCGCGGTCGACGCGGCGTTCCTCGACAAGTCCAAGAAGCGCCTCGCCGACCTGGTGGAGCGCTCGGGCCTGCTGGTGTTCGCCTCGCACTCCGACGAGTTCCTCCGCGAGCTGTGCGACACCGCGATCTGGATGGAGCACGGGCGGGTGAAGATGCAGGGCGACCTCGAGGAGGTCCTGCAGGCCTACAAGGGCCTGCCGGCGTGACCGCCGCCCCGGTCGCCGAACGCGTCGTCGCGGTCGTCGTCACCCGGCACCGGCGCGAGCAGCTGGCCCAGAGCCTGGCCGCCATCGCCGGGCAGACCCGCCGCGTGGACGCCGTCGTCGTGGTCGACAACGGGCCCGACCAGTCCGCCGAGGACGTCGTCCGGGCCAGCGGCCTGCCGGTGACGTACCTGCCCAGTGAGCGCAACCTCGGCGGCGCCGGCGGCTTCGCGCTGGGCATGCTGACGGCGCTGGCCGCCGGGGCGGACTGGGTGTGGTGCGCCGACGACGACGGCCGGCCCGCCGACGACCGCGTCCTGCAGACCCTCCTCGACAGCGCCCGGCGCCACGGGCTGGCCGAGGTCTCCCCGCTGGTCACCGACATGGCCGACCCCGACCGGCTGGCCTTCCCGCTGCGCCGCGGCCTGCGCTGGCGGCGCCGGCGCAGCGACTTCGCCGGCCTGGACCTGCTGCCGCACTACGCGTCGCTGTTCAACGGCGCGCTGTTCCGAGCCGAGGCCCTCGACGTCGTGGGCGTGCCGGACTACCGGCTGTTCTTCCGCGGCGACGAGACCGAGATCCACCGCCGGCTGGTCCGCTCCGGGCTGCCCTTCGGCACCTGCCCCCAGGCGGCCTACCTGCACCCCGAGGGGACGACGGAGTTCGAGCCGATCCTGGGTGGCCGGCTGTCGGCGCAGTACCCGGCCAACGAGGTGAAGCGCTACTTCACCTACCGCAACCGCGGCTACCTCATGGCCCAGCCGGGCATGCGCTGGCTGCTCCCGCTGGAGTGGGTCCGCTTCGGCTACTTCTTCTTGGTCCACCGCCGCGACCCGGGGGCCTGGCGCGAGTGGCTGCGCCTGACCCGGGCCGGGCGGCGGGAGCGCTTCACGCGTCCGTGACCGGTCCGTCGTACCCGCTGGCTACGGTCGGCGCGTGCGCGTGGGTCTGAGCGTCCCGGTCATGGACGAGCCGTCCTCGCTGGTCGACCTCGGCGTCGCCGCCGAGGCCAACGGGTGGGACGGCGTGTTCCTCTGGCACCACGTCGTGGGCACCCCCGACCTCCCGATGCCCGTCGCGGACGCCTGGGTGGTGCTCGGGGCGCTCGCGGCGCGGACGCAGCGGGTGCGGCTGGGCACGACGATCACGGCGCTGCCCCGCCACCAGCCCCAGGAGGTGGCCCGCCAGACGGTCACCCTGGACCGGTTGTCCGGCGGGCGGATGGTCCTCGGCGTCGGCCTGGGTGAGCCGCCCTCGGAGTACACGGCGCTGGGCCGCAGCGCCGACCGGCGCGCCCTGGCGGCCATGCTGGACGAGGGGCTGGAGGTGGTGTCGGGCCTGTGGTCGGGCCGCCCGTTCAGCCACTCCGGGCCGCACTACACGGTCGACGACGTGCAGTTCCTGCCGCCGCCGCGCCAGCAGCCGCGGATCCCGGTGTGGGTGTCGGCGATGACCCGCAACGAGCGCACGCTGGGCCGGGCCGCCCGCTGGGACGGCGTCCTGCTCGGCGCGATGACCGCCGACGGCGGGATGGACGTGCTGCCGGCCGAGGCGGTGGCCGAGGTCGCCGCCCGTCCCGACGCCCCCGCCGACGTCGTCGTCGCCGCGCCGGCCGGCACCGACCCCGCGACGTACGCGGACGCCGGTGCCACCTGGGTCCTGCTCACCGGCTGGCTCGACGAACTGCGCGAGCTGGCCGCCGCACCGGCACCCCGGTAGACGGCGGACCGCCCCGGACCCTGCGGTCCGGGGCGGTCCGACGGAGCTGTCGACGGAGCGGCTCAGCGGGTGGGGAGCTGCCCGTCGAAGGCCTGCTGCCAGCTCTCCGGCGAGGTCAGCTGCTGCATGTGCTCGCGGTACTGCTTCCTCAGCTTCGGGAACTCCCGCATCAGCCGGACGTGCACCCGCGCCGAGTGGTTGAGCATCCGCCAGAAGGTGTCCGGCTCCCGTCGGCGGAAGGTGACCCCGCGCCCGTCGGCGGTGCCGACGGTGGCACTGTCCAGCCGCGACAGCAGGAACCAGCGCGCGTCCTGGGCGCTGATGTTGATCTCCGGCCGCTCGGCGGCGTCCGCCTTCGGCGGGCGCAGGTTGTGCACCAGCGCCGCCAGCAGGGTGCGGCCGATGGTGAGCGGCGTCGTCGGGGGCTTCATGAACTTCTCGGCCTTGATCGCGCCCATCGACGGCAGCGGCAGGTCCGAGGAGGACCCGACGACCCGGCCGTCGGGGTAGTCGCCCTGGTGCTCCAGCGCCGTGGGCAGCGCGGTGGGCAGGATCGGGAACAGCCGGTCCGGCCCGGCGAGGAAGTCCTCGTAGGCGCGGTGGTGCAGGGACGCCGTGGCGTACTGCAGCATGATCAGGAACTTCAGGTCGAACTTGAAGGTGTCCAGCAGCAGCCGGCCGCCCCGCTTGTAGGGCGTGTGCAGCGCGGCCGCGACCAGCCGGTTGCGGGTGTGGAAGTAGGCCTGCCACCCGGCGGTGTCGTCCTTGTCGCTCCACGACAGGTGCCAGACGGCGACGCCGGGCAGGGTCGCGGTGGGGAAGCCGTGCTCACCGGCGCGGATGCCGTACTCGGCGTCGTCCCACTTGATGAACAGCGGCAGGGCCAGGCCCAGCTGCTCGATCGCCTGGCGGGGGATGAGGCACATCCACCAGCCGGTGTAGTCGACGTCGATGCGCCGGTGCAGGTCCGGCGACTCGCGCAGGCTCTTCTTGGCGAAGTCGTGGGCGTACTCGGTGTTGGGGGCGGCCCGCCAGAAGAACTTGTCGCGGGCCACGACCTCGCCCATGGTGTGCAGCACCGAGCGGTCCTGCAGCGCCAGCATCTGGCCGCCGACCAGCATCGGCGCCTTGGTGAAGCGGGCGAAGGCGTAGGCCCGGGCGATGCTGTCCGGCTCGAGCTGCACGTCGTCGTCGAGCAGGATGTGGTGCGTCGCGTCGGTGTTCTTCAGCATCTCGTACATCGTCCGCGAGAAGCCGCCGCTGCCACCGAGGTTGCCCTGCTCGACCAGCATGAGCTTCTCGCCCAGGCCGGCGGACGCCGCGGCGAACCCGGCGTCGTCGCGCACCTTCTTGTTGCCCTGGTCGGCGACGATCACCTTGGAGATGACCCCCTCGACGACGGGGTCGTCGGCCAGGGCGGCCAGCGCGGCGACGCAGTCGGTCGGCCGGTTGTAGGTGCAGATGCCGATCGACAGGCGGGTGTCCTGCTCCGGCGCCTGCGCGGCCGACCACGAGGCCTCGTGGACCACGAGGGGGGAGTCGTCGGCGGTGACGTCGAACCAGTACCAGCCGCCGTCCTCGAACGGGGTGAGGTCGAGCTCGAACTCCAGCACCCGCTCGTCGCCGGAGGTGGTGGCCCCGGTGACGTGGATGATGCTGCCGTCGGCCTTGGACCGGTAGACGTCGATCCGGCCCGGCCCGGAGACCCGCATGCCGAGCACGACCGTCTGCAGGACCGTCCACCGCCGCCAGTAGCTGGCCGGGAAGGCGTTGAAGTAGGTCGCGAAGGAGACCTCGTTCCCGGGGGCGACGCTGGCCTCCGACCGGGAGCGGGAGACGACCCGCTTGGTGCCGGTGCCGCTCTCGTCGACGTAGAGGGCGCGGACCTTGAGCGGGTCACCGGAGCGCGGCAGGAGCACCCGCTGCAGCAGCGTCACGGCCTTGCCGGACGCGAGGTCGGCGGCCGAGGCGTCGGTGACGCGCTCGGGTGACACCGGGGAGGTGGTCGTGGTCATCGGTGCGTCAGTCCTCGCGGGGGGTTCAGTCGTCGAGGCGGCCGTCGAGCGACTCGCCCTGGTCGAAGAAGGGCCGGATGCGGTTGTCGAACATGCTCAGCGCCGACCCGATGGCCATGTGCATGTCGAGGTACTTGTACGTGCCCAGGCGGCCACCGAAGAGAACCCGCTTCTCCGCGGCCTCCTTCTTGGCCAGCTCGCGGTAGCGCTCCAGCTTGGCGCGGTCCTCGGGGGTGTTGATCGGGTAGTACGGCTCGTCGCCGGTCTGCGCGAACCGGGAGTACTCGCGGACGACGACCGTCTTGTCCTCCGGGTAGTCCCGCTCGGGGTGGAAGTGCCGGAACTCGTGGATCCGGGTGAAGGGCACGTCCTCGTCGGCGTAGTTCATCACCGACGTCCCCTGGAAGTCGCGGATCGGCAGCACCTCGGTCTCGAAGTCCAGGGTGCGCCAGCCCAGCTCGCCGGCCTCGTAGTCGAAGTACTTGTCGATGGGCCCGGTGAAGACGGTGGGCACGTCGGCCGGCAGCTCGTCGCGGACGTCGAAGTAGTCGGTGTCCAGCCGCACCTCGATGTTCGGGTGGTCGGCCATCCGCGTCAGCCAGGCCGTGTAGCCGTCCTTCGGCAGACCCTCGTAGGTGTCGTTGAAGTACCGGTTGTCGAACGTGTAGCGCACGGGGAGGCGGGCGATGACCGCGGCGGGCAGCTCGGTCGGGTCGGTCTGCCACTGCTTCTTGGTGTACCCGCGGATGAACGCCTCGTAGAGGGGGCGGCCGATCAGCGAGATCGCCTTCTCCTCGAGGTTGGCGGCCTCGGCGGTGTCGAACTCGGCGGCCTGCTCGGCGACGAGGGCGCGGGCCTCCTCGGGGGAGAAGCTCCTGCCGAAGTAATGGCAGATCGTGGCCAGGTTCATCGGCAGCGAGTAGGTCTGCCCCTTGAAGATGCTGAAGACCCGGTGCTGGTAGTTCGTGAACTCGGTGAACTGGTTCACGTAGTCCCACACGCGCTGGTTGGACGTGTGGAACAGGTGCGCGCCGTAGACGTGCACCTCGATGCCGGTCTCGGGCTCGGGCGCGGAGTAGGCGTTGCCGCCGATGTGGTTGCGGCGGTCGATGACGAGCACGCGCTTGTCCAGCTGACTCGCGACGCGCTCGGCGACGGTCAGTCCGAAGAAGCCGGAGCCCACGACGACGAGGTCAGGTCTGGCTGAAGTCACGCCTCGCGACGATACCGTCCTGTGACCAACCGGCCCGCCGACGGCGGCCATCCGGTCACCGGCGCACCACGCGCCACAGGGGCCCGCACGGGGACCCCGACCGCGGCCCGGCGCCCGCCCGTCACCGCCGGCAGGTGTGGCCTCGCGCAGGCTCGTGCTCTGCCCACCGTCGTGGGCAGAGCGCAAGCGTCCGCAGGACTGCGTGGTGGCCGGGACGTCGGGCTGCCGCGATCGGCCGGACCGGCGCCCGCCTAGGGTTGGCCCGTGCACGACGACCCCGGGACGACGCCGCTGCGCGTGGTCGCCGTCACCTACTCACCCGGGGAGGCCCTCGACGGCTTCCTGGAGTCGCTGGCCGCGGCGACCACCCGCCCGGTCGAGGTCGTGCTGGCCGACAACGGCTCCACCGACGGCGCGCCGGAGCGGGCCGCGGCCCGGTACCCGCACGTCCGGCTGCTGCGCACCGGCGGGAACATCGGCTACGGCGCCGCGGTCAACGCCGGGCTGGCCGGGCTGACCGAGGGGTACGCCGTGGTGGCCAACCCCGACGTCCGGTTCCACCCCGGGTCGATCGACGAGCTGCTCGCCGTGGCGGCGCGGTGGCCCCGCGCGGCGACGGTCGGCCCGGCGATCCGCACGCCGGACGGCGAGCTGTACCCCTCGGCCCGCGACCTGCCGCAGCTGTCGACGGGTGCGGGGCACGCGCTGCTGGGCTGGGCCTGGCCGGCCAACCCGTGGACGGCGCGGTACCGGCGCGAGCGTGAGGCGCCGCGGGAGCGTCCGGCCGGCTGGCTGTCCGGTTCCTGCCTGCTGGTCGACCTGGCCGCCTTCTGGTCGGTCGGCGGGTTCGACCCGGGCTACTTCATGTACTTCGAGGACGTCGACCTCGCCGAGCGGCTGGGCCGCCGCGGCTGGCTGAACGTGTACGCGCCCTCGGCCGTGGTCGAGCACGAGGGCGGACACTCGACCCGGCGCGAGCCGCACCGCATGCAGCGGGTGCACCACACCAGCGCCCTGCGCTACCTGTCCGGCCAGTACCCGGGACGGCGGAACGCGCCGCTGCGGCTGGCCCTGCGCGGTGGCCTCGGCGCCCGGATGCTCGTCTCCTACGTCAACGGCCGGGTGGCCGCGGGGGCCCGCTTCCAGCGGCGGGCCGACGACGTGGGCGGACCGGGGGAGAGCTGATGCGCCACGCCGTGATCATGGCTGGCGGCTCGGGGACGCGGCTGTGGCCGCTGTCGCGCGCCGCCCGGCCCAAGCAGCTGCTCGACGTGGTCGCCGACGACGGCGGTGGCGCGCACAGCCTGCTGGCCGAGGCGTTCGACCGGCTGCGGGCCGTGCTGCCCGTCGAGCAGATCTGGGTGTGCACCGCGGCCCGCTACGGCGAGCAGGTGCGCGCCGCGCTGCCCGAGCTGGGCGCCGACCGGCTGATCCTGGAGCCGACCGCCCGCGACACCGCCAACGCCGTCGGCCTGGCCGCCGCGCTGGTGGCCGACGTCGACCCGGACGCCGAGCTGGCCGTGGTGAGCGCCGACCACGTCATCCGCCCGGTCGAGCGGTTCGCGGCCGCGCTCACCACCGCCTACGACGTCCTCGCCCGCCGCCCCCGCGCGCTGGTCACCCTCGGCATCACCCCCACGGCGCCGGCGACCGGCTTCGGCTACGTCCAGCGGGGCGCGCCGACGGAGGTCCCCGGCGCGGCCGAGGCGGCCTCGTTCCGGGAGAAGCCGGACCGCGCCACCGCCGAGGCCTACCTGGCGTCGGGGGAGTACCTGTGGAACTCCGGCATGTTCGTGTGGCGGGCGCGGACGGTGCTCGACGCGCTCGCCGAGCACCTGCCCGAGTCGGCGGCCGGGCTGGCGCGGGTGGTGGCCGCCCCGGCGGGTCCGGAGCGGGACGCCGTCCTGGCCGAGGTCTTCCCGTCGCTGCCGAAGATCAGCGTCGACTACGCGGTCCTGGAGCCGGCGGCCACCGAGCGGGGGCGGGTGCTGGTCGTCGACCTCGACGTCGACTGGCTGGACGTCGGGTCGTGGCCGGCGCTGGCCGGCACGCTGGAGGCCGACGGCGCGGGCAATGCGCTGCGCGGGCTGACCGTGCTGCTGGACAGCGAGCGCAACGTGGTGCTCAGCGACGACCCCGACCACCTGGTGGCGCTGGTCGGCGTGCGCGACAGCGTGGTGGTGCACACCGCGGACGTGACGATGGTCTGCCCGATGGCCGACGCCGAGCGGGTCAAGCAGCTGCTGGCCGCGGTGGAGGCCGCCCACGCGTCCCGCTTCTCCTGACCGCCGGGGTCCCGCGGCGGCCGGTGGACGTGACCGGTTCCACGGGACCAGTGGGAAGCATGTTGCCCAACGTGGCGTTCTCCTCACCAACCGTCGGCGTGGCGGGGGGATCGGACCGGTCCGTCCCGCGACGCTGCCGAGAGGGACACGGGGGAGCACCCGTCCGGTCGTCCCGCGCACCGCTGGACCGCGGCCGAGACTCGACGGAGTGGCGAAACGATGACAGTGACGTATGACTCGGTTGCTCTCCGTGCGGGCGCGACCCCGCCGGCCCTAGCATCCGAGGCGATGGACTCGTCGCTGGGCACCCAGGCGGTCGGCGCGCCGAACCCTGCCGACCCGTCGTGGGACGACACCGTCGTCATCGTCCGGGTCTACAACGAGGGCCCCGTGGTCGGCGGCGTCATCGCCGAGCTGGTCGCCGCCGGGCTGTCGGTCATCGCGGTCGACGACGCCAGCACCGACGACTCGGCCGAGGAGATCGACAAGGCCGGCGCGTTCCGCGTGAGTCACCCGATCAACCTGGGGGCCGGCGGCGCGCTGCAGACCGGGTTCGAGTCGGCGCTGATGCTCACCGACGCCCGCTACATCGCCTGCTTCGACGCCGACGGCCAGCACCAGCTCGCCGACCTGCTCGGCATGATCGAGAAGATCCGCGAGGGCTACGACGTCGTCATGGGCTCGCGGTTCCTCGAGGGCGACGGGCCGACCCAGATGAGCTGGCTGCGCCGGACGATCCTGCGGACGGCGGCCAAGCTGCTCAACCGCGGCGGCGCCACCCGGCTGACCGACGCGCACAACGGGCTGCGGATCGTCGCCCGGCACGTCGCCGCCGACATCCGGCTCTCGCACGCCGGCATGGCCTACGCCTCGGAGCTGGAGCGGTACCTGACCCGCCCCGAGTACCGGATCGTCGAGTACCCCGTGCACATCCTGTACACGGACTACTCGCGGTCCAAGGGCCAGCCGCTGCTGAACAGCGTCAACATCCTGACCGAGGTGGCCGCGCACCGGGTCACGAACTGGGGTCGCAAGTGATCATCCAGCTGCTGCTCGTCCCGGCGCTCGTCTTCGCCGTGGTGAGCTCCCTCCGCTCCCGCACCTCGCTGCGCGGGCAGGCCCGGCGGAAGATCCTCGCCGTCCTCACCATCGTCGCCGGCGTCCTCGCGGTGCTCTTCCCCGACACCCTGCAGGCCCTGGCGGACTGGACCGGTGTCACCCGCGGCACCGACCTGCTGCTCTACGGCCTCGCCCTGGTGATCATCTACCTGGTGGGCAGCACGAGCGTCCGGTTCCGGGAGCAGGAGGCGCGGCTGGTGCTGCTGGCCCGCCAGGTCGCGCTCGCCGACGCCGCGCTGCGCCACGTCGAGGCGGTGCAGGCTCGGTCACAGCAGGCGGCGGACCAGGCCCCAGTAGCCGTTCATGACCGTGTTCAGGAGCCCACCGCCGGCCGGTAGCGGCAGCACGGACTGGTCGAAGCGCGCGGTGAGCAGCTCGGCCAGCTCCCGGTCCCGGCGCCGGCGCGCGCCCTGGACCTCCCGCCGGTGCTGCGCCAGCCACCGCCGCTCGGCGAGCAGCCACCGGTAGCCGCGCAGCTTGGCCGGCAGCCAGCCGTTGACGACGGCGACCGCCAGCATCGCCACCTCGAACGCGAGCAGCGCGGGGGAGAGCAGCGCGAGGGTGCGGCCCTCGTAGAGGCTGAGCACCATGGCCAGCCGGTTGCGCTCCAGCAGGTAGAACTTCGCGGTGTTGCGGCTGAACTCGTAGTGGTGGGCCACGACCGCGCCCGGCACGTAGTGCACCTCCCAGCCCTGCTGCCAGCAGCGCAGCGACAGGTCGGCGTCCTCGGAGTAGGCGAAGAAGCGCTCGGTGAAGCCCCCGAGGGCGTCCCACACCTCCCGCCGCAGGACGAAGGCCGCGCCCGTGGCGCTGGTGACGGTGCGCTCGACCGGGAAGTCCGCGGCCGGCTCGCCCAGGTGCCCCGACCACGACAGGCCGAGGACGTGCACCGGGTTGCCCGCGGAGTTCAGCAGCTCCGGCGTCTCGGCCAGGCGCAGGCTGGCCGACGCGATGCCGACCTCCGGCCGTGACGCCACCTTCGCCAGCTCGGCCAGCGCGTCGGGCTCGACGAGGGCGTCGGAGTTGATGAACGCCAGGTACTCGGAGTCCGTGGCGGTGGCGCCGAGGTTGCAGCCGCCGGTGAAGCCGGTGTTGGTGCCCGGCTCGAGCAGCGTGACGCCGGGGCGCTCGCGCAGCGGCTCCAGGGACGGGCTGGTGCAGCCGTTGTCGACGACGACCACGTGCACCGACACCCCCGTCGAGGCGAGGATCCGGTCGACGACGTCGTAGAGATAGGGCTGCTCGCCGTAGGCGAGCACGACCGCGGTCAGGTCCAGGGGATGTCCTCTCCTCGGGTGGACGCCGGCATCCCCGCGTTCAGCGGGGAGCGCAGGCGCCGGCGCATGGCGATCGCCAGCACGAGCACGGCGACCGCGCTGCCGGCGAGGAAGGCGAACCCGACCCGCTGCTCCAGGCGGAACGGGACGAGCAGGCCCAGGAGGAAGGCCGCGGTGCCGGCGAGCCAGCCGAGGACTGAGGCGCGGTAGCCGCGCACGGAGACCAGGGTCTGGGCCAGCACCGAGGCGAGCATGAACAGGCCGCTGGCCGCGGCGAGGGGCCACAGGTCGGCGCGGGTGGTGACGTACTCGGCGCCGTAGACCAGCCGCACCAGCCAGGGCCCGACGGCGAGGATGACCAGCAGCCCGGCGGCGCCGAGGGCGGTGACCGCGCCGGCGATGAGGTTGAGGCGGCGGCGGAAGCCGGCGGTGTCGCCCTCGGCGGCCAGTGCGGCCATGCCGGGCAGGAACGACGCCTGGATGGCGGCGAAGAGGAACAGCGGCACGCGGGCGAGCACCAGGACGCTGATGAAGATGCCCGCGCGGGCCTGCTCCTGCGGGCCGGCGAGCAGGTTGGCGGCCACTGGGGCGGCGTTGATGACGAACTGGCTCGCCAGGGCGCCGAGGGTCAGCCACCCGACGGCGTGGGAGAGCTCGCCCCAGGAGTGGTGGGGGCCGGGCTGGTTGGCCGGCCCGAGCCAGCCGGCGGTCAGCAGGACGGCGGCGATCGGCGCGAGACCCAGGAAGACGCCGTACCAGCCGGCGGTGCTGACGCCGACGACCGCGAGGACGGCGGCGCTGCCGATGCGCAGCACCCCGTCGATGCCCAGCTGCGCGCCGTAGCGGGGAAAGGCGCCGCCGCCGGCGAACGCCCCGCGCGTGAGGTGCTCGGCGCCCAGGCCGACCAGCCCGAGGAAGAGGGCGGCGACCAGGACGTCCTGCCCGGCGAAGACCTCGTCGGCCAGCGGCTCGCGCGCGAGGAGGAGGACGGCGCCCGCCAGCACGATCAGCCCGCCCGCGAGCGCGCACGCGCGCAGGAAGACCGGACGCGCGCCTTGCCCGTGCGCGGCGCGGGAGGCGACGGCGCGGCCCACCTCTTGCTCCAGGGGCTGGAAGAGCGCGGGGCCCAGGGCGTTGATGAGCACCCACAGCGTGCCCAGCGGCGCCAATTCAGCCGGGCCGAGCGCGCGGCCGCTGACGGAGAGGAAGGCGAAGGACGCCAGGCCCAGCACCCCCAGGCCGATCGCCACCGGCCCGACCTGCCGGGTGACGGCGGAGAGCTGGCTCGCCACCCGATTCCCCCTTCGTCCGCGCCGGACGGCGCTCGCTGACCACCCTAGGGCGGGTGATCGGAGCTCGTCGGGCGGTCCTCCGGTACGCGTGGGACGCCTGTGACGACACGCGCGAGGCGTCTGGGGTCGGATGTGACTCATGTGACGACGGCGGGAAATTTCGGCCGCGTCGCCCGTCGGGCCCTCAGGGAGCTCCCAGGAACCCCATTAGGTCACTGGAGTGGTTCCGCATGTCGGAGAGTGACGAGGAGTCGACACCCACACTGGTGAGTGTCACCCGTGTCGGTGCTTTCCGACTCGATTCGGGCATCAAGTGCTCACGACGACATGGCGACATGGCGGTGGAAGTTGCCGTGCGGCGTCCTTGTGCAGAGCTCGCTCACTGCTAACTTTCTGTCAGTCGCCCAACACGGGGCGCGACTGATGGAGGATCCATGAGCAAGCGAGCACTTACGGTCAGCGTCCTGACCGCGGGGCTGTCTGCCGGTCTGCTGGCTGGCGCCCTCTCCCCGGCCGCCGCCCAGGGCAACCCGGTGGCGGGCTCGGGCAACGTCTACTACCTGAGCGGCGCCGGCAACACGTCCGGTCAGGCCCAGAAGGTCATGGTCTTCGGTGACCCGAGCGACGAGGTCTACTTCGGCGACTGGGACGGCGACGGCGTCGACACCCCGATGATCCGCCGTGGCTTTGGCTTCCACGTGGCCGACAAGGACGGCAAGACCGTCAACGTCTTCGGTTACGGCGACGCCGGCGACGAGGTCCTCGTTGGCGACTGGGACGGCGACGGCGTCGACAGCCTGGCCGTGCGTCGTGGCAACAAGTTCTTCGTGAAGAACGACAACCAGAAGAGCGGCAAGGCCGACAAGGAGTTCTACTACGGCGACGCCGGTGACACCGTTCTGGTCGGTGACTGGGACAACGACGACAAGGACACCCTGATCGTCCGTCGTGGCGCCACCTACCACGTCAAGAACGACACGGAGAGCGGCAAGGCCGAGTACACCTTCGTCTTCGGCGAGGCCAACGACACCATCCTCGTCGGCGACTGGTCGAACGCCGCTGAGAGCAAGAGTGGCGACGGTGCTGACCAGCTGGCTGTCCGGCGCGGCTTCGAGTACCACCTCTCCTCCGAGCTCGGTTCCGGCCCGCTGAAGACCGACCGCGTCTTCGGTTACGGCAACCCGGACGACAACGTCTTCGTCGTCTCCCTGCCGACCGACATGGTCGACGAGAACGGTGACCCGATCATCGACGAGGTGCGCGAGGCCACCTACTACGAGGACAAGGCGGCCACCTACGAGGCTGGTGAGACCATCATCAACTGGGTCGACGGCAAGCCCGTCAAGGACCCGGTGACCGGCAAGCCGGTCACGGCCAAGGGCGGCGAGGAGAAGGTCTTCGTCACCGGCGACCGGGTGACCTACCGGGGCGGTGAGCCTCGCGTGGACGCTGCCGGCACGGAGCTGACCTACGCCGCTGACGGCACGGAGATCATCCACCACAAGGACGACCTGGTCGTGCTCGAGGATGGTTCGTACAAGCGTGGCGAGGATGGCAAGCCCATGACCTGGGGCCAGCTCGACGCTGACAACAAGAACTACCCTGATGTCGACCTGGCCGGCAAGTCGAACAAGTACAGCGTCAAGAAGGGCTGGACCCAGGTCCACCGCGAGGGTGAGCTCCGCGTCCGCGTTGATGGCGAGCTCGCCACCTACGTCGATGTCCCGGCTGCTGTCGCGGGCAACTTCGGTCCTCGCGCTGGTGACACGGTCCTGACGCAGTCGACTGCCGACTACAAGCTGGACAAGGACGGCGAGGTCGTCTTCACCACGCCGACCCCGCCGGCGCTGCCGGCTCCGGAGTACGTTGCAGCCGACAAGTACGCCGCTGACCGGGCTAAGGCCGGGGACGCCGTCGTGGCCCGTGCCGGCCAGGTCATGCCGACCTGGCGCTACGTCAGCGCGGCTGTCGACACTCAGTACGGCGTGGCCAAGACCGCGCAGGCCGACGCTGATGCTGCGGCCGCCACTGCGGTGGAGAAGGCGGCTGCGTGGGAGGCGGAGCGCGTCAAGGCTTCCCCGAACCCGACGGTGAAGGCCGACGCCGACGCCGCGGCGAAGGACGCTGAGGACAAGGCCACGGCGGCGCGAGCCGAGTGGGCCAAGCTCCAGGACCTCGAGGTCTCGGATGCCGCCAACTTCGCTTGGGCCCCTGTTGCCGCTGGGATGGACGACGAGGACCGGTACACCTACACGGCGAAGTCTGTGGACGCCAAGAAGG
This sequence comes from Geodermatophilus sp. SYSU D00079, assembly GCF_054050635.1. Classification (NCBI taxonomy): domain Bacteria; kingdom Bacillati; phylum Actinomycetota; class Actinomycetes; order Geodermatophilales; family Geodermatophilaceae; genus Geodermatophilus; species Geodermatophilus sp. SYSU D00079. Next base: position 210,971 of record NZ_JBJGZS010000003.1, on the reverse strand, counting down.
TCGCGGACCTCGACGCTGACAAGAAGTCCGACCCGATCTACTTCAAGGGTGGCGAGCAGCTCACCTACGTCGGCGGGGAACTGCTGCCCGCCTACAAGGGTGGCGAGTCGGTGATGGAGCACCTGAAGGGTGAGGTCATCCTCGACGAGGACGGCGACCCGACCTACGAGGGCACCGGCGAGCCGCTGCAGATCACCGGTGACGGCCTGGGTGTCCGTCGCAACTTCGGCTGATCCTCGACCCACGTCGCACTGAGCCTTCGGGCTGAGAGCGGCACCGCACCACCGCAGTAACCCGTCGGACCCCCGTCCGTGCCTCCGGGCACGGACGGGGGTTCCGCACATCCTTGCGGCGGGCGGGGGGTCGCCGTGTTCTTCCTTGCGCCCGACCGCCACATACGGACCCCCGCTCGGACCTGCCGGTCCGAGCGGGGGTTCGGACGTTTCCTGGGATGTGCGGTGTGCGATGTCTCACAGAGCGACATGTCGCGTGACGAAAGACGGGCGGTCGCTAGTTCGCCGACAGGGCATGTGTCCGGTTCGGGTGGCTTGACCCGCCGACGCGAAGAGGGCGGTCCCTTCAGGGGAACCGCCCTCTTTCTCGTCGGGGTGCCGCTGTCCCCCCGAGGCGGGGGCGTCAGCGCGGCGGCCGGCTCACTCCGCCGGCGTCCACGGGCCGTTCTGGGTGGGGCGCAGCATCGCGGCGTCCCGAGGGATGCGGTATGTGCCCTCGCCCGGGAGAGGATTGAACGAGCCGTCGGGCAGCAGCTGGCGGCCGTTGAGCACGGTGCCGACCGCCACGAGCACGTCCGCACCCTCCTTGACGCCGAGCTTGCCCTTCACCACGCCGCTGAGCCGCAGCTTCCCGCCGCGCGCGTGTACGTCGCCCTCGACGATTCCGCGGACCTCGGCCTGGCCGTCCAGTCGCACCTCGAGCGGGCCCTTGCAGGTGCCGTTCAGCTCGAACCGGCCGGTGACCACCGCACCACCGTGCACAGTTCCCTCGACCTTGACGGAACCCTTGACCTCGAGGGGCCCCTGGACGTCCCCGGTCAGCGTCTCGAACATGCCCTGCCTCTTCTCTCGGAGATACCCCTTCGCAGGGTACGGGGGTGCCCGTGCCCGCCCCGCCGCGCGGGCGGACCGTCGGCCCCGCGCACGGCTAGGGTCCGCAGCATGAAGAGCTTCGACGTCGCCGCCGTCGTGTCCGGAGGCGCCTCCGGCCTCGGCGAGGCCACCACCCGCGCCCTGGTCGCCCGCGGGGCGGCCGTTACGATCCTCGACATCCAGGAGGACCGCGGGAAGGAGCTGGCCGCCGAGCTCGGCGGGCACACCACCTTCGTCCGCACCGACGTCACCGACCCCGCGTCGGTGGAGGCGGCCGTCGCCGAGGCCACCGGCAAGGACCGGCCGCTGCGGATCGCGGTCAACTGCGCCGGCATCGGCACGGCGCAGCGCACCGTCGGCAAGGGGAACGTGCCGCACGACTTCGACCCGTTCGTCCGCACCGTGATGGTCAACCTGGTCGGCACGTTCAACGTGCTGCGCCTGGCCGCCGCCGCGATGGCCGCCACCGAGCCGGGGGAGGACGGAGAGCGCGGCGTCGTGGTGAACACCGCCTCCATCGCGGCCTACGACGGGCAGATCGGGCAGATCGCGTACTCGGCGTCCAAGGGCGGCATCGTCGGCATGACACTGCCGGCGGCGCGCGACCTCTCCGGCGTCGGCGTCCGGGTGTGCACCATCGCCCCCGGCCTGGTCGACACCCCGCTGCTCGGCAGCCTGCCCGAGGAGGCCCGTCAGAGCCTGTCGGCGGGCATACCCTTCCCCAAGCGCCTGGGCCGCCCGTCGGACTTCGCCGAGCTGGCCCTGGACATCGTCGAGCACGGCTACCTGAACGGCGAGGTCATCCGGATGGACGGCGCGCTCCGGATGGCGCCGCGCTGACAGTCCGTCCCTCTTCCCCGGGGAGCACCACCTGAGCACGACCCTCGAGGCGCCGGTCTTCACCGACGTCTGGCGGCCGGACTGGCCGCTGGACCTCCGCCGGACCCTCTTCCCGCACCAGCGCAGCGCCGGCGACCCGACGCTGCGGCACGTCGACGGCGCGACCTGGCGCACCGTGAGCACCGTCGACGGGCCGGCCACCGTCCGCATCGTCGTGTGCGCCGGGGAGGTGCGGGTGACCGCGTGGGGCCCCGGCGCCGAGCGCGCCGGGGCCGCGGTGCCCGGCTGGCTCGGCGCCGACGACCGGCCGGATGAGTTGGATCCCGGCGGGCACCCGCTGGTCACCCGGCTGCACCGCACCACGCCCTGGCTGCGGCTGAGCCGCACCGGTCGCACCTGGGACGCCCTCGTCCCCGCCGTCCTGGAGCAGAAGGTCACCGTCGTCGAGGCGCACCGGGTGTGGCGGGCACTGATCCGGCTGGCCGGTGAGCCCGCCCCCGGCCCTGCGCCCGAGGGGATGAAGGTCATCCCGACCCCGCGGCGGGTCCTGGAGGTCACCGACTGGGAGTGGCACCGCTGCGGCCTCGACGGCGCCCGCCGCCGCGCCCTGCGCGCCGTCGCCGGCGTCGCCTCCCGGCTGGAGCCGGAGGTGGCGGTCGACTGCGCCGACCTGCAGCGTCGCCTCAAGTCGGTGCCGGGCATCGGCGTCTGGACGGCGGCGGAGGTGGTGCAGCGGGTGTTCGGCTGCCCCGACACCGTGAGCTACGGCGACTACCACCTGAAGAACCAGGTCGGCTTCGCGCTGACCGGCGCCGCCCGCACCGACGACGACGCGATGATGGCCCTGCTCGAGCCGTGGCGCGGCCAGCGCCAGCGGGTGGTGCGGCTGCTGCTGGCCGGCGGCGTCGCGCGCGCCCCGCGGTTCGGTCCGCGCAACGCGCCGACCAACTACCGGCGGTTGTGAGACGCGGGAGGCCTCTCGATCCTGCCGCCCCGACTCCCGTGATGGGTGCTCCACGCGGCTGAGCTGCAGTTCTCTGTCCACAGGCGTTGTGGCACGTGTCGATTCGAACATATGATCGAAACCGTGGAGCTTGCGGCGGACCGGGTCGAGTCGGGCGGATCGCCCGGCGCTGCCCTCCGCGTGCCAGCGGTCGGTTGGGCGTCGGGGCCGTTGGGTGCGGTGCAGGCGGCGGACCGGGAGATCGGGCGGCAGACCGCGGTGCGTGCCCGGGCGGTGGCGGAGTTCGCCGCGTCGCGGCCGGCGTGCGTCGATCGCCAGCAGGGTGAGCCCGGCGCGATGAGCGCCGAGCGGTGGGCCGCGCGACCCGAGGTGCTACGGGCGGTGAGCGAGTGGGCGGCGCCGGAGCTGTCGCTGGCGCTGGGCATCACCGCGGCGGCGGCCGAGGAGCTGCTGGAGCGGTCGCTGACGCTGGTGCACCGGCTGCCGGCGACCCTGGCCGCCCTGGAGACCGGCGTCCTGCACACGGGCCACCTGTGGCACCTGCTGGACAAGGTCGCGCCGATCGCCGACGAGCGGTTGCGGGCGGAGGTGGAGGGCGAGCTGCTGGCCTGGATGGGCGGCCGGTCGGTGACCACCCCGGCGCAGCTGGGCGCCAAGGCCCGCCGGGTGGTGCTCCAGCGCGATGCCCGCGCGGCCGCCCGGCGGCTGGCGGCGGCGTTGCGCGAGCGCGGGATCAGCCTGCGCCCGGAGCGGACCGAGGGGATGGCGGCGCTAACCGTGGTCTGCACGATGCCCGAGGCGCAGGCGCTGTACCGGGCGCTGGGTGCCTGCGCCGACGCCCTGGATCCCGATCCCGGGGACGGGCGGAGTCGCGGGCAGAGGATGGTCGACTGCCTGCTGGACCTGGTGCTGCGTCCCGGCGAGAGCGACCTGCCGCCGGTGCAGGTCCTGCTCACCGTGGTCGCCTCGATCGGCACGCTGCTCGGCGGTGACACCCCCGGCGAGGTCGACGGCCAGGTCGTCCCGGCGGAGATGGTCCGCCAACTGCTGCGCGCCGTCGCCGGTCAGCGCTCCCCGGCGGCCGCCTCGGCGGGCACCTCCACCCGCGCGGTGACCGCCGCTGACTCCCTCGGCGCAGGCCCACGCGACGCCACGGTCGACGCGGCGGAGCTCCCGTGGCAGCAGGCCGAGCAGGAGGAACTCGAGCGCTGGTGGGCCGAACTCGAGCGGCGCGTCCTCGGCGAGGAGGTCCACAGCGAACCCGAGCCACGACCCGACCGGCCCGACGGCGGTCAACCGGACCGCAGCAGCGAGGCGGCCGCAGACGAGCAGCGGACCGGCGCCGACGCCGCAGCCGACTGGTCCTCCTCCGGCGGGCTCGGCGCTCCGGCCGGCACCGATGGGTGTGCGGACGGGGTTCCGCCGCCCGATCCCGCCCCTGATCCGGATCCGGCCACCTCGGCACCACCGGAGCGGGTCGAGTGGTGGGCGGCGGCCGACCGCGCGGTCGACGACGCCGGTGCCGCGCTGCACACCGCCCAGCAGGCGCTGGGTCGTGCACGGCGGATGGTGGGCACCGCCCGCGCCGCCGACAGCGCCGACGAGACCGCCTGGACCGCGAGCCCCGCCGGCGCGGTCTCCGCCGCGCCCGACGCGCTCGCCGCCCTGGGCGCCGCGACCGAGACCGCCCGCGACGAGCTGACCGGACTGCTCGCGGCCACCGCCGGCGGCGGGCTGGCCGACCGGCCGCGCATCGCCCTGACCGACGCCCTCACCGGTGCGCTGGTGGCGCTCACCGATGCACCCGGCCTGCGCCGCGCGGCGCACTGCGGCACCCCGCCCTGCCGCCGCCGCCCGCAGGGTTGCAGCCACGACCTCACCGGCCGGCCCGGCCTGCGTGCCCCAGGCCCGGCCGCCGGCTACCGGCCCGGCGCCGCCCTCGACCGGTTCGTCCGCGCCCGCGATCGCCGCTGCCGCTTCCCCGGCTGCCGCCGCCGCGTCCCGCGGAGCGGCGAGCTCGACCACTCCCGCCCCTGGCCCGCCGGCCCCACCAGCGCGGCCAACCTGGTCGGCTACTGCACCATCCACCACCGCGGCAAGCACCAGGCCCCCGGCTGGAGGCACCACCTCACCGACGACGGCACCCTCACCGTCACCACCCCCGCCGGCCTCACCGCAGTCAGCACCCCGCCCCCGTACTGAGCGCGGGGCGGGTCGTCCGCCCGCCATCGGGACTCGGTCGTGTCGGCGCCGTGTCGCGAGGCGTCCGTGCCACCATGGCCGAGCCCGGCAGCGGGTCGTCGGACGTGTCCCCGCCGTTCGGGCACGTGGCGCCGTGCCGGATGGGTGGGCCCCGCTGCGGGCCCATGACGCGTCCAGGGCCGGCACGACCACCTGCCGCCGGTGCGACCGGAACGGTGGAACCACGGGGAGAACGGCGAGATGGACGCGACAGCGCGCGGGTGCGGTTCCCCGCGCCCGGGCGGCACGCTGCGGCGGCTGGGCACGCTGACCGTCGTCCTGGCCGTCGGCGTTGGTGGGGCCGGCGTCCCGGCGGCGTCCGCCCAGGGCGACCCCGTCGGCGGGGCGGGCAACCACTACTTCCTCTCCGGCGCCGGCAACACCTCCGGCGTCGCGGTCGAGCAGTACTGGTTCGGCGACCCGGGCGACGAGGTGTACCTCGGCGACTTCGTCCGTCCCGACGGCTCCTTCGGCGCCGACGGCCGCGACGACGCGATGGTCCGGCGGGGCAACACCTTCACCATCCGCGGGCAGGGCGGCCGCAGCTTCGCCTACGGGAACCCCGGCGACACCGTGCTCGTGGGCGACTGGGACGGCGACGGCACCGACACCCTCGCCGTCCGGCGCGGCAACGTCTTCCACGTCAAGAACGACGTGACCACCGGCGTCGCCGACTCCGTCTTCGCCTACGGCGACCCCGGGGACACCGTCCTGGTGGGCAACTGGGACGGCGACACCAGCGCCGCCGACGCCCTGCGCCCGGTCACCACCGACACGCTCATGGTGCGGCGCGGGAACCACTACTTCGTCAAGAACAGCACGACCACCGGCGTCGCCGACTACGACTTCTGGTTCGGTGAGCCCGGCGACGCCGTCCTGGTGGGGGACTGGGCCACGTCGCCCGCGTACGGCGTGCCGGGGGAGTCCGGCGACCACGCCGACGCGCTGGCCGTCCGCCGCGGCAACGCCTACTTCCTCTCCGAGGAGGTCTGGACGGCGGAGGCGCGACGCGGCGGCCACGCGCTGCGCACCAGGTCGACGTTCCACTTCGGCAACCCCACCGACACCGCCTTCACCGCGCAGCTGGAGCGGACCGTCGGGGCCGACGGGCAGCCGCTGACCCTGTACGGCGACGGGCTCGGCGTCCGCCGCAACGACGTCGTGGGCGGCGTGGACCGGCCCGCTCCGCCGGCACCCGCCCCAGCCGGTCCGCCCGTGCGCACCTACGTCGCGGTCGGCGACTCGATCACCGCCGGGCTCGGGCCGCACGACTCCCTCGGTGTCCCCGGCCCCCACGGCTGGGTGCGCGGGGAGACCGCCGGCCGCCTCCAGCTCGCCGGCGGGTGGGCCGTGCCCGGCGCGACCGCGGGCGACATGCGGGCCCACGTCACCCGCACCCCGGCCGACGTCCTCGTGCTCCTGGCCGGCACCAACGACCTGCTCCGCGGCATCCCGTGGGAGGTCACCGCGGACGACCTGCGGGCCGTCGCCGCCACCGTCGGCACCCGTGAGGTCCTGCTCGTCGGCATCGTCCCGATCACCGAGTTCCCGGCGCAGCGCGCGCTGCTCAACTCCCGGCTCGCCGCGCTCGCCAGCGACATGGGGTGGCGCTACGTCGACCCCTGGACGCCGGTCGCCCACGGGGACGCCTGGGCGCCCTGGGCCACCCCCGACAACCTGCACCCCACCCCCGAGGCCGCGGTCACGGCCGGGCGGATCATCGCCGACAGGGCGTGGCAGGCCGCGGCGCAGCGATCCGGACGGTGATCAGCCGTCGGGACGCCCCAGTCGTCACAGGAGTCCCGACCTCGCCACTGAGTCGCGTGTCCTCACGCTCTGTCCTGATCTGAGTTCATAACGTCCCGGTATCGAAGGCCGCCACCGGTCGCTCGACGGCCGACCGGCCGGAGGGTGGGCGGCCGGACCCCGGGAGTACCTCCGTGTCACGCGCCGCGCTCCGCTCGACCCTGGCCCTCGCCGCGGTCGGAGGCCTGTCCACCCTCGGTCTGATGGACGCCGCGGTCGCCGGCGCCGCCGGCATCTGCGCGTCCTCGGCCGACGGGACGACCGTGAGCTGCGCGCACGACGACACCGGTGGCGAGCTGCTGTTCCACGTACCCGACGGCGTGACCGGCCTGGACGTCGCGGTCCCCGGCGGAGAGGCTCCGGACGCCGCGCCCACCCGGCTCGACGTGAGCCCGGGCAGCACGCTGGTCATCGACCTGGGCACCGTCGAGGAGCTCACCGCGCTCGCGGCCACCGACCCGGCGGCGCGGCTCGTCCCGGGGGACGGCGGGGCTGCCCTCCTCCGCGTGCTCGACCTCGATGTCGATGCCACCGGGACCGCCGCGGGAACGCCGACCGAGGGTCCCGGCCGGGCCGTGGTGGTGGCGGACGGGCTCGGCGAGGGTCCTGAGCCGATGTCGATCGTCCTGACGTTCGCGGCGCCGGCGACCGGTGTGGTCCTCGACGGGCTGCTGGAGCCGGCGCCCACCGTGCCGTCGCCCGAGTCCGGGGCAGCCGCCGAGGCGCAGCCGAGCGAGGCCGCACCGGCCGAGGACACCGCCGCTCCCGCCGAGGACACCGCCGCTCCCGCCGAGGACGCCGCCCCTGCCGCCGACGCGACGCCCACGCCCAGCGAGACCCCGGCGGCCGACGACGTCCCGGAACCGGCCGGGACCACCGCCACTGAGGAGGACCCCGCACCGGAGGCGCCGTTGCTGGAGGCTGCGGTCGGGGGGTCCGGTCCGACGGAGACCGCCGCAGCGCCCGAGACCCCCACCGCCGCGGAGCCCTCGGCCTCGGTGGACGCGCCGGCTCCGGTGGAGACACCGGCCCCGACGGCGACCGCGGCTCCCACCGAGACCCCGGTCGCGGCGAGCACCCCGGTGCCGCAGCGGACGACGGCACGAGCGAGCGCTCCCATCCAGGCTGCGACCCCGACCGGGGCGGTGGCTCCCGGTGAGGACCGCTATTCGGCCGTTCCCGCCGCCGATCTGCAGACCGCGTCCTCGATGGCGCCCAGCGCCCTGCTGAACGCCGACGGCGTCGGGGTCCTCGCCGGGTCCGTCGCCGGCCTGGTCACCGTCGGACTGGCCGTCACCGTGGCCGTCGGCGCCCGTCGCCGCGACTGACCTCCTCCACTGCTCCCGGCCGAGGACGGCGGGGCGGCTGGGGTCCCTGAGGCCGGGGAGTTCCGGAACGCGCCGATCCATGGCACGGTGTGCGCGGCGTCACGGGGGCGCCCGAACGGGGGCAGGGACATGTCACGGGGAACACGTGCAGGGCTGGCGGCTGCGGTCGCCACGGCGGGGCTGCTGACGGCGATGGGTCCGGCAGCGGCTCAGGGGACGACGGTCGGCGGTGTGGGGGCGGAGTACTACCTCAACGACGCATTCACCGGCCAGGCCAACATCCGGCTGACCTACGGTGACCACGCGGACGAGGTCTACGCCGGCGACTGGGACGGCAACGGCACCGACACCCTGATGGTGCGCCGCGGCATCACCTTCCACGCGCGGAACAGCAACACCTCGGGCGGGGCGGACGTCGTCTTCTCCTACGGCGACCCGGGCGACACCGTGCTGGTGGGGGACTGGGACGGCAACGGCACCGACACCCTCGCCGTCCGCCGCGGCAACACGTTCTTCGTCAAGAACAGCGTCACCACCGGCCGGGCGGACACCACGTTCGTCTACGGCGACCCGGGCGACACCGTGCTGGTGGGGGACTGGGACGGCAACGGCACCGACACCCTGGTGGTCCGCCGCGGCGGGCACTACTTCGTGAAGAACGACCTGAACACCGGGGTCGCCTCGAGCGAGTTCTCCTACGGCGACCCGGGCGACCGGGTGCTCGTCGGCCGGTGGTCGGCCGGGCAGGCCGGGGACACCCTCGGTGTCCGCCGCGGTGCCACCTACTTCCTCCGGCACTCGCTCACCTCGGGCGTCGCCGACCGGACGCTGGACTACGGCGAGCCCACCGACACCGTCTTCAGCGGCGACTGGAACGGCGACCGGATCGACACCCTCGGCGTCCGCCGGGCAGCCGGGCCGGCCACTCCCTCGAACCCGGGTGACTCCGTCAACTGCTCGGACTTCGCGACCCAGCTGCAGGCCCAGGAGTGGTTCAACCGCTACTACCCGTTGTACGGCGACGTGGCCCGGCTGGACTCGGACAACGACCTCATCGCCTGCGAGGAACTCCCCTGAGCACCTGCTGACGACGACACCGCCGCGCACCCGATCGGGTGCGCGGCGGTGCTGTCGTGCGGGTACCTACAGCGACAGTCCGCTGCAACCGTTCGCGCAGTTGACGCCCCAGATCGAGGACCCCAGTGAGGCGAACCGGGTCGAGTGGACGAGCCGCTCACCGTTCGGGCCGGTGACGATCCCGCCGTTGCCGGCCGGGGGCTGCGTGCCGGGCGTCTGGGTGCCCGGCGTCTGCGTCCCTGGCGTCTGCGTGCCCGGGGACTGGGTCCCTGGCGTCTGCGGAGCCGGGTCCTCCTCACCGGGGTCCGGCGTCCCCCCGCCCGTCGACGGAGTGTCCGCATCCACGTACGTCAGGCCGTCGGCCAGGACGGAGTAGGTCTCCCCGTCGGGTCCGAACACGTAGACGTCGTAGCTGCCGGCCACCGCTGCCGGTGTCCGGAACACCACCCGCGAACTGGTCGTCAGGGCGTCCGAGACCTGAGCCACCCGGGTGGCACCGACCCGCACGGTGGCGCCCTGCGGGATGGCCAGCCCGGTGATCGTCACCTGGGTGCCGCCCGCCGTGCTGACCCGTGTCGGCGAGATCGACGTCAGCCGGTAGGGCCCCTGCTCCTCGTACACCTTCTTGTCACCCGTGTCCGGGGACTGCGTGCCCGGGGTCTGGGTGCCGGGCGTCTGCGTGCCCGGGGTCTCGGTGTCCGGGGTCTGCGTCCCCGGCGTCGGGGTCGGGGCGTCCGGCGTCGGCGCGACCGGGGACTCCGTGCCCGGGGCCGGCGTGTCCGGGGCCGGGACCGGTGTGCCCGGCGTCGGGGTGCCGGGGGTCTGGTTGTCCGGGGTGTGCGTGTCGGGCGTCTGCGTGCCGGGCGACTGAGTACCCGGGGTCTGCGTGTCCGGCGTCTGGGTCCCCGGGGTCTGGGTGTCCGGCGTCTGGGTGCCCGGGCTCTGCGTGCCGGGCGACTGGGTCCCCGGGGTCTGGGTGTCCGGCGTCTGGGTCCCCGGGGTCTGGGTGCCCGGCGACTGCGTGCCGGGCGTCTGGGTGCCCGGGGTCTGGGTGTCCGGGTCCGGGTCCGGGACCGGCGTGCCCGGCGTCTGCGTGCCCGGCTGCGGCGCCGTGCTCCTCGCCTCGTCCCCGACCAGGAGGGGTGCCGCGTAGGCCAGGCCGAGCGGGCTGCCCTCACGGGTGATCTGCGCGGTCAGGACGTAGCGGCCGTCCGCCAGCTCGGTCGTGGGGGACAGCACCACCGAGCCCAGGCTGGACCGGTGGCCGAGGGAGAACGTGGCCTCCCCGTTGTCGTCCGTGGTCGCGGGAACCCCGTCGAGCGTGATGTCGTGGTCGGCCAGGGCGTAGAGCTGGCCGGCGTGCTCCATGCCGAGCCCGAGGACCACCTCGTACCCGCCGGCCGGCGTCGACCCGGTCGCCACCACCTGCGGCGTGACCGTGCCGGCGTCCGCGGCGAGGCCGGAGAAGACGTAGGACACCGGCGCGGCGGTGTTGCCCAGGTCGTCCAGGGCCAGCCGGCCACCGGTGACCGACCGGCCACCGAACGCCGCCAGGTGGTGGACGTCGTCCAGGACGGCGGTCTTCAGCTCCACGGCGCCGGCGGTGCGGTTCTGGGCCTTGTACAGCGCGACCGCCGCGGCGACGTGCGGAGCGGCGTACGAGGTGCCGGCACCCAGCGTGTTGTAGCCGCCCTCGCTGGTGTTGACCGTGACGTACTCGCCGGGCGCGAACAGGTCCACCGTCGTGGCCCCGTAGGCCGAGTGCGCGGCGACGGTGTCCTGGGCGGTGCTGCTGCCCACGGTGATCAGGCCAGGCACGTCGAGGCTGGCCGGGTACTTGCGGGCGACGTCCCGGTCGGCGTGGTCGTTGCCGGCCGCGGCGACGACGACCACGCCCTTGCTGTTGGCGTAGGAGATGGCCGCGCTGAGCAGGCGCGCCCCGTAGGAGCTGTCGCTCGGGTCGTACACCGCCTCGCTGCTGCCCCAGCTGGCGTTGACGACGTCGGCGCCGTTGTCCACCGCGTACCGGATCGCCTCCGCGCCGAGCACCAGGTCCACGCTGGCGCCGCCCCCGATCACCAGCGGCATGATCGTGGCGTCCGGGGCGACCCCGGCGATGCCCTGGCCGTTGCCGGCGCGGGCCGCGACGATCCCGGCGACCGCGGTCCCGTGGGCGTTGTCGCCGCCGTTGGAGACGTCCGGGCTGTTGCGGTAGAAGTTCCAGCCGTGGCAGTCGCCGGGCCGGCCGTTGCCGTCGGTGTCGGCCGAGCCGCAGGGCTCGTCGGGGTTGGTCCACAGGGCACCGGCCATGTCCGGGTGCGACAGGGCGTAGCCGCTGTCGACCACCGCCACGACCATCCCGCGGCCGGTGCCGGCCTGCCAGCCGGTGACGGCGGAGACGTCGGCGCCCGCCGTCGCCGGCACCCACCCCCTGTAGGCGTTGGACCCGGTGTTCTCCAGGTTCCAGCCGTACTCGCTCCAGTACGGGTCGCTGATGGTCGCGCCGGCCACCTCGCCGGGCACGGAGGGCACCACCTCGGCGCCGGGCACGACCCCGCGCATGTCGTCGTCCGTGATGCCGGTGCCGGCGACCAGCGCCGAGCCGTCCGACAGCAGCTGGGCCGAGTCGACGGCCGGCAGCGCGTCCAGCGCCGCCAGCTGCTCGGCGCCCACCCCACCGGCGGTCTGCACCACCAGGCGGGTCAGCCCGTCGCCCGGCCCGAGCTCGTCGGCCATGGCCGGTGTCGGGGAGAGGACGAACGCGTCCACGACCGCTGCACCGCTGAACCCGACCGTCGCCGCGGCGGCCACGGCCAGCGCCCTGCGCCTCCGGCTGACCGAGCCGCTCCCTGTCGTCGTCCCCATGCTGTCCCGTCCATCGAGGGCCCCGCGTACGGCGGGCGTCCCCTGTCCATCGACAGGTCAGCGAGCGGAGCTCATTCCCCGAAGGGGTTGTTCTCGAGCGGGCCGATCAGGGAGCCGACGGGTCAGCGACCCTCGACCAGCAGGTGCAGCAGGTAGTCGCCGTAGCCGCTCTTGCCCAGCGGCTCGGCCGCCCGGCGCAGGCCGTCGTCGTCCAGCCAGCCCTGCCGCCAGGCGACCTCCTCGATGCAGCCGATCTTCAGGCCCTGGCGGTCCTCGACGACGGAGACGAACTCGGTGGCCTGGCGCAGCGACTGGAACGTGCCGGTGTCCAGCCAGGCGGTGCCGCGGTCGAGCACGGTGACGGTCAGCCGGCCCTGGTGCAGGTAGTGGTCGTTGACCGCGGTGATCTCCAGCTCGCCGCGCGCGCTGGGCGTGATGCCGCGGGCGATCTCGACGACCTGGTTGTCGTAGAAGTACAGCCCGGGCACGGCGTAGGAGCTCTTCGGGTGCGCGGGCTTCTCCTCGATGGAGAGGACCCGCCCGTCGTGGTCGAACTCGACCACGCCGTAGTCCTGCGGGTTGGCCACGTGGTAGGCGAAGACGTGCCCGCCGTCGGGCTCCGGCAGCCGGGAGAGCGCGGTGCCCAGGCCGGCGCCGTAGAAGATGTTGTCGCCGAGGACGAGCGCGACGGCCTGGTCGCCGATGAAGTCCGCGCCGATGAGGAACGCCTGCGCCAGACCCTCCGGCTTCGGCTGGGCGGCGTACTCGATGGTCATCCCGAGCCGGCTGCCGTCGCCGAGCAGGTGCCGGAAGGCCTCCTGGTCGCCGGGCGTGGTGATGACCAGCACCTCCCGGACGCCGGCCATCATCAGCGTCGAGAGCGGGTAGTAGACCATCGGCTTGTCGTAGACCGGCATCAGCTGCTTGCTCACGGCCTGCGTGATGGGGAACAGGCGGCTGCCGGTGCCCCCGGCCAGGATGATCCCGCGCATGATCACCGACGCTACCCAGTCCGCTGGCTAGGGGTCGGGTGAACCGAGCCACAACCTGCCGACGAGCGAGGTCCCGCCCGGCGTCCCGACCGGCTCCCAGCGCGTCGTCCAGCCCTCCGCGTGCAGCTGCACGACGACCGCGCCGATCAGCGCCCCCAGGTTGAGCGCGGTCGTCGTGGTCGCCCGCTCCGGCAGGTGGACGTCGACCACGCCGTCGCCCTCCCCGCCGTAGCGCACCACCACGGGGAACTCCGGCAGCGCGGCCACCGCGACGCGGAAGGCCTCGGCGACGGCGTCCAGCTCGCCGGGGCGGGGCAGGAGGTCCGCCGCCGGTGCGCGCGAGCCCACGAGGTCGCGGGTGCCGTGGCGGAACAGGTCGCCGGGGCCCAGGCGCACCAGCGGCCGGGTGCCGGCGTCCTCGGCCGGCGGGTCGACGGCCAGGCCGCGGACGACGGCCACCGGGATCCCGCCGAGCTTGCCCTTCACCAGGTCCGCTGCCGCGGCCAGCTCGTCCACGACGGCCACCTGGGTGGTCTCCAGCCGGTTGCCGTGGACGTCGACGTCCCCGCGGTGGTCGACGAGCGCGGCGATCCCGGCCGAGCCCACCGCGACGTCGGTGAGCCCCTCCCGCCAGGTGCGGCCGAACGTGTCGCTGACCACGACGGCGACGGTGACCCCCAGCAGCTCGCGCAGCCGCGCCCGCAGCTCCCGCGCGGAGGCGTCGGCGTCGGCCGGCAGCAGCACGAGCGCGTCGCCGGGGACGTTGGAGGCGTCGATGCCGGCCGCGGCCACCACCCAGCCGTGCCGGGTCTCGACGATCTTCAGCGGCCCGCGGCGGGCCACCACCCGCACGGTCTCCGCGTCGATGGCCCGCTGGCGGGCGGCCTCCCGGTCGGTGCCCGGCTCGACGTGCACCAGCCGGCCCTCGACCTTGGAGACCACCTTGGAGGTGACGACGACGACGTCGCCGTCGGCCAGCCACGGCGCGGCGCCGGCGATCGCGGCGGCGAGGTCGTCACCCGGCCCGAACTCCGGCAGCCCGGGGACCGGGCGGATCGAGATGCCCTCAGACACCGGCGGCGTCCAGGGCGGCGCGGGCCATCGCGGCCGTGGCGTCCGGGTCGCTCATCAGCAGCGGCACGGCGCGGACGTCGACGCCGGGGACGTCGGCCCGGTCGCCGGTGTGCACCAGCCAGGCGTCCAGCAGCCCGCCGGCGGTGCGGGCGCCGTAGTGCCGGCCGACGCCCTCCGCGCTGACCTCCACGCCCACCACCGGCAGGCAGCGGTCGGCCATCCCGCGGACCACGGCGCCGGACACGATGGGGGAGACCCCGACCACCCGGCCCGGCGTGGCCAGCAGCGCCTCGCGCAGGCCCGGCACCCCGAGGACCGTCCCGATCGACACCACCGGGTTCGACGGCGCCAGCAGCACCGCGTCGGCGGCGGCGAACGCCTCGGCGATCCCGGGGGCGGGGCGGGCGGCGTCCACGCCGACCTGCACGAACGCCGACGCCGGCAGCGCCGCGCGGTGGCGCACCCACCACTCCTGGAAGTGGATCGCCTGCTGCCGCCCGCTGTCGGGGTCGGCCACCACGACGTGGGTCTCGACCCGCTGGTCGCTCATCGGCAGCAGCTCGACGCCCGGCTCCCAGCGGTCGGCCAGCGCCGCGGTCACCTGCGACAGCGGGTACCCGGCGTCGAGCATCCGGGTGCGCACCAGGTGGGTGGCGAGGTCGCGGTCGCCCAGGCCGAACCAGGTGGGCTCGGCCCCGTAGGCGGCCAGCTCCTCCTTGACCGTCCAGCTCTCGCCGAGCCGGCCCCAGCCGCGGTCGGGGTCGATGCCGCCGCCGAGGGTGTACATGACCGTGTCGAGGTCCGGGCAGATCCGCAGCCCGTGCATCGTGACGTCGTCCCCGGTGTTGACGACGGCGGTGAGGGTGGCATCGGGGGCGGCAGCACGGAGGCCGGCCAGGAATCGGGCTCCGCCGACCCCTCCGGCGAGCACGACGATTCGCACGAAAGTCATCGTGCCCCATGGGCAGTTGTCGACTGTTCGACGGGCGTGTCGAGGGGTGTGACGAGATGTGACGAACAGGACGTGACGGGTGAGGCTGGTGTGGCGATCCGCTTACACCGCGCGAAGTTGACGCCTACGCAACGACACGCGTGTAATTCCGGCGGTGTCAGCAAGTGCCGAGCGGCCCGGGATCGTCCCGGAGGGCGCACATCGGGACGACAGCGAGAGGGGACGCATCGTCATGGCAGAGGTGTCGTGGTTGAGCGACTACGTCAGTGCGTCAGAGCGGAACGCCGACCGGGGCGTCGAGGGTGCCGGCCAGGCCTTCGCCGGGCTCTGGAGCGTGGGCCTGGAGGCCGACGCCCAGTCCTGGCAGGAGCGGGCGCTGTGCGCCGAGACCGACCCCGAGGCGTTCTTCCCCGAGAAGGGCGGCTCGACCCGCGAGGCGAAGAAGATCTGCACCGGCTGCGAGGTCAAGGCCGAGTGCCTCGAGTACGCGCTGGCCAACGACGAGCGTTTCGGCATCTGGGGCGGGCTCTCCGAGCGGGAGCGCCGCCGGCTGCGTCGCCGCGCCATCTGAACGAGGACCCCGTCCCTGCGCAGGGGACGGCACACGGCACGACCTGACACCACCGCAGCTCCACCACAGCCGCCGACGCGACGCCGTCGGCGGCTGTGGTGCCATTCGGGGGTGACGACGCGGGGACCACTGACCAGGGTCGCGACCGGCCGGGCCGAGGTGGTCGGTGAGCTGCGCGCCGCCGTCCCCCTGCAGGCCGCCGTCCGCGCCCCCGTCACCGCCCGGAGCCCCTGGCTGACCACCGTGCTCAACGTCGCGGCCGCCCACCGCCGGCCGGGCTCCCGGCCGGTCGCCGTCGTCGTCGACCGCGACCCCGACCGCGTCGGCGGGCCGGCCGCGCTGGCCCCGCTCGTGCTCGCCGGCCGGGGGCCGCGGATCGCCGTCACCCTCCTCGGGGACGACGCCCCGGTGCCCGCGGGCACGGCACCGGCCCGCCTGCCGGCCCGGGACGACGCCGCCGCCGGGGAACTGGCCGCCGGCGTGCTGGACCTGCTCGACCGGGGACGCCGCCCGTGGACGCTGCGCCTCACCGGGCTGCCCCTGGGCGACCCCACGCTGCGCGAGCTCGGCCGGCTGCGGCCGGAGGCGGCGTTCTCCACCGCGCGCAGCACCCGCCTGGTCGACGCGCTCGACGAGGCCGGCCCGGTGCACCGCAGCCGCGACCCCCGCGAGCTGGACCGGTGGCTGCCGCAGCTGCTGGCCCGCGAGCCCGACCGCCGCACCCGCCTGCTGCTGCGCGCCGCCGCCCGCCTGCACGCCGCGATCGGTCAGGTCGAGCTGGCCGTGCTGGCCGAGGGCGACCGGCTCAGGGCCGGGCTGCTCACCCTCGTCGACGGCGCCGACCGCCGGCCCTGGTGGGGCACCTCCGACGTCGGCGGCCTGACCCACGAGATGGGGGCGCCGGTCGTCTCGCTCACGCTGTCCGGCGGGCCGCTCAGCCGGCGTACCGGACCACGTTGAACCCCTCGCGCGCCGTCGTCGTCCGGTCGGTGCCGAGGAACAGCGTCGCCTCGGCGACCGCGCCGCCGTCGCGCACCGGCCCGGCCGGGGAGACGGTCACCGTCAGGTCGTACACCCGTCCCGTGTAGGCCGGGGCGGTGGCGATCGGCCGCGTGTAGGTGGGGAAGCGGCCGGTCAGCCGGACGTCGTCGCCGTCCCGCGTGACCTGCAGGGCGGGGGAGGGCAGGTCGGCGTACTCGGGGGTCGACCGCACGCAGCCGGCCTCCTCCGGGTCGGGCGGGGGCTCGTCGGCCACGCAGTTCCAGGTCGGCAGCGCCAGGTGTGCCAGCGCCGCGCCGTCCCCGGCCGGGTCGCCGGTGGCGGTGACGCTCACCACGGGCTCGGCGACGGTGATGCCGACCGCGTGCCGCGCGACGACGATCCCCTCGAAGGCGAGCGTGGCGGTGACGCCGTCCTCCCCGAGGGGCACCGACCGGTCGGCCAGGGCGCCGGCGCCGCTCTCGCCCGGCAGCGGGTCGGCCGGCACCCCGGGCAGTTCCGGCACCGGGACGGGCGTGGGCGTCCCCGCCGTCGGCGACGCCGCGGGCGGCGGGGGACTCGGCTCCGCCGCGACCGGCGGGTCGTCGTCGTCCCGCGTGCCCGCGGCGACCACCGCGAGCGCGCCGACGAGCAGGAGCGCGACCGCCGCCATCCCGGCCACCACCCGGCCGGACCCCGACCCGCCGTCCGGGTCCTCGGCCTCCGGCGCCGGGTCGGCAGGGGGCGCGACCGCCGCGGGGACCGGCGGGGTGCCGGGCGGCGCGTCGAGGAACCCGGGCAGGTCGTCGTGCGGGAAGCGCGTCGCGGGACGGGGGACGGGCGGCTCCCGCCGGACCGGCGAGCCGGCACCGGGGCGGCCCCGGCGGCCGGTCAGCAGCCACGCGGCGACCCCGGCCAGCGCCAGCAGCGCCACGCCCAGCACGACCCAGGGCACGGCGGCCGGCGCGGAGGAGTCCATCCCCGCAAGCATCCCAGGGGCGCCGGCCCCCTCCGGTCGCCCTCCGTGCAGGGTGGGCGGCGGGCTGGGAGGCTCCACGGGTGAGCAGCAGCGGGGGAGCGGCGGAGGGTGCGGCGCGGGAACGGGTGGGCGCGCTGCTGGCCGAGCTCGGCGTCGAGCAGCCGCTCACCGGGGTCACCGACCTCACCGCGTCGCTGGGCGTGGTCCAGGGCGTGCTGGCCGACCGGGTCGTCGACCTCGCGGTCACCGAGAGCGGACGACGGCGGCTGCGGGCGGAGCTGCGGGGACGGCGCTGGGCCGAGGAGCGGCAGATCGGCGTCCCGGAGGTGCTGGCCGCCGCCGACGACGGGCGGTGGCTGCTGTCCCGCCGCGTCCACCCCGTGCCCGGCGGCGGTCCCCGCTGGACCGAGGCCGCCGTCGACGCCGCCATGCGCGTCGCGCCGCTGCCCGCGCCCCCGGGCAGCCCCTGGCAGCCGCCGGCCCCGCCGACCCTGCGCCGCGCCCGGACCTCGGTCGGCGCCACCGGGCGGCTGGTGCGCGGCGGCGTCCGGCTGGGCGAGCTGCGCGCGGTGCGGGCGGCGGCCGCCCAGCTGCCGCTGTCGGAGGTCACCCACGGGGACTTCCGCGCCGCCAACGCCGTCCTCGACGACACCGGCCGCATGGTGGTGCTGGAGTGGGCCGGCGTGCGCTCCGGGCCGCGCCACCGGGACCTGCTGACCCTGTGGGCCAGCACGCCGGACGAGGAGGACCGCGCCCGCATCGCCCGCGTGGTGCTCGACCGCACCGCCGGCTGGGAGGAGCCCGACGTCGGCCTGCTGTGGCACGCCGTCGCCCTGGAGCAGCTGGCCGGGCGGCTCACCCGCGCCGACCGCGGCGACGGCCTGGACCTCGCCTTCTGCCGGGCGCGGCTGGCCGACGCGCGGGGCATCGCCGCCGAGCTGGGCAGCCCCGTGCAGGTGCCCGAGCGCTGAGCCGGCGCTAGCCCGTGGGGTCGATCTCCTCCGGGTCGCGCCCCAGCAGCACCGCCACCTGGTCGACGACGACGTCGCGCACGAGGTCGGCGAGGTCGTCCCGGTCGTGCGCGCGCAGCTCCAGCGGCCGCCGGTAGACGACGATCCGCGGCGGCACCTCGCGTCCGCCCTCCCGGTGCGCGGGCAGCACGCGGGCCAGCGGGACGCTGCCGTCGTCCAGGACGTCGGCGTCGAGCACCACCTCGTCGGGGCTGGTGTGCTCCACCCACGGGACGTCCTCGACGGCGAACTCGACGCCGGCCAGCTCCTTCTCCCACCGGCGCTCGAGGTCCTCCACCGCGTCGAGGACGAGGTCGTCGAACTGCTCGCCGCGGCTGCGGGCCAGCGGGACGCCGTCGGGCACCAGGCGCCCGCGCAGCCCGCGGCCGTGCCGGTCGCGGCGGGAACGGGCGGGTCGGCTCATGGCGAGTGGAGCGTACGGCGGCGGCGGCCGGGGCCGCCGGTCGCGCCCGGGCGGACCCGCCGGGGCGTCCTGGAGGGGTGCACGGGACCCTCGTGGAGGGTGGGACTGGTGCTGTCGCCACGGGCGCGATCCGCGGTGTGCCTGATGCCAACGACCCGGGTACGCGTCTACTGTGCGGGGCGTGAGGAACCGGTGGTGAGGCAGTCACGTCGCTGCTCGCGCAGCGGCTGCGCGCAACCGGCGGCAGCGACTCTGACCTACGTGTACGCGGAGTCGACCGCTGTCGTCGGCCCGTTGGCGACCTTCTCGGAGCCGCACAGCTACGACCTCTGCGAGTTCCACGCCGAGCGGCTGACCGTGCCGCGCGGCTGGGAGGTCGTCCGGCACGAGATCGACGTCGAGGACTCCGGCCCGACCGGCGACGACCTGCTCGCGCTGGCCGACGCCGTCCGCGAGGCGGCCCGCCCCGAGCCCCCGCGCAACCCCGCCGACGACGGCAGCGGCACCCGCCGCGGCCACCTGCGGGTCCTCCCCGACATCACCTGAGCAAGGACCCGGCCCCGTCCGGGGACTCGCGCTGAGCGTGTGAAGCGTGAGGAGGACGGGGTCCTTATAGGGTCGCCCGCGTGGCGGACCTCTCCTCGATCATCAAGGCCTACGACGTGCGTGGCGTCGTACCCGACGAGTGGGACGAGGCCGTCGCGCGCCGCATCGGCGCCGCGTTCGCCGAGCTCATGGCCCAGGAGAGCGGCGCGACCGCCGTGGTCACCGCCCACGACATGCGCGACTCCTCGGTGCCCCTGTCGCGGGCCTTCGCCGAGGGCGTGCTCAGCCGCGGCGTCGACGTCGTCGAGGCGGGCCTGGGCTCCACCGACCTGCTGTACTTCGCCTCCGGCTCCCTCGGCGTCCCCGGCGCGATGTTCACCGCCAGCCACAACCCGGCGCAGTACAACGGCATCAAGCTCTGCCGCGCCGGTGCCGCCCCCGTGGGCCAGGACTCGGGCCTGGCCACGATCCGCGAGTGGGCCGAGGACGACACCTACGACCGCGTCCCGGACCGCACGGCGAGCGTCACCCAGCGCGACCTGCTCGCCGGGTACGCCGCCCACCTGCGCTCGCTGGTCGACCTGTCGCAGATCCGGCCGCTGCGGGTGGTCGTCGACGCCGGCAACGGCATGGGCGGCCACACGGTGCCCGTCGTCCTGGCCGACCTGCCGCTGACCGTCCTGCCGATGTACTTCGAGCTCGACGGCTCCTTCCCCAACCACGAGGCCAACCCGCTGGACCCGGCCAACCTCGTCGACCTGCAGGCCGAGGTGCGCCGCACCGGCGCCGACATCGGGCTGGCCTTCGACGGCGACGCCGACCGGGTGTTCGTCGTCGACGAGCGCGGCGAGCCGGTGAGCCCCTCGGCGATCACCGCGCTGGTCGCGGTCCGCGAGCTGGCCAAGGGCCACGGGACGACGATCATCCACAACCTGATCACCTCGCGGGCGGTCCCGGAGATCGTCCGCGAGCACGGCGGCGAGCCGGTGCGCACCCGCGTCGGGCACTCGTTCATCAAGGCCGAGATGGCCCGCACCGACGCCGTCTTCGGTGGCGAGCACTCCGCGCACTACTACTTCCGTGATTTCTGGCGGGCCGACACGGGCATGCTCGCCGCCATGCACGTGCTCGCCGCGCTGGGGGAGCAGAGCCGGCCGCTGTCGGAGCTGACCGCCGGCTACAGCCGCTACGCCGCGTCCGGGGAGGTCAACTCCACCGTCGACGACGCCGCCGGGCGCGCGAAGGCGGTCCGCGAGGCCTTCGAGGGCGACGACGGGGTGACCGTCGACGACCTCGATGGGCTGACGGTCAGCCTGGCCGACGGCTCCTGGTTCAACCTTCGGGCGAGCAACACCGAACCCCTGCTGCGGCTCAACGTCGAGGCGCCCGACGCGGCGCGGATGACCGAGCTGCGGGACCGAGTCCTGGAGATGGTGCGCAGATGACGACCCCCACCGGCCCGCTGGGCCTGGACCCGGCCCTGCTGGAGATCCTCGCCTGCCCCGACACCCACCACAGCCCGCTGACGGTGGACGAGGCGGCCGGCGAGCTGCTGTGCACCACGTGCGACCGGGCCTTCCCCGTCCGCGACGGCATCCCGGTCCTCCTGCTCGACGAGGCGCGGCACCGCGGCGAGGGTCCGGCGTGACCTCGCCGGAGCTGGCCGAGGAGGTCCTCGACGACCTCGACGTGCTGCGCGCCCGCGACCCCCGGGGCCTGCTGCCGGCCGTGGCGGGTGCGGGGGCGCAGGTGCGGGAGACCGCCCGGCTCACCGAGGAGGCCGACCTCGAGCGGGTCACCGCCGGGGGGCGCCCCCGCGGACTGGTGATCGTCGCCCGCCGCGAGGGCGCGGTCGCCGCGTCGGTGCTGCGCGCGCTGCTCGGCCCGGCCAGCCCGGTCACGGTGGACGTCGTCCCCGGGCCGGACCTGCCGGTGTGGACCGGGCCCAGCGACATCGCCGTCGTGGCCACCCGCACCGGGGCCGGCCGGTACGCGGTCACCCCGGCCTACGAGGCCGCCCGCCGCGGGGTGACGCTGCTCGGGATCGGCGCCGAGGACGCCCCGCTGCGCGCGGCCTGCTCGACCGCCCGCGCCCCCTACGTCCCGCTGCCGCGGTCGCGGGTGCGGCACACCACGCTGTGGTCGCTGCTCACCCCGCTGCTGAAGCTGGCGGTCGACCTGGAGCTGCTGTCGCCGGGGGTGGCCGACCTCGAGGCGATCGCGGCGGCCCTCGACGAGGTCGCCGGCGAGTGCGGCCCGGCGCAGGAGTCGTTCGTCAACCCGGCCAAGACCCTGGCGCTGGAGCTGCTCGACGCGCTCCCGCTGATCGTCGCGGAGGGGCCGCTGGCCGGTACCGCCGCGAGCCGGATCGCCGACCAGCTGGCCACCCTCGCCGGCCTGCCGGCCACCACGTTCCGCATGCCCGACCAGCGGGTGGCCGCGTGCTCGGTGCTGCGCGGCCCGTTGGCACCGGAGGCGGGCGCCGACGACTTCTTCCGCGACCGCGCCGAGGACACCGGCCGCCGGCTGCGGCTGCTGACCATCCGCGACACCGACGCGGGTGAGCACGACGGCGCCGGGGAGCGCGAGCCCCGGTCCGCGCGCGAGGCACTGCACGAGGCGCTGCGCACCGCGGCGACGTCCAACGTGCCGGTGAGTGGACTGGCCGAGCACGGGGAACCGGAGCGGTACGGCCGGTTGCCCCGGCTGGCGCGGCAGCTGGCCGTGGCCGACTTCACGGCCGTCTACCTGGCCCTGGCGCTGGACACCGAGAGGGGGGCGTCCTCGTGAACTCCTCCTCCCGGACGAGCGCGCGGCACCGCCCCGACCCAGACGGCACACGCGTGCTGACCGACCGGAAGGACGTCCCGTGGCGGGTGGACTCGTAGCCCTGTTCGACGACGTGGCGACGCTGGCGAAGGCGGCCGCCGCCTCCGTCGACGACATCGGTGCCGCCGCCGGGAGGGCCAGCGCGAAGGCCGCCGGCGTCGTGGTCGACGACACCGCGGTCACGCCGCAGTACGTGCACGGCCTGGCCGCCGAGCGCGAGATCCCGATCATCAAGCGCATCGCCATGGGGTCGCTGCGCAACAAGCTGCTGATCCTGCTGCCCGCGGTGCTGCTGCTCAGCCAGTTCCTCCCGTGGCTGCTCACCCCGATCCTCATGATCGGCGGCGCCTACCTGTCCTACGAGGGCGCGGAGAAGGTCTGGCACAAGCTCCGCGGGCACGACGACGCCCACGGTGCGGAGGAGGCGGCACTCCCGGACGAGGACACCATCGTGTCCGGGGCCGTGCGGACCGACTTCATCCTGTCCGCGGAGATCATGGTGATCTCGCTGAACGAGGTGGTCGACGAGGGCTTCTGGGCCCGGGCGGCCATCCTGGCCGTCGTCGCGATCGGCATCACCGTCCTCGTGTACGGCGTCGTCGGCCTCATCGTGAAGATGGACGACGCCGGGCTGAGCCTCTCGCAGCGCAGCGCGAAGGGCGTGGCCGCGCTCGGTCGGGGGATGGTCAAGGCGATGCCGAAGCTGCTCGCCGTCATCACCGTGGTCGGCACCGCCGCGATGCTCTGGGTCGGCGGGCACATCCTGCTGGTGGGCAGCGACGAGCTGGGCCTGCACGTCCTCTACGAGACCGTGCACCACTGGGAGGAGGCGGTCCACGAGGCCACCGGGGCCGTCGGCGGCGTCCTCGGCTGGCTCGTCAACACCCTGGCCAGCGCCGTCATCGGGCTCGTCGTCGGGGCCGTGATCGTGGCGGTCATGAGCGTCGTCCACCGGCGGAAGGCCGGGACGGCGGCCGGACACTGAACCCCCCGCTGCCGTGACCCAGCTCTCACCCCGGCCGGCGGGCGGCGGGAGCAGAGTGGGGTCATGAGCCGCACCCACCTCTCGCCGGACCGCCGGCGCGCCGACCGGGCGCGGCTGGCCGACGAGGTGGTCGACGTGCTCGTGGTCGGCGGCGGCGTCACCGGCGCCGGCGCCGCCCTGGACGCCGCGAGCCGGGGGCTGTCGGTCGGCCTGCTGGAGGCCCGCGACTGGGCGTCGGGCACCTCCAGCCGCTCCAGCAAGCTCATCCACGGCGGGCTGCGCTACCTCGAGCAGCTGGCCTTCCCGCTGGTCCGGGAGGCTCTCCACGAGCGCACCCGGCTGGTGCAGACCATCGCCCCCCACCTGGTCCGGCCGCTGTCGTTCCTGCTCCCGCTCACGGCGCCGGCCTGGCAGCGCGCCTACTACGGCGCCGGGGTCGCGCTGTACGACGTCCTCAGCAGCGCGCTGGACGCCGAGCGGGTCGTCCCGGTCCACCGGCACCTGTCCCGCCGGGCGACGCTGGCGGCCTTCCCCGCGCTGCGCTCCGACGCGGTGACCGGGGCCATCCGCTACTGGGACGCCCAGGTGGACGACGCCCGGCACACGCTGGCGGTCGTGCGGACGGCGGCCGGATACGGCGCCCGCGTGCTCTCCAGCGCCCGCGTGACCGGGCTGCTCCGCGACGGCGGGGGCAGCGGCGCCCCGGTGGTCGGCGTGCGGGTGTCCGACCTGACCGACGGGTCGTCGTCCACGGTGCGGGCCCGCAGCGTCGTGGCCGCCACCGGCGTCTGGAGCGACGACGTCGGCGCGATGCTCGGGGACTCCGCGCCCAGCCTGCGGGTCCGCGCCTCCAAGGGCGTGCACCTGGTCGTGCCGCGCTCGGCGATCGACGTCGGGGACCTCCCGGACGGCGAGCGGTCCGGGCTCATCCTGCGGACGCCGACCAGCGTGCTGTTCGTGATCCCGTGGGGCGAGCAGTGGATCATCGGCACCACCGACACCCCGTGGAAGCTCGACCGCGACCACCCGGCGGCCAGCAGCGCCGACATCGGGTACCTGCTCGACCAGGTCAACCGGGTGCTCGCCGAACCGGTCACCGCCGACCAGGTCGTCGGGGTCTACGCCGGGCTGCGGCCGCTGCTGGCCGGGGAGGCCGACCAGACCAGCCGGCTCTCCCGCGAGCACGCCGTCGTCACGCCCGTCCCCGGGCTGGTGCTGGTCGCCGGCGGCAAGTACACGACCTACCGGGTCATGGCGGCCGACGCCGTCGACGCCGCCACCGCCGGGCTGCCCGGCGTCCCCCCGTCGCGCACCGCGCACCTGCCGCTGGTCGGCGCGCACGGCTGGGACGCCGTCCGGCACCGCGCGGCGGAGCTGGCGGCCGCCTCCGGCCTGCCCGAGGACGCCGTCGACCGGCTGCTGCACCGCCACGGCGACCAGGTGACCGAGGTGCTGGACCTCGTGCGCGCCGACCCGGCTCTGGGCCGGCCGCTGCCCGGGGCGCCGGCGCACCTGGCCGCCGAGGTCGTGCACGCGGTCACCGCCGAGGGCGCCCTGCACCTGGACGACGTCCTCACCCGGCGCACGCGGGTGTCGATCGCCACGCCGCACCGGGGCACCGAGTCCGCGCCGGCGGTGGCGGAGCTGATGGCCGGGCCGCTGGGCTGGGACGCCGAGCGGATCGCGCGGGAGGTCGAGCACTACGCGGCGCGCGTCGAGGCCGAGCGGGAGTCGCAGCGGATGCCCGACGACCGCACCGCCGACGCCGCCCGGCTGGGCGCACCGGACGTGCGGTCCGCCGTCTGACGACAGCCCCGGGAGCACCGCAGCGAGCTCGGCGGGCGAGGAGCGGACCGGGGCGCGAAGTAGGACCGATGGACGCCCTCTGACCCACCCGGAGGGGGGAGGCGGGCGGGGGCGCGCTCCATCCGGCACGTGTGCGTTCCGACGTACCTGGTGTGCTCGACTCACCAGTAGCCTCGTCCGTGATGTGGCAGCTCACCAGCGCGGTCCGCTTCTACCCGTGGGGGAGTCGCACCGTCATCCCGGAGCTCCTCGGTGAGCCCACCCCCGCCCAGCGACCGCACGCCGAGCTGTGGATGGGGGCGCACCCGGACCAGCCCAGCGTGCTGGCCGACGGGCGGCCCCTGGACCGCGCCATCGCCGAGGAGCCGGAGCGGCTGCTCGGCACGCCGGTGGTCGAGCGGTTCGGGCCGCGGCTGCCGTTCCTCATGAAGGTGCTCGCCGCCGACGCCCCGCTGTCGCTGCAGGCGCACCCGACCATGGAGCAGGCCGCGGCGGGGTTCGCCGCGGAGGAGGCCGCGGGGGTCCCGCACGACGACCCCACGCGCACGTTCAAGGACCCCTGGCACAAGCCCGAGCTGCTGCTCGCGCTGACCACCTTCGAGGCGCTGTGCGGCTTCCGGCCGGTCGAGGAGTCGCTGCACTGCCTGGCCAAGCTGCAGCTGCCCGAGCTCAAGCCGACGATCGCCGCGCTGGCCCGCGGCGGGCTGCGCGCGGCGATCCCGCAGCTGCTCGCGCTCTCCGGCCGGCGCCGGACCTCCCTGGTCGGGGCCGTCGCCGAGGCCGCGGCCCGCTTCGTGGCCGCCCACGACCCCGAGTTCATCAACACCTACCGCTGGGCGGCGACGCTGGCGGAGGCCTACCCCGGTGACCCGGGCGTGGTCATCTCGCTGATGTGCAACCACCTCAAGCTGGCGCCGGGGGAGGCGGTGTTCCTGCCCGCCGGCAACCTGCACGCCTACCTCAGCGGCGCCGGGGTGGAGGTCATGGCCAGCTCCGACAACGTGCTGCGCGGTGGCCTGACCGCCAAGCACGTCGACCTGGCGGCGCTGATCGAGGTGCTCGACTTCACCGACGGCCGGGTGCCGGTCATCCACCCCGTCCTCGGCCCGGGCGGGCTGCGCTACCCGGTGCCCGTGGAGGACTTCGACCTCACCCGCGTCCAGCTCGACGACCAGGCCGGCGTCCTGACCACCCGGGGGCCGCAGGTCCTGCTGTGCACCGACGGGCGCGCCGTGCTGGCCGCCGCCGACGGCGAGCTGGTGCTGGAGAAGGGCCAGTCGGCGTTCGTCCCCGCGGGCGAGCCGGTCAGCGCCCGCGGGCCGGCGGTCCTGTACCGCACCACCACGCAGCTGCGCTGACCTGGGGCGGGCCGGGAACCGGCGCGCGGGAGGCGACTGCGCACCGGCCCGCGTTCCGTCAGGATGGCGGACATGTTGCTGTCCGTCGTCGTCCCCTGTCACAACGAGGAGCGCGTGCTCCCGGAACTGGTCGAGCAGGTGCGTGCGGCGGTGGCGCCGACGGGCGTGGAGCTGGAGATCGTGCTGGTCGACGACGGCAGCCGGGACCGGACGGTCGAGGTGCTCCGGCAGCTCAGCGCCGCGGACCGCCGGGTGCGCTACGTCTCCCTGAGCCGGAACTTCGGCAAGGAGTCGGCGATGCTCGCCGGCCTGGCCTACGCCCGCGGCGACGCGGTCGTGCTCATGGACGCCGACCTGCAGCACCCCCCGCGGCTGATCGTGGACATGCTCGAGCTGCACC
Source organism: Geodermatophilus sp. SYSU D00079 (assembly GCF_054050635.1). Lineage (NCBI taxonomy): Bacteria > Bacillati > Actinomycetota > Actinomycetes > Geodermatophilales > Geodermatophilaceae > Geodermatophilus > Geodermatophilus sp. SYSU D00079. The sequence goes on along the minus strand of NZ_JBJGZS010000003.1, from coordinate 183,840 downwards.
ACCAGGGCCACGACCAGGTGGTGGCCCGCCGCACCCGGGACGGCGACGCCTTCGGCCGCACGCTGCTCTCGCGGACCTACTACCGGCTGGTGAACTCCCTCGTCGAGGTGCGCATCGAGGACGGCGTCGGCGACTTCCGGCTGCTCAGCCGCCGCGCGGTGGACGCGCTGCTGCAGCTGGGTGAGTACAACCGCTTCTCCAAGGGCCTGTTCGCCTGGATCGGCTTCCCGACCGCCACGATCGACTACCGCAACGAGTCCCGGTACGGCGGCGACGCCAGCCGCTGGACGCTGCGCCGGCTGCTCAACTACGGCATCGACGGGGTGATGTCGTTCAACAACGCCCCGCTGCGCCTGGCGATCTACGTGGGCCTGGTGGTCACCGCGCTGGCCTTCGGCTACACCGCGTTCCTGGTCATCGCGGCCATCGTCGACGGCGTCACCGTGCCCGGGTACATCACGCTGGTGGCCGCGGTCATCGGCCTCGGCGGCCTGCAGCTGCTCTTCCTCGGCGTGATCGGGGAGTACGTCGGCCGCATCTACTACGAGTCCAAGCAGCGGCCGCACTTCCTCGTCGCCGAGTCCAGCGACAACCACGCGCCGACGGGCACCCCGCGGCGGACCCGGGCGCCGGCGCGCAGCACGGTCCTGGTCGGCAACCACGTCGCCATGGACGGCGTGAACGAGGCCGTCCCCGTCCACCCCGCACCGGGGCGGGCTCCGGGGGCCCCGCCCCCGGCTGCGCCGGAGTCCGGGACCGCGCACCCCACGCGCCGGATCCCGCGGGGGAGCAGCGCGCGGGGCGCCTCGTCGCGTCCGGCCGGCGACGGCGGGTCCACCCCCGTCCCGGGCGACGCCGCACCGTGGTCGTGATCCCGGCCCGGCTGCGCCCCGTCCTCCGGTTCGCCGTCGTCGGTGTCGTCAACACCGGGGTCTACTACGGCACCTACCTGCTGCTGCGCACGGTCGTGCACTACCTGGCGGCGCACCTGGGCGCGATCGCGGTGGCGATGGTCGTGTCGTTCTTCCTCAACTGCTACTGGACCTTCCACACCCGGCCGACCTGGAAGAAGTTCGCGCTGTTCCCGCTGACCAACATGACCAACTACGTGATGACGACGGTGGGTGTGGTGGTCCTGGTCGAGTGGCTGGGCATGGGTGAGCGCATCGCGCCCCTGGTGGCCGCCGCCGCCGCGATCCCGGTGACCTTCCTGCTGTCCCGGCGGGTGCTGGCCGGCCGGCCGGCGGTGCCCGTCGGCACGGTCCCGGGGGAGACCGGCCGGTGACGGCCGGCACCCACGAGCACCCGCCGCCGGTGGCGGCACCCGAGGTCGTCGCCGGCGCGGGCGCCTCCGCCGCGCCGCGGCGGAGGCGCCCGCTGCCCGAGTGGCTGGTCACCCTCGGCGTCGGGGCGCTGGTGTGGGCCCTGGGCGTCATCCCGCAGTGGCGCGGCGACTTCTTCTACTACGTCGGCGACCAGCACGAGCAGTTCGCCCCGCTGTGGCACCTGTTCGGCCAGCAGCTGCGCGCCGGGCAGTGGCCGGCCATGGACCCCGCCGGGTGGGTGGGCGGCAACTACGCCGCCGAGGCGCTGACCGGCATCTGGAACCCGGTCAACCTGCTGAACTTCGTGCTCGTCTCGACCTTCGACAACCTGTCGCTGGCCGCGTTCGTCGTCATGGTCGAGTTCCTCGGCGTGCTCGCCATGGGCGTGTTCCTGCTCGCCCGTGGCTACGGCGCGGCCCGCTGGCCGGCGGCCGTCGTCGCGACCGCCGTCCCCGTGGCCGGGTTCACCCTCTGGTACGAGGCCTCCGGCTGGCCGGCCGGGCTCATGGCCTTCACGTGGGTCACGCACTTCTGGTGGTCCGCGCACCGGCTCACCCGCGGCCGGGGCAGCCCGGTCGTGCCGTTCGTCTTCGGCTTCCTGGCGGTCACCACCGGCAACCCGTACGGGCCGCTCGGCCTGGCCGTCGTCGTGGCGGCGCTCGGCGTCGACCTGCTCCTCCGCCGCCGCTGGCGCCGGCTGGTCCACCTGGCCGTGCTGGGGATCTGTGTCGGCACGGTGGCCCTGCTGGTCTTCCTGCCGCTGCTGGGCGCCAACCCGGTGTCCTCGCGCGAGCAGCTGGCCGACGTCGTCAACGACACCTTCCTGGTGCCCGACCTCGGCGACCTCGCGGCGGCCAGCTCCCCGAGCTACCTGCCGTCGATCACCAACTGGAACGGCGCCCTGCTGGAGACCGTCCCCTCCACCTACCTGGCCTGGTTCGTGCTGCCGCTGCTGCCGTGGCTGCGCTGGGACCGGCTGCGCCGCCGCGCGCGCTCGCTGGTCAGCGTGTTCGTGGTGGCCGCCTGGTACCTCCTCGCCACCCTGGCGCCGTCCAACCTCTGGCTGTTCCGCTGGCCGGTCCGCCTGGTCGAGTACCTGTGGCTGCCGGTCGCGGTGCTGTTCGCCGTCGTCCTCTCCGCGGGCCTGGCCACGACCGCGGTGCGCGGGCGTGCGGTGGTCAGCGCGGCGGTCGTCGGCGCCGGGTACTACCTGGCCTGGGCGGTGCGGCCCGCCGACCTCGGCGTCGTCCACCTGGTCGGTCTCGTGCTGGTCGGCGGGCTGACCGCGCTCGCCGTCCTGGCCGGTCGCCGTCGTGGCCTGCCCGCCCTCGGTGCCGTGGTGGTCCTCGGCACCGCCGCCGTCCTCACCTTCCAGACCAGCGTGCTGCCGCCCCGCCCGGAGGGCGCCGCCCCGCCGGTCCAGCCGGCCTACGACCTGCCGGGCGTGGCCGAGGGCATGTCGGCCTACGAGGGCACCGTCCTGCAGGTCGCCGGCCTGGCCGGTGTCACGACCGGGCAGATGCGGGAGGGGGAGATCGTCTTCGGCAACCTGCCCCGGGCGACCGGCGTGCCGACCGTGACCAGCTACAGCGGCATCGGGTTCCGCGAGTTCACCACCGAGCTGTGCATGGACTACCGGGGGGCCACCTGCCCGGAGGCGTTCGACCGCCTGTGGCAGCCGGCCGGCCCCGGGTACGACGTCCCCCTGGTCGACGCGATGGAGGTCTCGACGCTGGTCGTGCAGCGGTCGCTGCGGCCGGACGTCGCCACCCTCGACCCGCCCCCCGGGTGGCGGGTGGCCCTCGAGACGCCGGTGCGGGTCGTGTGGGTGCGCGAGGACCCGCTGGACGACGAGGGCCGGGTGTCCTGGGCGCCGCCCGGCACCGACGTGCTCGCCGACTCCGCCACGGCCGCGCGCGAGGAGGTCCGCTACCGCGCCGCGCAGTCGGGCCGCCTGCTGTTCGCCCGCCTGGCCTGGCCCGGCTACACCGCCACCGTCGACGGCCGGCCGGTCGAGGTGCTCGACGGTCCGGCCGGCCTGCTGGCGGTCGAGGTCCCCGAGGGCGAGCACTCGCTCGTGCTGGAGTACCGGGCGCCCGGGCTGCGGACCGGCGCCCTGGCCGCCGGGGCCGCCGCCCTGGTGGTGCTCGTCCAGTCCGCCGTCTGGGCGTGGGGGCGGCGGCGTCCTCCGATCGGGTGACCATCCGACGACGCAGCGCCACACCCGACCGGCACGGCAGCACACCAGCCGGTGAACTGTCCGACGGAGCCGCCCCGTTCCGGTCCGGCAGCGACCGCCCCGGTTACCGTTCCGCGCAGCCATCCACCGCTCGAGAGGAGTACCCGGCACCCATGGTCCTTTCGACGCCGACCACCGCCACCCCGACCCGCTCACCCGCCGCGACCCCGGTGGGTGAACGGCTGCTGGTGCAGCGCACCCTCTTCGCCGGGCCGTTCGCCGAGGCCCCCGCGGAGCTCTACAGCGTCGCGGTGCAGGGGGCGGCGGTGCGCGAGCGTGACCGCGTCGTCCTCGAGGGGCACGCGGTCGTCTCGACCGACACCTACTTCGGCCGGTTCCCGGCCTCCTACTGGCAGCGCTGGACCTCGGCCGACCAGGTCAGGATCACCCTGGTCGCCAGCGGGACCGGGCTGGTCCGCGTCCGGGCCTCCGACAGCAAGGGCGTCGCGCGCACGGTGGCCACCGCCCGGGTGACCGACGCCGACGCCGAGCACGTCCGCCTCACCGCGGCCATCGACCGGTTCGTCGACGGCGGCGCCCTGTGGCTGGAGTTCGAGACCGCCGCCGCCCCGCTGACCGTCACCCAGGTGCGCTGGACGGTGCCCGCGGTCCGCCGCCGGCGCGCCACGGCCGTGGTCATCTGCACCTACAACCGGGCCGACGACTGCATCGCCACCCTCCAGACCCTCGCCGCCGACGTCGAGGTCGCGTCGGGGCTGAGCGCGGTCTACGTCGTCGACCAGGGCACCGACACCGTCGACTCCCGCGCGGCGTTCCCGCAGCTGCAGGAGGCCTTCGGGCCGGTCCTGCGCTACGTGCGCCAGCCCAACCTCGGCGGCGCGGGCGGCTTCACCCGGGGCATCTACGAGGCGATCCGCAACGAGACCGTCGACCGGGTCAACCTGCTGCTGATGGACGACGACATCCGGCTCGAGCCGGACACGGCCGTGCGCCTCACCGGCCTGGCCGACGCCGCCACCAGGCCGGTCCTCGTCGGCGGGCAGATGCTCAACCTGTTCCACCCCGAGCGGCTGCACGTCGGCGCCGAGTCCGCCGACCTGGACATCCTGCGGGCCGGCCTGCCCGTGCCCGACGCGCTGACCAACGCCGACGTCACCGAGGAGAAGCAGGAGGTCCGGGTCGACGCGGCCTACAACGCCTGGTGGACCTGCCTGATCCCCTCCGAGGTGGTCTCGGCGGTCGGCTACCCGCTGCCGGTCTTCTTCCAGTGGGACGACATCGAGTTCGGCCTGCGGGCCCGCGCGGCCGGCTTCCCGACGGTGACCCTGCCGGGCGCGGGGGTGTGGCACGCGGACTTCGCGTGGAAGAACTGGGACGACTGGTCGCGCTACTTCAGCTTCCGCAACTCGCTGATCACCAGTGCCCTGCACGGGGAGTTCGACCGCTCGCGCATCGTCGAGCACCTGGCCCGGCAGCTGGCCAACTACCTGGTCTCGATGCGCTACGGGCTCGCGGTGCTCATGCTCAAGGCGGTCGAGGACTTCCTGCGCGGCCCGGAGGTGCTCGCCGACGGCGGCGCGCAGGTGTCGCGGGAGATCCGCGCGCTGTGGTCGGCCCACCCCGAGACGAAGAACCACCCCGCCTCGGCGGTGCCCGGCGTGGACGCCGACACGGTGGAGCGCTCCGCGCCGGCCGGGACGCCGTCGATGCCGAAGTCGGTGCTGGTCAAGCGGGTCCTCTGGCAGCTGCTGGGCAAGGCGAAGGGCAAGGCCGCCATCGCCGACGCCGACGCCCACTGGTGGCACGTGTCGCTGTTCGAGACCGCCGTGGTCACCGACCCCTCGCAGGAGGGCGTGCGGGTCCGCCGCTACGACCGGCAGCTGATGCGCGAGCTGAGCCGGCACGGGGCGGCGGTGCTCTGGCGGCTGACCCGGGAGGGCGAGCGGGCCCGGGACCAGTGGCGGGCCGGCGTCCCGGAGCTGACCTCCCGGGCGACGTGGGGCCGGCTGTTCGACAGCCCGTGACCGGGGCGCACCCGGGGCGGCGCGGGCCGGGGAACCGCTAGGTTCGCCGGAGGGTCCGGCGCCGGCCCGGGGGCGGCCGCCGGGAGGAGAAGGCGGACGCATGGCGCGAGGACGGTCGGAGCGGGGCAGGGTCGCGCGGGCGGCGCTGCGGTGGCTGGTGCGCACGGTGGTCGCACCGGCCGAGGCGCGGCTGGCGCGGATGGTGCACGACGTGGTCCGCGACGTCGTCCGTGACGTCGTCGCCGCCGAGGTCGACCGGGCGATCACGGCCGTCCACGAGGTGGAGTTCCGCTCCCGCCGCGACCTGCTGGCGGCGGGGGAGCGGGACGCGGCCGTCGGCTCGGCGCGGTTCGCCGCGCGGTCGATGCCGACGGCCCGCACCTTCCACGACCGGGAGAGCACCCTGACCTACGGGGTGCAGATCGCCCCTCGTGGCGGGCTCGCCCTGGAGTTCGGCGTCTTCGAGGGCCGGTCGCTGGAGGTCATCGCGCGGGAACGCGGGCGCCGCGACGTCGTCGGCTTCGACTCCTTCAAGGGCCTGCCCGAGGACTACCGGCCGCACGTGCGCGCGGGCGCCTTCGCCGTCGGCGGGCTGCCGGACGTCGACGGCGCCGAGCTGGTGGTGGGCTGGTTCGAGGACACCCTCCCCGCCTTCCTGGCCGACCACCCCGGCACGGTCGACTTCGTGCACGTCGACGGGGACCTCTACTCCTCGGCGGTCACGGTGCTGGAGCTGGTCGGGCCCCGGCTGGCCGCGGGCTCGGTGCTGGTCTTCGACGAGTTCTTCAACTTCCCCGGCTGGGAGCAGCACGAGTTCCGTGCCTGGGAGGAGTGGCTGGACCGCACCGGCGCGCAGGTGCGGTACGAGGCCTACACCTCCAACAACGAGCAGGTCGTCGTCCGGATCACCGACCCCGGGAGGCCCTGACCCGGGCGTGGCGCCCCGGGCGCGGCGGGCGGTCGGCCTAGCGTCGTCGTCGTCGTCGCTTCCGCCCCGGGGAGGCCCGTGACCGCCCGCACCACCGCGCCCTCGCGCCGGCTCCGCGCCGGCGTGCTGTCCACCCTGGCCGGGCTCGCGCTCGCCGGGGCCCTGGGCGGCTGCGAGCTGCTCGCCCCGGACGCCGGCGGCCCGCCCACCGGCGTGCTGTCCGACGCCGCCGCGCAGGACGCGATCGCCACCGCGCCACCGGGCTCGGCGCTGGCGGTGCTCGGCGAGGTGGCGGTGAAGGGCCGCGCGCCGAGCACCGGGTACGAGCGCGACCGCTTCGGCGACGGCTGGGTCGACGTCGACCACAACGGCTGCGACACCCGCAACGACGTGCTGGCCCGCGACCTGACCGGCGAGACGACCCGCAACTGCGTCGTCCTCACCGGCACCCTCGACGACCCGTACTCCGGGCGCACCATCGAGTTCCGGCGCGGCCAGGACACCAGCGACGACGTGCAGATCGACCACGTCGTCGCGCTGTCCGACGCCTGGCAGAAGGGCGCCCAGGGCTGGGACGCCGCCCGGCGCACCGCCTTCGCCAACGACCCGCTGAACCTGCTCGCCGTCGACGGCCCGCTGAACATGCAGAAGGGCGACGGCGACACCGCGACCTGGCTGCCCCCGAACCGGTCCTACCGCTGCGCCTACGTGGCCCGGCAGGTCGCGGTGAAGTCCGCCTACGGGCTGTGGATGACCCGCGCCGAGCGCAACGCCGCGGCCACCGTGCTGTCGGACTGCCCCGGCGAGCCGCTGCCCGGCGGGGGTGCCGCGCCCCCGGGGGAGGTCGGCTACGCCGACTGCGGCGCGGTCCGGGCGGCCGGCGCGGCGCCCATCCGCCGGGGCGAGCCGGGCTGGCGGGACACCTTCGACGGCGACGGCGACGGCGTGGGCTGCGAGTAGGCGGGGGCCCGGCGCACCCCCGCGTACCCTGGACGACGGCACGAGCCCCGCCGAAGCCTCGGCATGCTCGCTCCCCGGCGGCAGCCGGGACCCTCAGCGACCGACGAGCGCCCGCCTCGGTGGCCGGGCCGATCACTGGAGCGACATGACCGCCAGCACTGGCACCCGTGTACTGACCGACGGCGACTTCAAGGTCGCCGACCTCTCCCTCGCCGGCTTCGGCCGCAAGGAGATCACCCTCGCCGAGCACGAGATGCCCGGCCTCATGGCGCTGCGCGCCGAGTACGGCGACCAGCAGCCTCTGGCCGGCGCCCGCATCGCCGGCTCGCTGCACATGACCGTGCAGACCGCCGTCCTCATCGAGACCCTGACCGCGCTGGGCGCCGACGTCCGCTGGGTCAGCTGCAACATCTTCTCCACCCAGGACCACGCCGCCGCCGCGATCGTCGTCGGCGACGGCACCGCCGAGGAGCCCACCGGCGTCCCGGTGTTCGCCTGGAAGGGCGAGACGCTGGAGGAGTACTGGTGGTGCACCCAGCGGCTGTTCGAGTTCCGCGACGAGGCCGGGGACGTCGTCGGGCCGAACATGCTCCTGGACGACGGCGGTGACGCGACGCTGCTGGTGCACCTGGGCACCCGCTTCGAGGCCGACGGGGTCGTCCCGGACACGACCGAGGCCGACTCCGAGGAGTACGGCGTCATCCTCGACGTGCTGCGCGGCACGCTGGCCGCCGACGGGCAGTACTGGACCCGCATCGGCCAGGGCATCGCCGGCGTCACCGAGGAGACCACCACCGGCGTCATGCGCCTGTACGAGCTCGCCCGCGAGGGCCGGCTGCTGTTCCCGGCGATCAACGTCAACGACTCGGTCACCAAGAGCAAGTTCGACAACCTCTACGGCTGCCGGCACTCGCTCATCGACGGCATCAACCGCGCCACCGACGTGATGATCGGCGGCAAGGTCGCCGTCGTCTGCGGCTACGGCGACGTGGGCAAGGGCTGCGCGGAGTCGCTGCGCGGCCAGGGCGCCCGCGTCATCGTCACCGAGATCGACCCGATCTGCGCGCTGCAGGCGGCGATGCACGGCTACGAGGTGACCACCCTGGAGGAGGTCATCGGCAAGGCCGACATCATCGTCACGGCCACCGGCAACAAGGACATCATCACCGCCGAGATGCTCGGGAAGACCAAGCACCAGGCGATCGTCGGCAACATCGGCCACTTCGACAACGAGATCGACATGGCCGGCCTGGCCCGCACCCCGGGCATCGAGCGCACCACCATCAAGCCGCAGGTCGACGAGTGGCGGTTCGCCGACGGCCACACGATCATCGTGCTCTCCGAGGGCCGCCTGCTGAACCTGGGCAACGCCACCGGCCACCCCAGCTTCGTGATGAGCGCCTCGTTCTCCAACCAGGTGCTGGCCCAGATCGAGCTGTGGACCAACCGGGCCGCCTACGAGGGCCAGGCCCCCGGCGTGACCGTGCTGCCCAAGAAGCTCGACGAGCACGTGGCCCGGCTGCACCTCGACGCGCTCGGGGTCAAGCTGACCGAGCTGACCAAGGTGCAGGCCGACTACATCGGCGTCCCGGTGGAGGGTCCCTTCAAGAGCGACCACTACCGCTACTGAGGGACGACCCCCGCTACGGGGGACACGCACGGGACACCCGTCCGGAGCACCTCCGGGCGGGTGTCCCCGCTTTTGCGCGCGGTCAGCGCAGAATGGGCGCCGTGCCACCCACCGCTCCCCAGAACGGCTCCAGCCGCGGCCGCGTCCTCGTCGTCGACGACGACGCCGCTCTCGCCGAGATGCTCGGCATCGTGCTGCGACGCGAGGGCTACGAACCGGCCTTCGTGTCCGACGGCAACCGCGCGGTGGGCGTGTTCCAGCAGACCCGTCCCGACATCGTGCTGCTCGACCTCATGCTGCCCGGCCGCAACGGCCTGCAGATCTGCCAGGACATCCGCACGCAGTCGACGGTGCCCATCGTCATGCTCACCGCGAAGGGCGACACGATCGACGTCGTCCAGGGGCTGGAGGCCGGGGCCGACGACTACGTCACCAAGCCGTTCAAGCCCGTCGAGCTGGTCGCCCGCGTGCGCGCCCAGCTGCGCCGCGGGGAGACCGGCCAGGCGGAGAACCTCAGCATCGGCGACGTCCAGATCGACGTGCCGGCCCACCAGGTCACGCGGGACGGCGTCCCGATCGCGCTGACCCCGCTGGAGTTCGACCTGCTCGTCGCGCTGGCCCGCAAGCCGCGCCAGGTGTTCACCCGCGAGCTGCTGCTGGAGCAGGTGTGGGGCTACCGGCACGCGGCCGACACCCGGCTGGTCAACGTCCACGTGCAGCGGCTGCGCGCCAAGATCGAGCGCGACCCGGAGAAGCCGGAGATCGTGCTCACCGTGCGCGGCGTCGGCTACAAGGCCGGGCCGCCGTGAGCGGACGGCGGGGCGCCGTGAGCGGGCAGCCTCCTCGACCGTGAGCACCACCCGGCCCGCGACCGAGGCGACCCCCGCGCCGGTGGACGACGCGCCGTCGTCGTCCTCGGCCGGGGTGGTGAGCCCGGCCCCGCCGCGGCAGGCGCGCCCGGCGGACCGGACGTCGGTGCGCCGCGGGCTGCGCCGCCGCGTCGTGCGGGCGCGGGTGCTGGCGCGCCGGGCGGGTGGCCGCGCGCTGCACGCGTGGCGCTCCTCGCTGCACGTGCGCGTCGGGGCGATCACGATGGTGGTCGCCGGCACCGTGGTCGTGATCGTGAGCATGGTGCTGTTCAGCCAGATCCGCGACCAGCTGCTGTCGGTGAAGCGGCAGGCCGCGGTGGACCAGGCGCAGGCCGGCGTGCTGTACGCGCAGAGCGAGGTGGCCGGCATCGCGACCGGCGACGCGGCGAGCGTCCGGTCGACCCTGGACCGCACGGTCAGGCAGCTCAAGGAACGCGGCGGCCCGGCCGGTGACTTCGACGTCGTCATGGTCTACCGCAGCGGCGACACCGAGCGGCCGGCCCCCAGCCGCCGGTTCGTCTACCCGGCGATCCCGGCCGAGCTGCGCGCCGACGTCGCCTCGGGCGGCCAGTTCTCGCAGTACGCGATGATCCCCGACGCGACCGACGAGCCCCGGCCCACGCTGCTCATCGGCGCCCCGGTGCCCACCGACACCGCGGCCCCGGAGCGGATCGAGCTGTACTTCGCCTTCCCCCTCGACCAGGAGGAGGAGAGCCTCTCGCTGATCCGCAGCACCGTGGTGATCAGCGGCATCGCCCTGACCCTGTTCGTCGTCGGCATCGGGGTGCTGGTCACCCGCCTGGTCGTCGACCCGGTGCGCCGCGCCGCCGGCACCGCCCAGCGGCTGGCCGAGGGGCAGCTCGAGGAGCGGATGACCGTGCGCGGCGAGGACGACCTCGCCCGCCTGGCCACCAGCTTCAACGCGATGGCCGACAGCCTCCAGCGGCAGATCACCCAGCTGGAGGGGCTCTCGCAGCTGCAGCAGCGGTTCACCTCCGACGTCTCCCACGAACTGCGGACGCCGCTGACCACGGTGCAGATGGCCGCCGAGATCCTCTACGAGTCCCGGGGCGACTTCCCCGCCCACGTCGCCCGCTCGGCGGAGCTGCTGCACACCGAGCTGGACCGGTTCGAGGCGCTGCTCACCGACCTGCTGGAGATCAGCCGCTACGACGCGGGGGTCGCCGTCCTCGACTGGGAGCCCACCGACCTCGGCGCCCTCGTGGGCCGGGTGGTGGCGGGCACGTCCGCCCTGGCCCAGCGGCACGGCTGCGAGCTGACCGTCACCGGTCCGGGCTCGGAGGTCATCGCCGAGGTCGACGCCCGCCGGGTGGAGCGGATCCTGCGCAACCTGGTGGGCAACGCCATCGAGCACGGCGCCGGCCACCCGGTGGAGGTCACCTGGGCGGCCAACCGGACGGCGGCGGCGGTGACCGTCCGCGACCACGGCGTGGGCCTGTCCTCTGCGGAGGCCCAGCACGTGTTCGACCGGTTCTGGCGGGCCGACCCGTCCCGGGTGCGCACCGTCGGCGGCAGCGGGCTGGGCCTGTCGATCAGCCTCGAGGACGCCCGCCTGCACGGCGGCTGGCTGCAGGTGTGGGGCCAGCCGGGCGCCGGCGCGCAGTTCCGACTGACGCTGCCGCTGTCGGCCGGCGCGGACCTCACCAGCTCGCCCCTGCCGCTGCGCCCGGCGGTCGCCCGCCGTCCCGGGGTGCCGCGGTGACGCGCCGCGGGCCGGCACGCACCAGGGGTGTGCGGCGCGTCGCCGTCCCGGCCGCCGTCGTGCTCGCGCTGCTGGGCGCGTGCTCGACGGTGCCGACGAGCTCGCCGACGGTGCCGATCACCCAGGCGCCCACCCGGCAGGACCGCGCCGTCGGGATCGAACCGCTGTCACCGGAGGCGGACGCGACCCCCGAGGAGATCGTGCGGGGCTTCCTCGACGCCGGGGCCAGCCGGGTCCGCGGCCACCCGGTGGCGCGGGAGCACCTGGCGCCCGAGCCGGCCAACTCGTGGTCGGACGAGGCCGGGATCACCGTCCTCGGCCAGGACTACGCGACGGTCACCACCGACGCCGGCTCGGTCGTGGTGACCGCGACCCTGGTCGGCACCATCGACCAGCGCGGGGTGTTCGAGGTCGGCGCCCAGGAGGTCTACACCCGGGAGTTCACCCTCGCCGACGTCGAGGGCGAGTGGCGGATCACCAACCCGCCGGACGGGCTGCTGCTGCTCGAGCCGGACTTCGAGCGGCTCTACGAGCGGCGGGACCTCTACTTCGTCGACCCGACCGGGCAGCGGGTGGTGCCCGACCCGCGGTACCTGATCACCGGGGAGGCGCAGCCGACCGTGCTCGTCGAGCGGATGCTCGCCGGGCCGTCCAACGCGCTGGCGGCCGGCGTGCACAACGAGCTGGCCGGCGTCTCGCTGCGCAGCACCGTGACCGTCTCGGCCGAGTCCGTCACCGTCGACCTCACCGGCCTGGGTGACGCGCCGCCGTCGCGGCTGGCGGAGCTCTCCGCCCAGCTGGTGTGGACCCTGGAGCAGCTGCCGGTCAGCTCGGTGGACATCCTGGTCGACGGGCAGCCGCTGCGCATCGAGGGCGTGACGCCGGTGCAGTCGACCGACACCTGGTCGGCCTTCGACCCCGACACCGTCCCGGTGGGCGCGGTCGGCCACCACCTCCAGGCCGGGGCGCTGCGCACGGTCGAGAACGCCCCGGCACCCGGCCCGGCCGGCACCGGCGCCTACGCGCTGACCAGCGCGGCGGTGTCCACCGACCGGCGCACCGGCGAGCCCACCGCGATGGTCGGCACCACCGAGCGCGACGGGCAGCCGACGCTGCTGGCGGGGGACTACGGCGGTGAGCTCACGGCCGTGCTGTCCGGCGCCACCCTCAGCGCACCGACCGTCGCCGCGACCCGGGCGGAGTTCTGGCTGATCCGGGACGGCGGCGCGGTCGTGCGGGTGCCGGCCGGTGGCACCCCGCAGTCGGTCAGCGCGCCCACGCTGCCCGGCCTGGGGCGCGCCACCGTGCTGCAGCTCTCGCCCGACGGCGTCCGCGCCGCCGTGGTCGTGGACGACGGGCAGCGCCAGGCCCTCCACGTCGGCACGGTGGTGCGCTCCGACGAGGGGCCGGTGGCGCTGCGGGACCTGCGGGCGGTGGCACCGACGCTGTCCTCGGTCGCCGACGTGGCCTGGCGGACGGCGGGCAGCCTGCTGGTGCTGGCCGGGGACGCCGGTGAGGACCGCATCGTCCCCTACACGGTCGGCGTGGACGGGTGGGGGCTGAGCGCCGTGCCGACGGCAGGGCTGCCCAGCCAGCCCACGCGGGTGGCCGCGGCTCCGGGACTGCCGCCGCTGGTGAGCGCCGGCGGCACCATCTGGCAGTGGCAGGTCGCCGGCGGCACCTGGGTGACGCTCATCCGCGGCGAGCAGCCGCTGCCCGGGGACGAGCCGTTCTACCCCGTGTGAGCCCGTTGTCCACACATCCTCCCCGCCCCTGGGCCGACGGCGTCCGGACGGCGACGCTGGGGGAGTGGACGGCGGGCTGCTGGCGGCGCTGACCGATCTGCTGCTCCCGCGGCTGTGCGCCGGGTGCGAGCTGCCCGGCGCGGTGCTGTGCCGGCGGTGCTCGGCGCTGCTCACCGTGCCGCACCTGGCCCAGCCGCGGCGCTTCCCGGCCGGCTTCCCGCCCACGGTGGCCGCGGGGGCCTACGCCGGCCCGGTGCGCCCGGTGGTCAACGCGTTCAAGGAGCGCGGCCGCGCCGAGCTGGCCCGTCCGCTGGGCGCGGCCCTGGCCCTCGCCGTGACCGGGGTGCTCGCCGGACTGCCCGCCGTCCCGGGGCCGGTGTGGCTGGTCCCGGTGCCCAGCGGGGCGGCCGCCCTGCGCGCCCGCGGCCGCGACCACGTGCGGGAGCTGACCGGCCGCGCCGTCGCGGAGCTGCGGGTCGCGGGGCTGCCGGCGTCGGAGGCCCGGCTGCTGCGGCGCGCCGGGCGGGCCCGGGACTCCGCGGGGTTGTCGGCCGCCGAGCGGCGGGCGAACCTAGCCGGCACGTTCGCCCTGCGGCGCGACCTGCCGCCGCGGCCCCCGGGCGTGGTGCTCGTGGTCGTCGACGACGTCGTGACCAGCGGGGCGACCCTCACCGGAGCCGCCGCCGAGCTGGCGTCGGTGGCCCCCGAGCCGGGCACTCCGGTGCTCGCCGCGGTGGTCGCCGCGACCCCGCGGCGGGGTTCCGCCCAGGCGCCGGCGGGTGGTCCCGGACCGGGTCGAGGTGGTCGACAAGGTCGACTGTCGGGACCCGGGAACGGCGACTAGCGTGGAACCGATCACAGCCCGTCCTACCGGGAGGTCTCATGGAGATCGTGGTCCGTGGCCGCAACGTCGAAGTCCCCGAGCACTACCGACAGCACGTCGAGGACAAGGTCGGTCAGCTCGAACGCTTCGACGGCAAGCTGAAGATCCTCCGCGTCGACGTGGAGCTCTTCCACGAGAAGAACCCGCGCCAGTCCTCGCAGTGCCAGCGCGTGGAGATCACCCTCCGGGGCAAGGGGCCCGTCATCCGGGCCGAGGCCAGCGCCCCGGACTTCTACTCCGGGCTCGACCTGGCCGCCGGCAAGCTCGAGCACCGGCTGCGCAAGGCGGCCGACCGCCGCCGGGTGCACCACGGCCGGCGCACCCCCGCCACCGTCCGCGTCGGCGGAGGACCCGACACCGGCGTCCTCGAGGCGCTGGACCGGGAGCGCCAGCTCGCCGCCGAGGGGCCGCACGTCACCGACCTCGACGAGCACCTGCCCGGACGGATCGTGCGGGAGAAGCACCACCCCGCCACCCCGATGACCGTCGACCAGGCCCTCCACGAGATGGAACTGGTCGGGCACGACTTCTTCCTGTTCCAGTGCGCCGACACCGGCCGGCCGACGGTGGTCTACCGGCGGCACGCCTACGACTACGGCCTCATCCGGCTCGTCGACGCCCCGCTCGACGGCAAGCTCGAGCAGCAGCCCGCCCAGCCAGCGGCGGCGCCCCTCTGATCGTCCGGCGGGCGGGGCGCAGGAGGCGCCCCGCCCGCCGTCCCGCCGGCCCCTCGTTCAGGCGTTGCCCAGGACGCGGTCGACCGAGATCTCCAGCACCACCCGGGCCGGGTTCTCCCGGGGCCGCCGGTAGCGCTGGGCGTACCGGGCCTCGGCGTCGGCCACCGACGCGGCGTCCTCCCGCACCACCGCCGACCCCTCGAGGGTGACCCACCGGCGGCCGTCCACCTGGCAGACGGCGACCCGCGCCTGCCCCGCCCGCACGTGGCGGGCCTTGGCCGAGCTCCCCGAGGTGATGACCCGGGCGGTGCGCGTGGCTGCGTCGTAGGTCACACCCACCGGGACGACGTGCGGGCTGCCGTCCGGGCGCAGCGTGGTGAGGGTGGCCAGGTGCCGCTCGGTGAGGAAGGTGAGCAGCCCGGGGCCCAGGTCGTCCAAGTGGTGCGCCACCGGCCGATTGTGGGCGATGGGGCGGGGTCTCGCGCGGACGCCGCCTACGCTGGGGTACGTGGTGTTCTCCAAGATCCTCCGTGCCGGTGAGGGCAAGATCCTCCGACGGCTGAACAAGATCGCTGACGCGGTCGAGTCGCTGGCGGACGACGTCGCCGACCTCACCGACGCGGAGTTGCGGGCCAAGACCGACGAGTTCAAGCAGCGGCTGGAGGAGGGCGAGACACTCGACCACCTCCTGCCGGAGGCCTTCGCCGTCGTCCGCGAGGCCGCCACCCGGACGCTCGGCCAGCGGCACTTCCGCGTCCAGATCATGGGCGGCGCCGCGCTGCACCTGGGCAACATCGCCGAGATGCGCACCGGTGAGGGCAAGACGCTGACCGGCGTCCTCCCGGCCTACCTCAACGCCCTGACCGGCAACGGCGTGCACATCGTCACGGTCAACGACTACCTCGCCCAGCGCGACGCCGAGCAGATGGGCCGGGTGCACCGCTTCCTCGGCCTGTCGGTGGGCACGATCCTCTCCGGCGAGCGCCCGGCGCACCGCCGCGAGCAGTACGCCTGCGACATCACCTACGGCACGAACAACGAGTTCGGCTTCGACTACCTGCGCGACAACATGGCCTGGAACAAGGCCGACCTGGTGCAGCGCGGGCACCACTACGCGATCGTCGACGAGGTCGACTCCATCCTCATCGACGAGGCGCGCACCCCGCTGATCATCAGCGGCCCGGCCGAGTCGGCCGGCAAGTGGTACGTCGAGTTCGCGCGGATCGTGCCGATGATGAAGCGGGACACCCACTACGAGGTGGAGGAGGCCAAGCGCACGGTCGCCGTCACCGAGGAGGGCGTGGAGTTCGTCGAGGACCAGCTGGGCATCGACAACCTCTACGAGGCGGTCAACTCCCCGCTGATCAGCTACCTGAACAACGCGCTGAAGGCCAAGGAGCTCTACCACCGCGACCAGCAGTACATCGTCACCAACGGCGAGGTGCTCATCGTCGACGAGTTCACCGGCCGGGTGCTCGCCGGACGGCGCTACAACGAGGGCATGCACCAGGCCATCGAGGCCAAGGAGAAGGTGCAGATCAAGGACGAGAACCAGACGCTCGCCACGATCACCCTGCAGAACTTCTTCCGGCTCTACGAGAAGCTCTCCGGGATGACCGGCACGGCCCAGACCGAGGCCGCCGAGCTCTCCCAGACCTACAAGCTGGGCGTCGTCCCCATCCCGACGAACCGGCCGATGATCCGCGCGGACCGCTCCGACGTCATCTACAAGACCGAGTCGGCGAAGTTCGACGCGGTCATCGACGACATCGCCGAGCGGCACGAGAAGGGCCAGCCGGTGCTGGTCGGCACCGCCAGCGTGGAGAAGTCCGAGGTGCTCTCCAAGCTGCTGCTGCGCCGCGGGATCCCGCACGAGGTCCTGAACGCCAAGAACCACGCGCGGGAGGCGCACATCGTCGCCCAGGCCGGGCGGCTGGGCGCGGTCACCGTGGCCACCAACATGGCCGGTCGCGGTACCGACATCCAGCTCGGCGGCAACCCCGACTTCATCGCCGACGAGACGCTGCGGGCCCGCGGGCTGTCGCCGGCGGAGACGCCGGAGGAGTACGAGGCCGCCTGGGACGAGGCGCTGGCCACCGCCAAGGAACAGGTCAAGGCCGAGCACGAGCAGGTCGCCGAGGCCGGCGGTCTGTACGTGCTGGGCACCGAGCGGCACGAGAGCCGGCGCATCGACAACCAGCTGCGCGGCCGCTCGGGCCGGCAGGGCGACCCGGGTGAGTCGCGGTTCTACCTGTCGCTGGGCGACGACCTCATGCGCCGGTTCAACGGCCCGATGCTCGAGTCGATGATGACCACGCTGCGGGTCCCCGACGACCAGCCGATCGAGTCGAAGATGGTCACCCGGGCGATCCGCTCGGCGCAGACCCAGGTCGAGCAGCAGAACTTCGAGGTCCGCAAGGACGTCCTCAAGTACGACGAGGTCCTCAACCGCCAGCGCACCGTCATCTACGACGAGCGGCGCAAGGTGCTCGACGGACAGGACCTGCACGAGCAGGTGCGGGCGATGGTCGACGACGTGATCAGCGCCTACGTCGACGGCGCGACCGAGACCGGCTACGCCGAGGACTGGGACCTCGAGCAGCTGTGGACCGGCCTCAAGGCCCTCTACCCGGTGGGCCTGGACCGCGACGAGCTGATCGACCGCGTGGCCGACGGCGACCAGGCCGCGCTGACCGCCGACGTCCTCAAGCGCGAGCTGCTCGACGACGTCCACCGCGCCTACGAGGAGCGGGAGACGACCCTCGGCTCGCAGGTCATGCGCGAGCTCGAGCGGCGGGTGCTGCTGTCGGTGCTGGACCGCAAGTGGCGCGAGCACCTCTACGAGATGGACTACCTGCGGGCCGGCATCCACCTGCGCGCGATGGCCAACCGCGACCCGGTCGTGGAGTACCAGCGCGAGGGCTACGACATGTTCAACCAGATGCTCGACGGCATCAAGGAGGAGTCGGTCGGCTTCCTGTTCAACCTGGAGGTCAAGACCAAGGAGCAGCAGGAGGCGGAGGCCGCGGCCAAGCAGGCCGAGGCCGAGGCCAAGGCGCTGGCCGCCGCCCAGCAGGGGACGGCGCGGGTGCTGGCCCGCCAGGCCGCGGCCGCGAAGGCGGCGCAGGCGGCTGCTGCCGGCGGCGACGGCGCGGTCGCTCCCGCAGCCGCCGCGGCCCAGGCCCCCGTCGCGGCTCCTGCTCCCGCCACCCCCGCGCCGGCGGAGACCGCGGCGCCGGCAGCGGCCGCGGGGCCGGCCCCCGCCGCCACGCCGGCCGAGGCCCCCGCCGCAACGCCGGCGAAGGCCCCGACCGCCCGCCGGTCGTCGGCCGCCACGGCCCGGCCCGCCGAGGCCGCTCCCGCCGCCGAGCCGGCGTCGGCCGGTCCGGCACCGCAGCTCGCGGTCAAGGGCCTGGAGGAGCCGCGCCGGTCGGACGAGCAGCTGAGCTACTCGGCGCCGAGCCTGGACGCCTCACCCAAGGAGAGCGGTCCGGCCAAGGCGGCGAAGACGGCGACGGTCACCGGCACCAAGGAGCCGGCGCGCAACGCGCCGTGCCCCTGCGGGTCGGGCAGGAAGTACAAGTCCTGCCACGGAGCCCCCTCCGGCGCCTGAGAGGTCCTCGTCCCGCCACCGCTCGCGGCGGCGCCTGGGACGGAGACGACGCCCCCGCCGGTCCACCCGGCGGGGGCGTCGTCGTCTGCGCCGGCCCTCAGCCGATCTGCAGGGCGGTGCAGCGCCACCGACCGTCGATGCCCTCCAGCCGTGCGGCCACCGCGTGCGCGCGGCCGGAGCGGCGGGCCACGGCGGTGACCTCCGCGACCCCGTCGACCGGCTCGCAGACGTGCACGCGGCCCAGCAGCACCGGGGCGGCGCCGCCCGAGCACCAGCGCGGCCGGCGCCCGCTGGCCAGGGCGGCGAACACGCCGACGGACGTCAGCGGCTGGACCTGGCTGAGCGGTCGACGCCCGATGAGTGCCTCGAGGGTCAGCAGGAGCAGCCGACGGCCGGCCAGGTGCGGGTCGGGCAGGTCGGCGCGCCCGGACCAGGACGGCTCGAAGCCGGTCGGGTAGCCGGCCGGGCCGCTGTCGGGCCGCGGTCGCGGACCCGGGCGGTGTGCCGGGCGGGGCACCGCGACACCGGGGAGGACCAGCCGACGGACCGGCTCGACGTCCAGCGGCGGTTGGGGGGTCGGCACGACGACCAGGCGCAACGCAGCGGCGGGGGTCGGTCGCGGGTCGGCCGGAGCCGGTGCGGTGGGGGAGGGGGACGCGGTCATCGGTTGGGTGCTCCGTGGTCGGGGTGGGCTCGGTTCGGGACGGCGGTCACGGCGCCGCCGGCGGGTGCAGGACCTGCCCGGGCAGCAGGACGTCGGGGTCCGGGCCGATCACCGCCGTGTTCGCCTGCCACCAGGCGTGGACGGCGGCCGCGACCTCGCCGCCCGCGGGTGTGCGGCCGGTGCGCTCCCGCAGGTCGGCGGAGGCGATGCCCCACAGGCACTCCCCGCGCAGGACCACGTGGGTGCCGGGCGCCGGCAGGGGCCAGTCGGGGACGGCCGCGGACGGTCCGCCGGCCCCGGTGGTGGGGGCGGTGGCCGGTGCCGGCGCGGGTGGCGCCGGGGCGACGGTCGGGGGCGTGGGCTCCGTGGCCGGGGGCGCGGACTCCGCTGCCGCCGGGGGCGGTGCGGGAGCCGGGGGTGTCCCTGCCGGCGCGCGGCCGGTCGCCGACGACCAGTCCGCGACGGGGCCGGGCGAGTCCCCGATCGGGCCTGGCCAGTCCGCGATCGGGCCGGGCCGGTCCGCGACGGTGCCGGGAGGAGTCGGCTCCGCGGTCCCCGCGGGCTCTGCGGTCGCCGCCGGCGCCGCGGCCGCGGAACCGGGTCCGCACGCGGTCAGGAGGGGCGCTCCGGCGGCCAGGCCGACGCCGAGCGCCACGGCCGCTGCGCGCCGCGCGCCGGCGGGGAGGACATGCCGGGTGAGCCCGCGGGAGAGGGCGCCGACCGCGCCTGGGACCGTCGACAGGGCGGTCAGGACGAGGCCGAGCAGGCCCCAGGCCCAGACGGTCCACGCGACCGCGGCCACCCCACCGACCAGGAGCGTCTCGGCGCCCCGGGTGTCGGCGGCCCGCTGGAGGCCCAGTCCGGAGGCCGCCACCCAGCCGAGGTCGGGGGTGACGGCGCGGAGGGCCACCGCGACCGCGGCCATCGCCAGGCCCGTGCCCAACAGGCGTCGGATCGACATGTCTCCTCCTCGACATCGCGACGGGAACGAGACCAAACCATGCAAATGCAAGCAAACGCAAGAGTTGGAATGGAACTACGCTGGGCGGAGGAGGTGCACGATGCGCTGGCAGCAGCTGTTCGCCGATCTGCAGGCCGAGTTCGACGCCGCCGAGTCGGCGGCGGAGCGGGCCGAGGACGGGTCCCGTCGCCGGGCGGAGCTCGGCGGGGTCCGGCTGACCGACCGGGTGGCGGGGTCGGTGGGCCGGCCCGTCGCGCTGCGGTGTCGTGGCGCCGGTGACGTGGCGGGGACGCTCACCGACGTCGGCAGCGACTGGCTGCTGCTGACCGACGACGTCCGGCGCGAGGTGCTCGTGGCGTTCGCGGCGGTGCGGTCGGTGGCCGGCCTGGGCCGGGAGACGGCGCCACCGGTCCCTGCGGGGGCGGTGCGGGGACGGCTGGACATGCGGCGGGCGCTGCGCGGTCTGGCCCGCGACCGGGCCGTCGTCCAGGTGGTCCTCGACGACGGCGCCGTGCACGTCGGCACCGTCGACGGTGTGGGTGCGGACTTCCTCGAGCTCGCCGAGCACGACGCCGACCAGCCCCGACGTGCCGACGCCGTGCGGGGCGTGCGGGTGGTGGCGCTCCCGGCGGTCGCGGTGGTGCGGACCCTCGCGCCCGGTCTGGTCTGACCCGGGTCAGCGTCGGCGGCGACCGCCGGTGGCCGGGGAGGTGCTCTCGGCGTCCTGCTCGACGGGCTCGTCGGACTCCGCGGTGGCGGGCTGCTCCGGTGCGGTGCCGGCGCGGGCCTCGGCGTACTTCTGCTGGATGAACCGCTCCAGTTCGTCGACCTCCACGCGCCACTGGCCGCGGCCGCCGATCTGGATGGCGATGAGCTCCTTGCGGCGGACGAGCGCGTAGGCCTGCGACCACGACACGTTGAGGATCTCGGCGACGTCGTCGAGGGTCAGGAAGCGCGGTGTGGGCATCGGGTCTCTCCGTCCGGTCCGGCCCAGTCTGGCAGCCCCGTCCGAGTGGCATGCGCGGCGTCCACACCCGAACGTGTGGACAGCGGCTGCGGCGATACGCGTCCGTGTCGCATCATCTGCGTCCGACCGTCCCAAAACGAGGTCGTGGACAACGATCCGGAGCCCGGAGGAACCGCTGGCCGTGAGCTCGCCGAGCACCATCCCCACCCTGCCGCGTCCGGCCGATCCGGGCGCGGGGCCGGTGCCCCGGCGGGTGCGACCGCCGCGCTGGCTGGACCTGCGCCTCGTGCTGGGGCTCCTCCTCGTGCTGGGGTCGGTGCTGCTGGGCGCCCGCGTGGTCAGCGCCGCCGACGCCACCGTGCCCGTCTGGTCGGCCACCGGCGACCTCGCCGCCGGCACGGTCCTGACGGCGGCCGACCTCGTCGCCGTCGACGTCCGGCTCGACGGCGCCGCGGAGGCGTACCTGGCGGCCAGCACGCGGCCCGAGGGCCGCACGCTCGCGCGGGCGGTGGGAGCCGGTGAGCTGGTGCCCCGTGCCTCCCTCGAGGAGCCGGCCGAACTCGTCCAGGTGGCCCTGCCGGTGCAGGCGGCCTACGTCCCGCCGGGGCTGGTCCGCGGCCAGGTGGTGGACGTCTACGCCGTGGCGGACCCGGCGGTCGGCGCCACCGGCCCCTCCGACGTCTCCCTGGTCGTCGGCGCGGCTCCGGTCCAGGCGCTGTCCGGGCGGGCCGAGGGGGTGCTCTCCACGGCCACGACGACGGTCCAGGTGGTGGTGTCCGTGCCGGCCGGCCGCGCCTCGGCGGTGCTCGGGGCCATCGCCGGCCGGCCGCTGGTCGTGGTCGTGCACGAGTCGGTGGACGCCGTGTCGCCCGACGGCGCGGGCACCGTGCCCACCGGCGCCCCGGCCGCGTCCGCACCGGGCGCGGGAGCGGCGGGGCAGCCCGCGGCCGGGACGCCGGCCGGTGCGTCCGTGCCGGGGCAGCCCGACGCCGCGACGGAGCCGGTGCCCTGATGGCGGTGCAGGTCTTCACCGCCGTCACCGGGGCGGGGTGGGAGTCGGCGCTGGTCGGTGCGCTGGACCGGACCGACCACGGGGTCACCGTCGTCCGCCGGTGCGTCGACGTCGCGGAGCTGCTCGCGGCCGCCGCCACGGGCACCGGCCAGGCGGCACTGCTGTCCGCCGACCTGCGACGGCTGGACGCCGACGCGGTCTCCCGCCTGGCCGCGGCCGGTGTCGCCGTGGTCGGGCTGGTCGATCCGGGCGACGACCGGGCGGCGGACCGGCTGCGCGCGCTCGGCGTGGTCCACGTGCTGCCGGCCGACACCGGACCCGACGGCATCGCCCGGGCGCTGCGCGACGCGGTCACCGGCGGGCCGCGCCCCGGCCGGGACATCGCGGACCCCCGCGCGGCCCTGCCCGCAGCGGCACCGCCTGCTACCTCCGTGGAGCGGCAGCCGGGCGCGGGCCGGCTGGTCGCGGTGTGGGGGCCGACGGGCGCCCCGGGGCGCACGACGGTCGCGGTGGGGCTCGCCGACGAGGCGGCCCGGCTCGACGTCCGGACGCTGCTGGTCGACGCCGACGTGTACGGCGGGGTGGTGGCCCAGGTGCTGGGCCTGCTCGACGAGTCGCCGGGGCTCGCCGGCGCGGCCCGCCAGGCCGCGGCGGGGACGCTCGACGACGCGGCGCTGACCCGCCTGGCCTGGGCCGTGCGCCCGCGGCTGGGCGTCCTGACCGGACTGGCGCGCGCCGACCGCTGGCCCGAGCTGCGGCCCCACGGTGTGGCGGCGGTGCTCGAGGAGGCCCGCCGCACCGCGGACCTGACCGTCGTCGACTGCTCCTTCAACCTCGAGGAGGACGAGGAGCTCTCCTTCGACACCGCGGCGCCGCGCCGCAACGGGGTCACGCTGACGGTCCTGGAGGCGGCGGACACGGTGCTCTGCGTCAGCGGCGCCGACCCGGTGGCCCTGCAGCGGACCATCCGCGCGCTCGGCGGGCTGCGGGACGCCGTCCCGGGTGTCGAGCCGGTGGTCGTGGTCAACCAGGTCCGTCGTGGCCCGGTGCCCGGCGACCCGCGACGGGAGATCGCCGAGGCGCTGGACCGGTTCGCCGGACACCCGGTGACCGCCTTCCTGCCCGCGGACCGGCGCGCGACCGACGCGGCGCTCGCGGAGGGGCGGACCCTCGCCGAGGTGGCACCGGCGTCACCGTTGCGGACCGAGCTGCGGGCCCTGGCCGCGGTCGTCGCCGGCGTGCCCGCGCCGACGACCGGCCGCCGCCGCATCGGCGCGGCGCGGCGAGCCGGCTGACGTGCGCCCGTGCGCGTCGGACCCGCCAGGGCGGTGACCGGTGGCCCGCCGGCCCGGCGCCGGGGTGCCCGGGCCGACCGGGGGCGATCCCGCAGCGGGTGCCGACCGGTTCGGCGCCGTCGTAGCGTGGGCCCCCGACCGGGAGGAGGCAGATGGTGCAGCGACTGACCACCCTGGACGCGTCGTTCCTCCACCTCGAACGGCCGGACAGCCCCATGCACGTGGCCGGCGTGCTGGTGCTCGAGCCACCGCCGGGCGGGCTGGAGGCCATCGCCGCGCTCGTCGAGGCCCGGCTGCCCCTGGTCCCGCGCTACCGGCAGCGTGTCCTGGAGGTGCCCGGGCACCTGGCCAACCCGGTGTGGGCGGACGACCCCGACTTCGACGCCGAGTACCACGTGCGGCGGTCGGCGGTGCCGCGTCCGGGCACCCAGGCGCAGCTGCTCGACCTGGTCTCGCGGGTGACGGCGCGACCGCTGGACCGCGGCCGTCCGCTGTGGGAGCTCTACCTCGTGGAGGGCCTCGCGGACGGGCGGGTCGCCGTCGTCACCAAGACCCACCCGGCGCTGGTCGACGGACTCGGCGCCGTGGACATCGGGCAGGTGCTGCTGGACCCCGCCCCGGACGCCGTGCTGCCCGAGCCGGAGCCGTGGCGCCCCCGTCGGCTGCCGAGCGCCCTGCGACTGGTCCGCGACGCGGTGGACGAGTACGTCACCCGGCCCACGGCGGTCGTGGAGACCGCACGGCACGCCGTCGCCGACCTGCAGGCCACCGGTCTGCGCGTCGGCAGCACCGTGGGTGGCGTGGCCCGGGCCGCCCGGTCGGCGCTGTCCGCCGCGCCGCGCAGTCCGCTGAACGCCACCAACGGCAGTCAGCGGCGGGTCGCGGTGGCCCGCGCGGACCTCGACGACCTCAAGCAGGTGCGCAAGGCCCACGGCGGGACGGTCAACGACGTCCTGCTCACCGTGGTCGCCGGGGCGCTGCGCGACTGGCTGCTGTCGCGCGGGCAGGCCGTGCTCGGGTCCACCTCGGTGCGCGCCATGGTCCCGGTCTCCGTGCAGGGCGAGGAGGACGCCCCTGGCAACCGGGTCTCCAGCTACCTCGTCGACCTGCCGGTCGGTGAGCCGAACCCGCGGGTGCGCCTCGCGCGGATCAGCTACGCCATGCGGGCGGTGAACCAGCAGGGCCGCTCGGTCGGCGCCCAGACGCTGATCGCCCTGACCGGCTTCGCCCCGCCCACGCTGCACGCCCTCGGAGCCCGGGCGGCGCGAGGCCTGTCCCGCCGCGTGTCGAACATGGTGATCACCAACGTGCCGGGACCGCAGCAGCCGCTCTACGCGGCCGGGGGTCGGGTGCTGGAGGTCTTCCCCGTGGTGCCGCTGGCGCCGGGACAGGGCCTGTCGGTCGGCATCACCAGCTACGACGGCCGGGTCTTCTTCGGGCTGAACGCCGACCGGGACAGCGTCGCCGACGTCGACGTGCTGGCCGACCTCATCGAGCAGGAGATCGCGACGCTGGTCGAGACCGCCGGCTGAGCCGAGGGCGGACGGCGCCGCCGGCCGCCGGGATACCGTCGCGCTGACCGTCAGCGAAGAGGAGCCAGCCCGGTGCGTGTGTATCTGCCTGCGACGACGAGCGTCCTGCGGACCCTCGTGGACGACGGGCGCCTGGCCGGCCCGCACACCGCCTTCGCGGTGACCCCACGGCTGCGCGAGTTCTACGCCGTGAGCGACGCGGGGGCCGACGTCGAGGAGCTGGAGTACGCAGCCCTCCTGGGCGCCGCCCGCGCCAGCCTGCGCCTGCTCGACATCGACCCCGCCGCGGTCCGCCGCCGGGTGGTGCTCGCCGCCGACGTCGCCGACGCCGCGGTCACCGAGATCGACGACCCCGACACCGAGCCCGGCGCCGTACGGGTCACCGGTGACGTCGCCCTGCGCGACGTCGCCAGTGCGCACATCGACGGGGCCGACGCGGAGGAGGACGTGCGGGCCGCGGTCAACGTCGTCCTCGAGGCCGACCTGGGCAGCGAGGACGCGCAGTTCGTCGTCGACCAGGCCGAGGGGCACGAGCTCGCCTGGTACGCCAGCCAGGAGATCGGCACGGTCCTCGAGCTGCTCTGACCGGGCGCCCATACCCCTGCTCACCGGATGGTCGGCGCGAGCCGCGGCGGAGCGCCGGCCCCGGCCGCTGCGGGGTGGCCACGACGGGCGACCTGCACCCGCTGCGGCACCCCGGCCGTGACCAGCCAGCCGGAACCGGGACGGCGGGGGAGCGCGGTCCGCGGGAGCCGGGTGCCGAGCAGGTCGGCGTCACCCGGGCCCGGGCACAGCAGCAGCCCGCTGCGGCGCCGCCGGAGCGCGGGGACCGGCCCCCGGTACACGCCGGCCAGCTCCGGAGCCGTCCCGGCCGCCAGGACGACCACCCGGTCGGTGGCCCCGGTGGCGCCCATCGCGGTCAGGACCGGCGAGTCGGCCACGGCGCCGAGGTCGTCGACGACGACGGCGCCGGTTCCACCGCGCAGCGACCCCAGCCAGGACCGCCACCGGTCCACGTCCGTGCACGCCAGGGTCGTCGCGGCACCCGCCGGCGGCTGTGGCTCGGCACGGACGACGTGCAACACCGGCAGACCGCCGCTGTCCAGGTGGGCGGCGAAGCCGTCCAGAGCGGTGCTGCGCCCGCTGCCTGGAGGGCCGACGACCAGCAGTCCACCGGCGTCGGCGAGGTCCACCTCGAGCGCCGCGCCCTCGTCACCACCCGGCCCCAGGGGCAGCCGCAGGACGGCGTCGGCACCGGTCCGCCCGGGCAGGGGCAGCACGGGAGCAGCCGACAACTCCGCGATGCGCAGGGCCCGCCGCCCCGGAGGAACGGGCGCGGACCCGGCCGGCGGTAGTGGGCGGGGCAGCGCGAGCTGGCACTCCAGGCCGTCGTCGCCCAGCAGGGCCCGCCCCGGTGGCCGGTGGTCCGGGACGTGGCGGGCCGGGACCCCGGCGACGGCGTAGTCGGCCCGGTCCGGCAGCGGCAGCACCAGCCGGGTGCCGACCGCCCCGGCCAGGCGGCCGCCGGGGACGGCCCGCTCGGCGGTCAGGAGGCAGGTCAGGCCGGCCGCCGCGCCGTCCCGGACCAGGCGCAGCAGCCCCGCCGAGCCGGTGGCCGGGTCGGCCTCGTCGAGCAGGCTGCTGAGCCCCTCCACCCCGTCGACCAGGAGCAGGAGGTGGGGCCGCCTGTCCGGCGACGACCCGGCCCGGCGGGCGGCCACCTCCTGGGTCAGGCGGTCGAGCAGCCGGACGGTGCGCAGTGCGTCCGCGCCGCCGACCGTCGTCCCGGTGTGCGGCAGTTCCGCCGCGGCCGCGGCGAGCGCGCCCCCGCCGTGGTCCAGCACGTGGACGTGCAGGTCCTCGGGGGAGCAGGTGGTGACGGCCTCCCCGAGCACGGTCCGCAGGAAGGTGGTCCGGCCGCTGCGCGCACCGCCGACGGCGAGCCACGCCCTGCCGCGTTCCAGGTCCAGGACCAGCGGTTGCTGGGACTGGGCGTCGGGCCGGTCGACCAGGCCGATCCGCAGGCGGTGTCCGCCGGCACCGCCCGGCGTCCCGCCGGGGTCCGGGGGCAGGTCCTCGGCACGGACCGCGTCGGGAAGCGGCGGGCACCACGGCCGGTGCGGGCGGGGAGTCCCCGACGCGGTCGCGAGGCGGCCCAGGGCCTCGGTCAGCCGCGCGAGGTCGGTGGCGCCGGCCGGCGGCTCCACCTCGTCCCCGCGCTGCGGCACCGGCCAGGTCCATAGGCGCACCCGCGGCTCGTGGTCGTCGCGGCGCCGTGCCGGGCCGGCGACGCGCGCCGCCTGGAACAGGACCGGCGGGCCGCCGCCCTCCCGCAGGTAGGCGCGACCCGGTGTGTCCGTGGGGAGGAAGGCGGCCGACGGGCTGCCCAGCACGTCCCGGGAGTCGGCCTCGCCGGTCGTGCGCAGGCAGATCCGCAGCGTGCAGTTGGCGCGGATCTCCGGTGACACGATGCCGCCCGGGCGTTGGGTGGCCAGGACCAGGTGCACCCCGAGGGACCGCCCGCGCTGGGCGATCCCGACCAGGCCGGGGACGAACGCAGGCAGCTCCTCGGCCAGGCCGGCGAACTCGTCGACGACGATGACCAGGCGGGCCAGCGACACGTGGTCGGGCAGTGCGGCGATGTCGGACACGCGGTGCCCGGCCAGCAGCGCCTCGCGTCGGGTCAGCTCGGCGCTGAGGGAGCGCAGCGCCCGGGCGGTGGTCGCGCCGTCGAGGTCGGTGAGCAGACCCACGGTGTGGGGCAGGGCGGCGGCCTCGGCGAAGGCCGCCCCTCCCTTGTAGTCCACCAGCAGGAACGAGCAGCGGTCCGGTGGGTGGCCGAGCGCCAAGCCGGCGACCAGCGTCTGCAGGAGCTCGGACTTGCCGGAGCCCGTCGTCCCCGCGACGAGCACGTGCGGCCCCTGGCGGCACAGGTCGACGGTCAACGGCCCGTCGGCCGTGCGTCCGAGGGGGGTGACGAGGCGGTCGCGGCCGCGGGACCACCGGCCGGTCGGTCCGCCGTCGGTGACCTGCAGGCCGGGGCCGGCGAGGTCGAGCAGCCGGACCCGGCGGGGGAGGGCGCGCCCGGTGGAGGACGGTGCGAGCGGGGCGAGGTCGCGGGCCAGGACGTCGGCCAGCGGGGCCGGGAGGCGGTCGACGGTGATGCCCGTCTGCTCGGCGGCTCCGGCGCGGTGCAGGGTGGCGGAGTCCCCGGTCTCCCCGGCGAGTTGCAGCACGGCATCGGGCGCCGCCGGCAGGCGGTGCAGCGACGGCCCGCAGGTCAGGGTGACGACGCCCGCGTCGCGGGCCGCGCGCAGAGCGGCGGTCAGCCGCGGCCCGGCCGGACGGTCCAGCACGACCACCAGCGGGCCCGCGCGACCCTCGGCGCCGCTGCCCGCGACCGGACCGTCCTGGCCGGGGACGGCTGGCCGACCCGCCGCGGTCGTGGTGAGCCATCGGGCCAGTGCGGCGTCGTCGGCGTGCCCCGGACCGCCGGTGACGTGCACGCCACCGCCCTGCAGGTGCGGCAGCCAGCGCAGCCACGACCAGGCCGGCAGGTGCGCGGTGCTGGTGAGCAGGGCGAGGTCGACCTCGCCGGGCGCGTGCAGGACGACCAGTTGGGCGACGATGCCCGACAGCAGGCCCACCACGTGCGACCGCGGTCCGGCGACGGCCAGCCCTCCGGTGGTGCCGAGCGCCACGACGACCGGAACCTGTGCGGCGGTCTGCCGCTCCCGTGTGCCGTCGGCCTGGACGTAGGTGACCGTGGACGGGCCGGGGGCGCTGCCCAGGCGCACGGTCAGCGCGTCGCCGTCTCCTGCCCGGCGCTGCCACAGGGGAGCGGACCGGCGCCGCGCGGCCGTGGCGAGCGTGGCCAGGTCGGGGTGCACCGTGCGCGCGGTCTGCACGTCGGAGCGGAGCGCCGCCCGCAGGCGGGCCCGGGCGTCCTCGACCTCCGCGGCGTGCGCCGCCGCCGTCCTGCGCCGGTCGCGGCGACCCGTCCACCGGTCCGAGAGCCAGGTGCCGATCGCGACGACCGGGCTGAGGAGGGCGAAGAACAGGAAGGTGGGCGTGGCCAGCAGCCAGGCGAGCAGCACCCCGCCGAGAGTGGGGAGGAGCACGGCGACCCAGGCCAGCCGGCGCCGCGGGTGGGTGGCCGGTGCCGCAGGGGCGGCGATCTCGACCTCCGCGCGGCGCGGCTCCAGGCGCGGTGGCGGTCGCAGCTGCAGGCGACCGCCGGGCGCCACCTGCACCGCTGCCCGGATGCTGCCGGGCCCGGCCGGGACCAGCGTGCTGGCGCCGACCCGGACCACCGATCCGTGCGGCCAGGCACGAGGCCGGTCGTCGAGGAGGTCGTCCTCGAGCCGGCTGCCGTTCGTCGACCCCAGGTCGGTCACGGTGAGCTCGCCGGAGCCGACCTCCACGAGCAGGTGCCGGCGGGAGACGTCGGGATCGGCCAGCGGGATGTCGGCGACGCTCCCGCGGCCCACCACCTGCCGCCCGCGGGACAGGGGGAGCGCCCGGCCCGCCTCCGGTCCGCCCACGACGTGCAGTTCGAGTGCGCTGTGACGCTCCCGGTCACCGGTGCGGGGACCGGGACGGCCCAGGCCGAGCACCGCCCCGTGCAGCAGGGCGGCATCGCTCAGCGGGTGTGCGGCGGGCAGGCGCGTCGACCCGGACCACAGCTCGGCGGACGGCAGATCCAGCGCGGCGGCGAGCCCGGGGAGCACCGCGTCCAGTCGCTGGTCGTCGGTCGCCACGACCTCCACGTCCACCGTGCCGTCGGACGTGACGACGGTCCAGCAACGGGCGGTGGGCGGCGCGGGGGTGGTGGAGGCGGGCACGCGACGACCGTGGCCGTCCGGGAGCCGCGGCGGGCGGGAGCACCGCCGGTTGTGGACGGCGGGGCCCGCTGTGGACGACCGGGGCCGGTGTCGCGTCCCCCGTGCCTAGCGTGCGCAGCGACCGGGAGGTACCCGGACCGAGGAGGAACCGTGAAGGTCGACATCGCCACCCTGCAGTCGATGGCCGGGCAGTGCCGGGCCGAGGCGTCCGACACCGCCGCGCGGCACGTCACCCTGTCCAGCAGCGTCAACGCGTCGGTGCTCGACGGGTGGACCGACAGCCAGGCAGCACTGCGGTTCACCGAGCTCTACGAGCAGTGGCGGCTCAGCGCGCAGGGGGTGAGCGACGCGCTCACCGGCATGGGCACCCTGCTCGACGGTGTGGCCGCGTCCTACCAGCAGCACGAGGCGGACGTGGCGGCCCGGATCAGCGCGCTCCTGTGAGCCGGCGAGGAGGTCAGCCCGGTGGTGCGGCGCCGGCCGGCTGCACCGCCGCCGGACGACGGCGCCCGGCCCGCTCCCGCACCTGCCGGGCCGCGTCCGGCAGCCGCTCCCACGGCAGGATCGACAGGATCGCCACGCAGTGCGGGAGGAAGATGATCTTCACGCTGGCGAAGACCGCGAGGTGGAAGCCCAGCAGGAAGACCACGAGCGCCACCCGGGCGCGGTTGGACCAGACGAGCAGCATCAGCGGTGCAGCGAACTCCAGGACGAGCATCGCCCACTGGGCGGCCACGAGCAGCCCGGGCACCTCGAGGGTCCAGTCCGACAGCACCGTGCCCCGGCGCACGATGGCGCGGGCCAGCGTCGAGCCGGTGGCCCAGTCCCAGCCGCCGAAGCGCATCTTCGCCCAGGCCGCGAGGAAGTAGGTGAGCATGACGGTGACGAACACCGCCGCCATGGCCCAGCCGGCCGCCTCCGAGGTGCGCCGGTCCCGCCAGCGCACGCGTCCGATGGTGGGCAGCACAGCGAGCGCCACGAGGTAGGCGATGCGGTCGTGGTCGACCTTGCCGTAGCTCATCGCGATGACCATCCACTCGAGGTAGAGGAGGAACACCGCAGAACCCAGCAGACGGGGCGCCCGGCCGGTCGCCGCGACCAGTGCCGTGACCACCAGCGCCCACTGGACGACGTGCACGACCGTGGTGGTCGGCGTCGGCAGCGGCAGCAGCTGGCCGATCGTGAGGGGCTGGTAGTACTCGGTCGGGACGTCGGCGTGCGCCCGCACCCACGCCGTGGTCAGGAAGACGTCGACCGGGACGAACAGGTAGACGATGGTCCGGAAGACCGCGATCCGGGCCAGCGGGACCGGCCGGAACCACCAGCCCGACGACCGCCCCGGCCCGTCGCCGGTCGCCGGTCCGGTGCCCCCGGTGGGCGCGCCGGTCGACGCGCTGCCGCTCACGGGGTGCCCTCCAGTTCCTGGGCGACGAGGACGCGGTCGGTGGCCTCGCCGGTCTGCCGGCCGTCGACCAGCTCGTAGCGGCGCTGCACGACCTGCACCTCCACGAGGGGCTGGGCGT
Source organism: Geodermatophilus sp. SYSU D00079 (assembly GCF_054050635.1). Lineage (NCBI taxonomy): Bacteria > Bacillati > Actinomycetota > Actinomycetes > Geodermatophilales > Geodermatophilaceae > Geodermatophilus > Geodermatophilus sp. SYSU D00079. The sequence goes on along the minus strand of NZ_JBJGZS010000003.1, from coordinate 152,465 downwards.
CCGGGTGGTGGTCGGCGTAGGTCTCGGCGAGCAGGGTCAGCAGCTCCGGCCGGTCGACCAGCCGGGGGAGCTGGCCCTCGAACTCGGCCCGGCGCAGGCCGACCTCGCCACCGGAGAGCCGCACCTCCTCGCCCGCGGCGGTCAGCCCGATCACGCGGGTGGACACCACCGGGCGGTCGGGGTCGGCCCGCGTCGAGTACATGCGGAACGGTCCGAAGGGGAAGTCCGCGTCGGTTCCCCACAGCGTGCCGCCGAGCAGCAGCGCCAGCACGAGGGCCGAGGCGGCCAGCCGCACCGCGCGGCCGCGGGCGGAGAGGGTCAGGACTCCGGTCTCCCCGGGGTCACGGACAGGGGCAACCGGCGGCACCGGGGCATCGTAGGATCGGCGCCCGTCCAGATGGGTCACCGACGCCGCGTGGTGGGCAACTGGCCCTCCCGTCCCGGAGGTCCGGCCCGCCGGCCGTCCGTGCCCCTCGGCAGGGTCGACACCGGGAGCGCAGCGCATGCAGTTCGGCCGGTACTACGAGGAGTTCGAGGTCGGGGCCGTCTACAAGCACTGGCCCGGCAAGACCGTCACCGAGTACGACGACCACCTGTTCTGCCTGCTCACCATGAACCACCACCCGCTGCACCTGGACGCCCACTACGCGGCGGAGACCACCGACTTCGGCAGGAACGTCGTGGTCGGCAACTACGTCTACTCGCTGCTGCTCGGGATGAGCGTCCCGGACGTCTCGGGCAAGGCCATCGCCAACCTCGAGGTCGAGTCGCTGCGGCACGTGGCGCCGACGTTCCACGGTGACACCGTCTACGGCGAGACGACGGTGCTGGACAAGACCGAGTCGAAGTCGAAGGACGACCGTGGCGTCGTGCACGTGGAGACCATCGGGTACAAGCAGGACGGCACCGTCGTCTGCGTCTTCCGGCGCAAGGTCATGGTGCCCAAGCGCTCCTACGGCGAGGCCCGGGGTGGCGAGCAGCCCGGGCGTCCACAGCCCCTGCCGCGCTGAGCCGGGGCGGTCAGACCGGCAGCACGCCCCACCCGCCCAGCGTCTCCACCAGTCGCGGGGTGCAGGCCAGGTGCGCCAGGTCGGCCGCAGTGACGAAGGCGACCGCGTCGGCGTCGTCCCCGGCGACGGGCGCGGCGTCCGGGTCCAGCAGGGTGCAGGCGAGGTCGACGACGTCGTAGACGACGCCGGCGCCCGGGATCTGCACCCGGCCGACCGGTGCACCGGCCCGCACCCGCAGGCCGGCCTCCTCGAGCACCTCCCGCTCGACGGCGGCCTCGGCGGACTCCCCGGCCTCGACCCGCCCACCGGGCACCGACCACAGCCCGCGGCTGGGCTCGTGGCCGCGACGGATGAGCAGCAGCCGGCCGCGCGCGTCGTGCACCACCGCCCCCACGCAGGCGACCACCGGCGGCGTCGGAGTGGGAACGGGCTCGGCTGGCACGCCCGGCACGGTACGCACGTGGCGCCCCGCGCCGCGCTTGACGAACCCCTCCGGTCACAGGACGGTGATGCCCGATGACTGCGACCACGGTCTGTCCCCGGTGCGGCGAGCGGCTGGTCGTGCGCCCCGGCAACTCCGGTCAGGCCTGGTGTCACGTGCACGGCGCCGTCACGCCGCTGCACCACACACTGGTCGTCGGCCACGACGCCATCGCCGCGGTGACGGCCGACGCGAGGGTCCCGGCCTGGGTGCCCGACCCCATGCCGACGGGCTGGTCGGTGACCGGCCTGGCCTGGGGCGGTGAGCCCGGCGCCCGCGCGATCGTCGTCGACTGCGCCGGGCCGGCGCCCCTCGGCGGGTCCGCGGAGCTCGTCCTGGTCGCCGAGGAGCCCGGTACCGGGGTCGGGTGCGGCTACGCGGGGCTGCCGGGCCTCGACCCCGGAGACGTCATCGCCGGGCCGTCCTCGGCCGACGTCGAGGCCGCCGGCCAGCGCGCGCCGCTGTGGGCGGTGCCCACCTCCGACGACCGGGCCGCCTTCGTGGGGGAGGCTTACGGCGTGTGGTTGTGGCTGGTCATGTGGCCGATGTCCGCGGCCTGGCTGCTGGCCGAGCGGCTCACCCTCCTCGACCTCCGCGAACGGCTCTACCCCGACCTGCCACTGGGCCCGCCCAGCGAGCACCTCCTGCCGGGGACGTGACGGACCGGACCGCATCGGCCCGCAACCCCGGCGGCGTGTCCCGGATGGGACCCGTGGGACCTGTGTTACCCATGGGGCCCGCTGTGGGGACACCATCGTCCCCGCACCCCGATGCCCACCCACGGAGGTGACGGTGAACCTCAAGAAGGTCCTCACCTGGCTGGTCGTCGCCTTCGTGGTCTTCTACGTCATCCAGGCCCCGGAGAACTCCGCCGAGATCGTCCGGACCGCCGGACAGGCGCTCGGCGACGCGGCGTCGTCCCTCGCGGCCTTCGTCGGGTCGCTGGTCTAGCCGCCCGCCGTGTCCGGCCCGCCAGGCACCCGGCCGTCCGACGGCCGGCAACCGCGGTGGAGCAAGGACGCCGACAAGTACCTGCTGCCGCACGAGCAGCCCCCGGTCATCGCCACCCGCCGGCACTGGGCGGTGCTGATCGAGCCGGTGGTGAAGACGCTGCCGTTCCTCGCCCTCGGCCTCTGGCTGCTGCTGCTCGACCGTGAGAACCAGGTGTCCACGACCGCCGGCTTCCTCGTGCTCGTCGGCGCCGTGGTCCACCTGGGCCTGCGGGTCGGCGAGTGGTGGATGCGGCACTTCATCGTCACCAACCGCCGGGTGCTGCTGACCAGTGGTCTCATCGTGCGCACGGTCGCGCTGCTGCCGCTGCGCCGCATCACCGACCTGACGTACAAGGAGACGCTGTTCGGCCAGCTGCTGGGCTACGGCACGTTCCGCTTCGAGTCCGCCGGTCAGCAGCAGGCCCTGTCGGAGATCACCTACCTGCCGCGCGCCGACCTCCTCTACCGCAAGGTCAGCAACCTGCTGTTCGGCGGTGACGGCGCCGACTCGGGCGACGACGAGGGCAACCCCGAGCCACGCCGGCGCAGCCCGCTGCGGCCGGGGCCCGAGGGAGGACGCCGCGACACCCAGCCGATCCGACGGCGTCCACGGGCCCCCCGGGTGGCCGGACGGCGACGCTGAGTGCCGGGCCCCCCGGCGGGAACGCCCCCCGTGCGGCAGGCTGACCGGTGATGCGGATCGACCTCCACACCCACTCGTCGGTCTCCGACGGCACCCAGAGCCCCGCCGAGCTGCTCGCCACGGCCTCCGCCGCCGGCCTCGACGTCGTCGCACTCACCGACCACGACACCACCGGCGGGTGGGCGGAGGCGGAGGCGGCGCGGCCCGCGGGGCTGACCGTCGTCCCGGGCATGGAGCTGTCGTGCCGCTGGTTCCCCGCCGGGGCGCCGCCGATCAGCGTCCACCTGCTGGCCTACCTGTTCGACCCCGCACACCCGGCGCTGGCCGAGGAGCGGGCGCGGTTGCGCACCGAGCGGCTGGGCCGGGGGGAGCGGATCGTGACCGCCCTCTCCGAGGCCGGCTACCCGGTGGCGTGGGCGGAGATCGTGGAACGCTCGGCCGGGGGCGTGGTGGGCCGGCCGCACGTCGCGCGGGCCCTGGTCGAGGCCGGGGTCGTCGAGTCCGTCGACCACGCGTTCGCCACGCTGCTGCACCACCGCAGCCCCTTCTACGTGGCCAAGGCCGACACCGACGTCCTCGACGGCATCGCCCTGGTGCGCGCCGCCGGCGGGGTGCCCGTCTTCGCGCACGGCCTGGCCACCAAGAGGGGCCGGGTGGTCGGTGACGAGGCGATCGCGGCGATGGTCGCGGCGGGGTTGCTGGGCCTGGAGGTCGACCACCCCGACCACGACGTGGAGGAGCGGGCCCACCTGCGTGACCTGGCCACCGACCTGGGCCTGCTGGTCACCGGCTCCAGCGACTACCACGGCACCAACAAGACGACGCCGATCGGCGCCTGCACCACCGCCCCCGACCAGCTGGAGGCGCTGCTGGCCGCCGGCACCGGCGCCGCGCCGTACCGGGACTGACGCGGCACGGTCGGTCCCCGCGGTTAGCGTGGTGGGGTGGGAGGCGAGCAGCTGGAGATGCCGGGCATGCCCCGACGGCTGTTCCCGGCCACGCCGAGCAAGCTGGCCGCGTTCGCCGACTGCCCGCGCCGGTACCGGTACGCCTACGTCGACCGGCCGGTCCCGCCCCGGGGGCCGGCGTGGGCGCACAACAGCGTCGGGTCGGCGGTGCACGCGGCGCTGCGCTCCTGGTGGGAGCTGCCCGTGTCGAAGCGGACGCCGGTGGCGGCCCGGCAGCTGCTCTACTCCGTCTGGTCGACGGCGGGGTTCCGCGACGCCGAGCAGGCCGAGCGGTGGCGGGCCCGCGCCGCCGGCTGGCTCACCGACTACGTGGCAGGCCTCGACCCCACTGACGAGCCGGTCGGCACCGAGCGGCAGGTGGCCGCCACCACCGAGCGGCTGGCGCTGTCGGGCCGGGTCGACCGCATCGACCAGCGCGGTGACGAGCTGGTGGTCGTGGACTACAAGACCGGCCGGTCGGTCAGCACCGACGACGAGGCCCGCGGGTCACCCGCGCTGGCCGCCTACGTGCTCGGCGTCCGCCGCACCCTGCGCCGGCCGTGCAGCCGGGTGGAGCTGCACCACCTGCCCAGCGGGACGGTGGCCGCCTTCGAGCACACCGACCGGTCGCTGGCCAACCACGTGCGGCGCGCGGAGGACATCGCCGCGGACATCGCCACGGCCACCGCCGCGCTGGACGCCGGCGAGGACCCGGACGCCGCGTTCCCCGCTGCTCCGGGGCGGCAGTGCGGCTGGTGCGACTTCCGGCCCAGCTGCCCGGTCGGGCAGGCGGCCACCCCGCCGCGGGAGACGTGGAGCTTCCTCGCCGAGGAGACCCCGGCTGACGGCAGCCCGACGTCGCCGCGCCTCACGGGCTGACGGGCACCGCCCGGGCGACCCGCTCGAGTCCGGCCCAGACGATCGGGGAGCGCCGGGCCCGCTGCGGCAGCCGCAGCACCGCCTGCCGGAAGGCCCGCAGCGCGGCCGTGGCCGCCGCGTCGGTGACCCCGAGCCCGGGCAGTGAGTACATCCGCCGGGCCCACTGCGGCAGCGTGGCGACCGCCAGCGACGCCAGGGTGCCCCACGCCGGGCGGGCCGGGGTGAGCCACCGCACCCACGTCGGCATCGGTGGCGTCACCACCAGCCGCAGCGCGTCGCGGGCGGCGGGCGTCACCGCCAGCGACGGCCGGACGGCGGCGAAGTAGCCGGCCAGCTCGGCGACGCTGCCGGGCACGTCGGTCGGGGTGCAGCCGACGAGCACCGCCGCGGTCACCTGCTCGGCGACGTAGCGGTCGGCGTCGGCGTCGGTCCGCACCACCCCGGTCCGGCGGGCGGCGTCGAGCAGCGAGTCGACCTCGCAGCAGTGCACCCACAGCAGCAGGTCCGGGTCGTCCACGCGGTAGGCGCGACCGCTGGTCGGCTCCACACCGGCCAGCCGCCGGTGGAGGCCGCGCACCCGCCGCACGGCGCGCACCGCCTCGCGGCGGGTGCCGAAGGTCAGGGTGTCGACGTAGGCGGCGGTACGGACCAGCCGCGGCCACGGGTCGCTGCGGAACCCCTCCGAGAAGGTCGCCACCCCGTCCATCGCGACCGGGTGCAGCGCCTGCAGCAGCAGCGCCCGCAGACCCCCGACGGAGAAGACGGGGTCCGCGTGCACCCGCCAGGTGACGCTGTCGGGTCCGAAGAAGCCGAGCAGGTCCTCCTCGGCGGTCCACTCGCGCGCCGAGGGGCTCACCACCGCACCGCCGGGGTCACGACCGCACCGGCGGACTCACGACCGCACCGTGGCGTCCCGGCCGTCCCCGGCGCGGGAGGGGACCGAGGCCCAGAAGGCCTGCAGGACCTCCAGCGTCCGGGGCGGGTTCTCGATGGCGGGGGAGTGGATCGACCCGGGGATCACCTCGTACCGGGCGCCCAGCCGCCGGGCCATGTCCTCCTGCACGGCCGGGGCCCACGCGTCGTCGGCGATGCCGTGCGCGACCAGGACGGGGACCCCGGTGGCGGCCAGCTCGGCGACCCGGTCGGGCTCGGTGGTCATCGCGTCGGCCATGCCGCGCAGGCCGGCGGCGCTGTTGGCCAGGAACCGGCGGTCGAGGAACGCGCGGGTGGCGGCGGGCACCTCCTGCGCCTTGGGGTCGGTCATCGCCAGCTGCTCCAGCGTCTGCTGCACCAGCGGCACCCCGCCGGCGTCGAGCAGCGGGGAGAGGTGGTCGAGCAGGTCGGCGCGCGGGCCGACCAGCCGTGAGGGCCCGGAGCCGAGGAGGGTCAGCGAGTCGAAGGCCGACGGGTCGGCGAGGACGGCGGCCCGGCTGACCAGCCCGCCGAAACTGTGCCCCAGCAGGTGCAGCGGGCGGACCCCCTCGTCGCGCAGCTGCCGGGCGACGGCGACCAGGTCGGCCCCGAGCTCGGCGACGGTGTAGCGGGCCGGGTCGTCGGGCCCGGGGGACTCGAACTGGCCCCGCTGGTCGAGCGCGACGACCCGCAGCCCGGCGGCGCACAGGGGCCGCAGCAGCGGCGCGAAGTCCTCCTTGCTGCCCGTGTAGCCGGCCACCATGAGCACCGTTCCGCCGGCGCCGTCCCCACCGGTGTCCAGGGCGGCGAGGGGGCCGGCCCCACCGGTGAAGGTGCGGTGCCGCGCGTCGTGGTCGGCCAGCTGCCGCAGGTCGTCCGGGGCGATGGAGAGGGGGGTGCTGGAGTCGGGGCCGGCGGGCATCACCATGACCCCCAGTCAACCCCGGCGCGGAGCCGGGTGCCTCCCCCGGGTCAGCGGAAGGCGATCACCCGATCGGGCAGCTGCAGGACGACGACCGGCCCGACCAGGGTGGTCGCCCCGCCTGGTCGCAGACCCGCGACGGCCGAGCGGCTGAGCTCCGCCCCCGTGGCGAGGTCGCGGACGACGATGGCGCCGTCCTCCGCGACCGGGACCGGGGTGGCGTCGCCCGGCCCGGGGACGGCCGGCCCCGTGGGGAGGGCGGCCGCCGGGACGTCCCAGCGCAGGTCGCCGGTGGCCTGGTCGACGGCGGACAGGGTGCCGCCGGCCAGCACGAGCAGGGTGTCGCCGATGCCGGTCGCGGTGGCCGTCCCGTCGGCCGGTCCGGTCACGGGGGAGCCGAGCGGGGTGCCGTCGGCGCCGGCGTACAGCTGCACGCGGTCGTCCTGCGCGAGGACCACGGCACGGTCGACCCCCGCCAGCGTCGCGTTCCCGCCGGGGAGGTCCCGGGTCCACCGGGGGCTGCCCTCGTAGCCGTCGAACAGGCGCAGCTGCAGCGCCTCGGCGCACCGCTGCAGCACGACGACCCCGGCCTCCCCGACGTCGGCGTCGAGCAGCCGGCAGCCCCCGGTCGCGGCCTGGCGCCAGCGGATGTTGTCCCCGACCGGGTCGATGGTCACCACGCCGGTGGGGCTCGCGGCCAGCACGATCCCGTCGGTGCTGTGCAGGACGGCGTCGGTCCGCAGGTCGACGTTCCGCGTCCACGCCCGCACGCCGGTGTCCGCCACGAGCGCGATCGCCTCGTCGCAGCGGTCCTCGGTGCGGAAGACGGCGACGACGCGGCCGCCGACCAGCGTCCAGTCGCACAGGACGGCGTTCGCGCGGGTGTAGCGCCACGCCTCCTCGCCGGTGACCGCGTCGAGCGCGTGCACCCCGCGCTCGTCCCCGACCAGCACCCGGCCGCCGTGCACCGCCGGGCGGGCGGCGCCGTCCCCGCTCGTCGCCGAGGTCCACGCGGCGGAGACGGCACCGGCCGGCGTCCCCGGGGGGACGCCGGCCGGACCGGCGGTCGTGCTGTCGGTGGCCGCCGCGTCGGAGCCCCGCCACAGCAGGACGGCGACGACGGCCAGCGCGAGCGTGGCCGCCGCCCAGACCCACACCCGCAGGGGCGGACGCCTCAGGAGGGCCACGCGCGCCCGCTAGGCGGCGGGCTCGGCGGAGCCGCGGTTGGCGCCGCCCCGGCGGCGCCGGCGACGGCGCGGCCCGGCCGTCTCGCCCGAGGCCGCGGCCTCACCCGCGGACGCCTCGGTCCCCGCGGGGGCCTCGCCCCCGGTCACGGCAGCAGCGCCGGCCGCGGCGGCACCGCCGCCGCGGGTCCGGCGACGCGGCCGGCTGGACCGGGCCGCGGCCGGCTTCTGCTCGGCCTCGTCGCGGGCGGGACCGCGCGAGCTCCCGCGGGTGCGCTTGCCGGTCTCGCCGAGGTCCTCGAGGGTCTCGGCGTCCAGGCCCTCGCGGGTCCGCTGCGCGCGGGGCAGCCGGCCGGTCGCCCCCTCGGGGACGTCGAGGTCGGTGTAGACCCACGGCGAGGTGGAGTAGGTCTCCGGCGGGTCGGTGAAGTCCAGGTCCAGCGCCTTGTTGATCAGCTGCCAGCGCGGGATGTCGTCCCAGTCGACCAGGGTGACCGCGACCCCGGTGGAGCCGGCGCGGCCGGTGCGGCCGATCCGGTGCACGTAGGTCTTCTCGTCCTCGGGGCACTGGTAGTTGACGACGTGGCTGACGCCGGTGACGTCGATGCCGCGGGCGGCGACGTCGGTGGCGACCAGCACGTCGACCTTGCCGCTGCGGAAGGCCCGCAGCGCCTGCTCACGGGCGCCCTGGCCGAGGTCGCCGTGCACGGCGGCGGCGGCGAACCCGCGCTCGACGAGCTCGTCGGCGACCTTCTGCGCGGTCCGCTTGGTGCGGCAGAAGACCATCGCCAGGCCGCGGTCACGGGCCTGCAGCACCCGGGCCAGCAGCTCGGGCTTGTCCAGGTTGTGCGCCCGGTAGATGAACTGCGTGGTCTGCGGGACGGTCGAGCCCTCGTCGTTGCCGTGCGCCCGGATGTGCGTGGGCTGGGTCATGAACGAGCGGGACAGGGTGACGATCGGGCCGGGCATCGTCGCGGAGAACAGCATCGTCTGCCGCTTCTCCGGGACCATCGCCAGGATCCGCTCGATGTCGGGCAGGAAGCCCAGGTCGAGCATCTCGTCGGCCTCGTCGAGGACCAGCACGCGGACCTTGCCGAGGATGAGGTGGCCCTGCTGGGCCAGGTCCAGCAGCCGGCCCGGGGTGCCGACGACGACCTCGACGCCGCTCTGCAGCGCGGCGACCTGCGGCTCGAACGCGCGACCGCCGTAGATGGCCTGCACGCGGATGCCGCGCTTGGCGCCGGCGGTGCCGAGGTCGCGGGCGACCTGCACGCACAGCTCACGGGTGGGGACGACGACCAGCGCCTGCGGGACGCCGTCGCCGCCCTCGGCCGCCGGGACGACGCGCTGCAGCAGCGGGACGCCGAAGCCGAGGGTCTTGCCGGTGCCCGTGCGGGCCTGGCCGATGAGGTCGTTGCCCGCCAGCGCCAGGGGGAGGGTGAGCTCCTGGATGGCGAAGGTGCGGGTGATGCCCGCCTCTGCCAGCGCCGCGACCACGTCGGGGTGGACGTCGAAGTCGCTGAACAGCGGGGCGTCCTCGGAGACGGGGGCGCCGCCGAGCTCCTCGGCGGCCTGCTCGAGCTGCTCGGGATCGGGGGCCCCGGTCTCGGCGTGCTCGAGGTCGGGGCCGGGGGTGGTGTCGTCGATGGAGGTCAGTGCTCTCGCCTCTGGTCTACTGGGGGACCGGCTCCGGCGGCGGAGGGCCGCGTCACACCTGTCCCGGTCGGTTGTCGCGGGATCAGTTCCAGCGCCGACGCGGCCAGCAGACCGGGCGTCGGATCGGCCCGGGAGACAGCCCCGGAGGGCGTCGTCCAGCGGTCGTCAGCGCACAGATACACAAGCGAACCGAGGGGCCCGCCGATTCCCATCCTAGCGCGCGCACCGGTTAGCCTCTCCGCGCCGCGCTGCCCGGGGCCCGGAGCTCCCCCGGACGGGTGGGCGGGTCCCGTGCCGGTGAGCTCCAGGAGGTGCCCGTGACGTCGGTCGACGAGCGCGCCGTCGTCGACCTGCTGGGGGTGCTCGCCTACGCCGAGCTGACCGCCTTCGACCGGCTGGCGGAGGACGCCCGGCTGGCGCCCACCCTCGCCGGTCGGGCCGCGCTGGCGGAGATGGCCGCGGCGGAGATCGGCCACCACTCGCGGCTCACCGCCCGCCTCACCGAGCTCGGCGCCGACCCGACCGCCGCGATGACGCCGTTCGTCGCCGCGCTGGACGCCTTCCACGAGAGCACCCGCCCCCGCACCTGGCTCGAGGGCCTGGTGAAGGCCTACGTCGGGGACGGGCTGGCCGCGGACTTCTACCGCGAGATCGCGACCTTCCTCCCCGACCCGGCCCGGGCGTTATTGCTCGACGTCCTCCCCCCCCCCCGCCCCGCCGACTGCGCCGGCCGGCTGGGCCGCGCGGCGACCCCCCCGCACCGCACCGTGGCCGGCCGGCTCGCGCTGTGGGGACGACGCCTCGTGGGGGAGGCCATCACCCAGTCGCAGGCGGTGATCGCCGAACGCGACGACCTCGCCCGGCTGATCATGGCGGGCACGGGGGACCTCGCCGGGCTCGGCCGGCTCATCGAGCGCATCACCGCTGCCCACACCGAGCGGATGGAGACCCTCGGTCTCAACCCGTGAGAGGGAGGCCCCGTGCAGCACCTGGTCGTGGTGGGAGCTGGCCCCGGCATCGCCGCCGCGACCGCCCGGCGGTTCGGCGGCCGGGGATACGCCGTCGGTCTGATCGCCCGGCGGGACGAGGCGCTGGCGGAGCTGCAGTCCGACCTGGCGGGCGTCCTCGCCGGGCGGGCCCCCGCCGACGCCGCCGACCCGGCGTCGCTGTCGGCGGCCGTGGAGCTGCTGGTGGACACCTTCGGCCCCGCCGACGTGCTGCTGTTCAACGTCTCGGTCGGCCGGCAGGTGACCGTGCCCGACCTGGACCCCGCGGACCTGCTGGCCGACCTGGCCGCCGGTGCGGTGGCGCTGCAGACCGCCGTCCGGGCCGTCCTGCCCGGGATGCGCGAGCGGGGCTCGGGCACCGTCCTGGTCACCGGCTCGGGCGCGGCGGACCGGCCCGTGGCCTCGATGGCGACCCTCGGTGTCCAGAAGGCGGCGCTGCGGGCGCTGGTGGACGTGCAGGCGCGTGCCCTGGCGCCCGAGGGCGTGCACGTCGCGACGGTCACCGTCCGGGGGCTCGTGGGGGAGGACCAGCAGGTCCACCCCGACCGCGTGGCCGCGCTGTACGAGGAACTGGTGGCCGAGACCGCGGGCCCCCGCGAGGCCTGGCGCACCGTCGTCGACCTGTCCCCCTGACCGACGCCGACGGGGCGCCTCCGCGGTGCGGAGACGCCCCGTCAGGGTCGGTCGGTTCTCAGGACCCGGCGATGAAGCCCACCCGGCGCTGGTCGGCCTGGGCGATCTCCACGTAGGCGATGCGGTCGACGGGCACGAGGACCCGCCGGCCACGCTCGTCGACCAGCGTCAGCAGGCCGTCCTTGGTGGCGCCGGACATGGCCTTGGCCACCTCGGCTGCGATCTCGTCGGGGGTCTGGGGGCTGTCGATGACCAGCTCCCGGGGGGAGTGTTGGACACCGATCTTGACTTCCACGGGGGATGCCTCCTCGAGTTGCGCGGCTGTTCCCCACGCTAGTGCAGGGGTGCGGCACGGACCTGCGGCGAGACTGCGCCGTCAGCGAACGGGACCGGCCCTCACGAGGCCGGCGTCTCGCCGCCCTCGAGCCGGGGGAACCGGGAGATGCCCCGCCACGACAGCGCCGTCATGAGCGACACCGCCTCGTCGCGGGAGACGGTGCCCTTGCGGTCCAGCCACCACCGGGCGCTGGTCTCGGCCAGCCCGGTCATCCCGGAGGCCAGCAGCAGCGAGCGCTCGCGGTCCAGCCCGGTGTCGGCCTCGATCACCTCGGCGATCGCCTCGACGCAGGCGTGGTGGCCGCGGTCGGCCAGCGCGCGCACCTCGTCGTCGTTGCGCAGGTCGGACTCGAACACCAGCCGGAAGGCCGCGCCCTCGTCGTTGATGAAGTCGAAGTACGCCCCGACGGCACCGTTGACGCGCGTGCGGTTGTCGTCGGTGCCGGACATCGCCTCGCTCACCCGGTCGGTCAGCGCCGTCACCTGCTGCTCGAGCAGCGCCAGGTACAGCTCCCGCTTGCCGGGGAAGTGCTGGTAGAGCACCGGCTTGCTGACCCCGGCCCGGTCGGCGATGTCGTCCATCGCCGCGGCGTGGAAGCCCTGGGCGACGAACACCTCCTGCGCGGCCTGCAGCAGCTGCGCGCGTCGCGCTCCACGGGGGAGACGCGACGAGCGCCGGGCGGGCGGGGTGGCGGACCGGGACAGTGACATGACGCACGGATGTTACCGACGGGTCACCGCCACGCGCGCCACGGACCGGGCTGACCTACCGTCGGCGGGTGACCCGCGCCCCCGAGACCGCTCCCGCGCCGGTCGCCGTCCCCACCGCCCGGATGTCGGGTGCGGCGCTGCCGTCGGTCGACCAGGTGCCCCCGCCCTGGCCGGGGGAGTCGGTGCTGGTCCGCGGCGGGGAGGTCTTCGTCCGGCGGACGCCGTGGACCGGTCCCGTGGACGGCGGACGGGACGGCGCGCCGCGGGAACGGGCCCTCTACGTGCACGGCCTCGGCGGGGCGTCGACCAACTGGACCGACCTCGCCGCGCTGCTCGCCGTCCGGTTCGACGGGTGGGCGATCGACCTCCCGGGCTTCGGCCGGTCGCACCCGCCGTCCCGGGGCTCGTACTCCATGCGCGGGCACGTGGCCGCGGTCGTCGACGTCGTCGAGCGGATCGCCGCCGAGCCCGGTGAGGCGTCGGGCCGGCCGGTGCACCTGCTGGGCAACTCCCTCGGGGGGATGGCGGCCCTCGTGGTGGCCGCCCGCCGCCCCGAGCTGGTGGCGTCGCTGACGCTGGTCTCCCCGGCGATGCCGGTCTACCGGGTCCCGGCGGCGTTCAGCCGTACCCTCCTGCTGCTCCTGCTCCCCGGCGTGCCGTCGATCGCCGAACGCCGGATGGCCGGTGTCACCCCGGAGCAGCAGGTGCGCGGCATGGTGCAGATGTGCTTCGGCGACCCCCGCCGCATCCCGCGGGCCCGGCTGGAGCAGGCCCTCGACGAGATGCGGGAGCGGGCCGCGCAGCCGTGGGCCGGACGGGCGCTGACCCGTAGCATGCGCGGGCTGATCACCTCCTACCTGCGGGTCGGCGCGGCCAACGCCTGGCGCGCCGCCCGCTCCCTGCGCCCGCCGACGCTCGTCGTCTGGGGCGACCGCGACCGGCTCGTCGACCCCGCGCTCGGACCGCGGCTGGCCGCCGCCGTCCCCGACGGCCGGCTGCTCGTCCTGGACGGCGTCGGGCACGTGGCGATGATGGAGGCGCCGGAGCCGACGGCCCGCGCCGTGCTCGCCCTGGCCGAGGACGCGGCGGGGGAGCGCCCGGGGCGCTGAGGCCGCGTCGTCGGGACGGGGCCGGTCAGGCACACGCCGTCCCCGGTGAGGTCTGCCGCCACGCCCGCGACCCGTGAGAACCTGGCCGGGTGAGCCCCGCGGACGCACCTCCCGGCCGCGGGCCGGGTGGGCGCCCCCGACCCTCCCCGCCGGTCACCGGGCCCCGGCGCCGCCTCCCGGACGTCGACGGCACGCGCCGCGGGCTGCCCCCCGTACCCCCCGGTGCTCCCCGGCCCGATCCGGTCGCCGTGCGCGGCCAGGCCCCGCGCCCGTCCCGCCGCCGCGAGGACGTCCGGGTGCCCGCCGACGGCCCCGTCGCGCGCCCGTCCGTGCCGCCCCGCCGCGAGCCGCCGCGCGCCCGGCCCCCCGCGCGCCGTCCGGCCGGTCGGGTGCGCCGCTTCGTGTCCCGCTGGGGCTGGCGCGCCTACGCCATCCCGATCCTGACCGTCGCCACCGTGCTCACCCTCGTCGACCTCGTGCTCGGCAGCGGGACGACGACGGCCCGCACCGACGCCGGCACCGCGGCCGCGGAGCAGCCGGCCACCACCGCCCCCACGCCGACCACCGACCCCGCGCCCGCGGAGCCGTCGGCGCCCGCCCAGGGGGACGCCGGCCCGGCCGAGACCGTCGCCCCGGCACCCGACCAGGCCGGCTTCGTCCAGCAGGGCGCTGGCACGGTGACCGTCGTCGACGGCGCCTCGCAGGTGTACGGCACCGGGCCCCTGCAGCGGTTCGTCGTCGAGGTGGAGGACGGCATCGGCGTCGACGGCGCCGCCTTCGCCGCCGCGGTCGAGGGCACGCTCGGTGACCCGCGGTCGTGGGGGAGCGGCGGGCGGATGTCGTTCCAGCGGGTCGGGGCCGCCGAGGCCACCTCCGGTGCCTACGACTTCAAGGTGACGCTGATCAGCCCCGGGAACATGGAGACCTACTGCCCGGGGGTCGGCACCGGCGGCTACACCTCCTGCCGCTACGGCGACCGGGCGGTCATCAACCTGGCCCGCTGGGAGACCGCCGTCCCCGACTACCAGGGCGACGTCGCCACCTACCGGCTCTACGTGATCAACCACGAGGTCGGCCACGCCCTCGGCAACGGGCACCAGCAGTGCCCCGGGCCCGGCCGGCCGGCGCCGGTCATGCAGCAGCAGACCCTCGGCCTCGAGGGCTGCACCAAGAACCCCTGGCCGTACCCGTAGCCGGCCTCGGCCGGTACCGCGGCCCCGTGCCGTGCCCTGCTGCGTCCGAGCCCTCCCCGGGGCACTCCGGGCCTGCTCCTCGACCGCACCCTCCGGGTGGGATTAGGAGGGCGTGTCAGGCTGTTGTCCCGACGAACGCCGGCCCCGCGCGGGTCGTTGTCGAGTGACTGAGGAGCAAACCCGTGTCCCTGCCACCCCTGGTGGAGCCTGCGGCCGACCTGTCGATCGACGAGGTCCGCCGGTACAGCCGGCACCTGATCATCCCGGACGTCGGGATGGACGGGCAGAAGCGGCTGAAGAACGCCAAGGTGCTGGCGGTCGGCGCCGGTGGCCTCGGCTCGCCCGTGCTGATGTACCTGGCCGCGGCCGGTGTCGGCACCCTGGGCATCGTCGAGTTCGACGTCGTCGACGAGTCCAACCTGCAGCGGCAGATCATCCACGGCCAGTCCGACGTGGGCCGCTCCAAGGCCGAGAGCGCGCGCGACTCGATCAAGGAGATCAACCCGCTGATCGACGTCCGGCTGCACGAGACGCGGCTGGACAGCGACAACGTGATGGAGATCTTCAGCCAGTACGACCTCATCGTCGACGGCACCGACAACTTCGCCACGCGCTACCTGGTCAACGACGCCTGCGTGCTGCTGGACAAGCCGTACGTGTGGGGCTCGATCTACCGCTTCGACGGCCAGGTCTCGGTCTTCTGGAACGAGCACGGCCCGAACTACCGCGACCTCTACCCGGTGCCGCCGCCGCCCGGCATGGTCCCCAGCTGCGCCGAGGGCGGCGTGCTCGGCGTCCTGTGCGCGACGATCGGCGCGATCCAGGCCACCGAGGCGGTCAAGCTGATCACCGGCATCGGCGAGACGCTGCTCGGCCGGCTGATGGTCTACGACGCCCTGGAGATGACCTTCCGCACCATCAAGGTGCGCAAGGACCCCGAGGCCGAGCCGATCACCGGGCTCATCGACTACGAGACCTTCTGCGGTGTCGTGTCGGTGGAGGCCCAGGAGGCCGCCGCGGGCTCGACGATCACCGTCGACGAGCTCAAGGACATGATGGACGCCGGCAAGGACTTCGAGCTGATCGACGTCCGCGAGCCCAACGAGTACGAGATCGTCTCGATCCCCGGCGCGAAGCTGATCCCCAAGGACGAGATCCTCTCCGGCCGGGCCCTGTCCCAGCTGCCGCAGGACAAGCCGATCGTGCTGCACTGCAAGACCGGTGTCCGCTCGGCCGAGGTGCTCGCCGCCATCAAGAACGCCGGGTTCTCCGACGCCGTCCACGTCCAGGGTGGCGTGACGGCGTGGGCCACCCGCATCGACAAGGCGCTGCCCACCTACTAGGAGGACCTCGTCCCTCCCCACGACACGCTCCGCGCGCCGCGGGGCCCGGGGACGAGGCCGTTCCAGTCGGTCACGAGGGCCCGGATCGCTCCCCGCGGGGGGCGGCCCGGGCCCTCGTGGCGTCTACTGACGACGTGTCCGAATTCTCTCCCGCCGAACTGCTCGAGCTGTTCCAGCGGGCGCAGGCATCGTTCACCGACCGGGTCGACGCGGTGAAGCCCGACCAGTGGGAGGACCCCGCGCTGCCGGGGTGGACGGTCGCCGACCTCGTGGCCCACCTGGTCGACGAGGCGCTGTGGGCGCCACCGCTGCTGGCCGGGGAGCCCGCCGACCTGGTCGACGGGCGGTTCCCCGAGGCCACCGAGGACCTGCTCGGCGACGACCCGCTCACCGGCTGGGAGAGCGCCGCCGACGCCGCCCTCGCCGCGTTCGCGGAGGACCACGCGCTGCTGCGCACGGTGCACCTGGCCCGCGGGCCCCTGCTCGCCGCGCACTACATCGAGGAGATGACCGCCGACCTGACGGTGCACTCCTGGGACCTCGCCCGCGCCACCGGCGGGGACACCGAGCTGGACATGGTGCTGGTCACCGCCGGGCTCGTGGTCGCCGACCGGCTGCCGGAGGACGGCGTCCCCGGGCTGATCGACCCGCCGCTGGACGTGCCGGCCACCGCCGACCCCCAGACCCGGCTCCTGGCCAGGTACGGCCGGCGCGGCTGAGCCGCACAGCGGGCCCGGCCGTGCGACCCGAGGCGCCCGGAGGACCGGCCTCCGCGTCCACCTCCGACGTCGACGAGGCGGTGTTCGACGCCGTCGAGGCGATCCCGCCGGGGCGGGTGAGCACCTACGGCGCGATCGGCCGGCTGGTCGGCGTCGGGCCCCGGCGGGTCGCGCGGGCCCTCTCCCAGGGCGGGGCCGCCGTCCCCTGGCACCGGGTGGTCCGCGCCGACGGCACCGCCGCCGAGCCCGTGCGGGTGCGGCAGCTGGAGCTGCTGGCCACCGAGGGGGTGCCCGTGCGGGACGGCCGGGTCGACCTCCGCGCCGTCGGCTGGCCGTGAGGCCCCAGCCGCACCACCGGTCCCGGTGCTGTCGGGATGACGTGGTGTCATCGAGGGGTGGCACAGCGGGGGGCGGAGGGGACGCCGGTCTACCGGCTCGTCCAGGGTGGGCCGGCGCCGGTGGCGCGGCCCCGGCTGGACCCGACGCAGCAGGCCGTGGTCGACCACCCCGGCGGGCCGCTGCTGGTGCTCGCCGGCCCCGGCACCGGCAAGACCACCACGATCGTCGAGGCCGTCGCCGCCCGGATCGACCGCGGCATCGACCCCGAGCAGATCCTCGTCCTGACCTTCAGCCGCAAGGCCGCTGCCGAGCTGCGCACCCGGATCACCAGCCGGGTGGCGCGCACCATCCGCGAGCCGCTGGCCCGCACCTTCCACTCCTACGCCTACGGCGTCCTCCGCCGTGCCGCGCTGCTGCGCGGCGAGCCGCCGCCCCGGCTGCTCACCGCCGCCGAGCAGGACGCCGTCGTGGCGCAGTTGCTGCGCGGTGACGTGGAGGAGGAGGGGGCGGTGCGCTGGCCGGAGACGCTCAGGCCGGCGCTGTCGACCGCCGGCTTCCGCACCGAGCTGCGCGACCTGCTGCTGCGCGCCACCGAGCGCGGGGTCGGCCCCGACCAGCTGGCCGCCTGGGGGCGCGAGCTCGGTCACGAGGCGTGGGTGCACGCCGCGGCCTTCCAGGCCCAGTACGAGGCGGTCACCGCCTTCGCCACCGCCGGGCGGGGTGACGCCTCCGGGTACGACCCCGCCGAGCTGGTCCGGGAGGCGATCGCGGAGCTCGCCTCGGACCCCGAGCTGCTGCGGCAGGAGCGCGAGCGGGCCCGCTGGCTGTTCGTCGACGAGTACCAGGACACCGACCCCGCCCAGGTGGAGCTGCTGGACCTGCTCGCCGGCGGCGGCGGGGACCTCGTCGCCGTCGGCGACCCCGACCAGGCGATCTACGCCTTCCGCGGTGCCGAGCCGCGGGGCATCGTCGAGTTCCCCGACCGCTTCCGGCACGCCGACGGCCGCCGCGCCGACCGGCTGTCCCTCGGGGTGAGCCGCCGGTCGGGGGCCGAGCTGCTGCGGATCAGCCGCCGCGTCGCCGAGGGCCTGCCCGGACCGTGGGAGCACCGCCGCCTCCAGCCGGTGGAGGGCGCTGACGAGGGCACCGCGGAGGTGCACGTCTTCGGGTCGGCCGCCGTGGAGGCCGCCTACGTCGCCGACGTGCTGCGCCGCGCGCACCTGCTGGACGGTGTGCCGTGGTCGCAGATGGCCGTCGTCGTCCGGACGGCGACCGCGCTCGGGCCGCTGCGCCGGGCGCTGACCTCCGCGGGGGTCCCGTCGGCCGTCTCCGCCGACGAGCTGCCGCTGGCCGCCCAGCCGGCGGTGGCCCCGTTCCTCTCCGTCCTCGAGGCCCTGCTGCCCGGCGGCGAGGGCGCGCCGGCCGGGCTGGACGAGCCGGCCGCCGAGGCGCTGCTGACCTCCCCGCTGGGTGGCGCCACCGTCCTCGACCTGCGCCGGCTGCGGCGGGCGGTCCGCATCGCCCTGGCCCAGCAGGGGATCGACGCCGCCGAGCGCGGTGCCCCCCTCGCGACCGCCGTCCTCGACGAGCTGCTGCTGGAGACGCTGCCCGAGCACGTCGCCCGGCCGGCCCGCCGGGTCGCCGCCGTCCTGGCCGCCGGCCGGGTCGCGCTGGCCGCCGACGGCACGGCCGAGGACGTGCTGTGGGCGATGTGGCAGCGCAGCGGGCTGGCCGGGCGGTGGGCGCGGGCCAGCGCCGCCGGCGGGGCCGCCGGCGCGGTGGCCGACCGCGACCTCGACGCGGTGGTGGCCCTCTTCGACGCCGCCGCGGGCTTCGTCGACCGGCTGCCGTCGGCCGACGTCCGGGCCTTCGTCGACCACCTCGCCGCCCAGGAGCTGCCCGGGGACACCGGGGCCGCCCGCGCGGCCACCGACGAGACCGTCCGCCTGCTCACCGCCCACGCGTCCAAGGGCCTGGAGTGGGACGTCGTCTGCGTGGCCGGTGTGCAGGAGGGTGTGTGGCCGGACCTGCGCGAGCGCGGCTCCCTGCTCGGCACGGAGGCCCTCGTCGAGCGGGTGGCCGGCATCGACGCGGCCGCCGTCGACCGGCGCACCCTCGTCCTGGCCGAGGAGCGGCGGCTGTTCTACGTGGCCTGCACCCGGGCGCGGCGCCGCCTGGTGGTCACCGCGGTGCAGGGGGCGGTCGACGGCGCCGACGCCGGCGCGACGGCGTCCCGGTTCCTCGACCTGGTCGTGCCCTCGCCGGAGGACGGCCGGCCGCTCACCGACCTGCCCCGCTCGCTCACCCTCCCGGCGCTCGTCGCCGACCTGCGCCGCGCGGTCGCCGACCCCCACACCCCGCCCGGCCGGCGGTCGGCCGCCGCGGCGGTGCTGCGCCGGCTCGCCGAGGAGGGCGTGCCCGGGGCCGCCCCGGCGCACTGGTGGGGCCTGGCCCCGCTGTCCGACGACGCCCCGCTGGTCCCGCCGGAGGACCCGGTGCGGGTGCGGCCCTCGGCCATCGAGACCTTCCAGCGCTGCCCGCTGCGCTGGGTGCTCGGCGCGGTCGGCGCGGAGGCCTTCCCCGACGCCACCCGCACCGTCGGCTCGGCGGTGCACACCGTCGCCCAGCGCGTCGCCGAGGGCCTGCCCCCCGCGGAGGCCCCCGGCGCGCTGGCCGCCGAGCTCGACCGGCTCGACCTCGGGCCCGGCTGGTCCGACCAGCGCCAGCGGGCCTCCGCCCAGCAGATGCTCGAGCGGTTCCTCCGCTGGCACGCGGCCAACCGCCGCGAGCTCGTGGCCGCGGAGGAGGACTTCGACGTCGTCGTCGGCCGGGCCCGCCTGCGCGGTCAGGTGGACCGGCTGGAGCGCGACGCCGAGGGCCGGCTGGTGGTCGTCGACCTCAAGACCGGGAAGACCGCGGCGAGGAACGTCGAGGAGCACGGCCAGCTGGCCGCCTACCAGGTCGCCGTCGCCGCCGGCGCGTTCGCCGACCACGGCACCGTCCCCGGCGGGGCCGCGCTGCTGCAGGTGGGCACCGGCGCCAAGGCCAAGGAGCAGCACCAGGAGCCGCTGCCCTCCGACGTCCCCCTGCCGCAGACCCCGGCCGGTGAGCTGATCGCCGCGGTGGGGGACGGGATGGGCGCCGGCGCCTTCGAGGTGCGCACCGGCACCCACTGCCAGCGCTGCCCGGCGCGCCGCAGCTGCCCGCTGCACGAGCGCGGCCGGCAGGTGACCGCGTGAGTGACCAGCTGAGCCTCGACGACCTGTTCGGCGAGGAGGCCTCCGCCGCGCCCGCCCCCCGGCGGCTGCTGACCCCGGCCGAGGTCGCCGCCCGCTGCGGGCTGTCCTACGCGCCGTCGGAGGAGCAGGCCCGGGTCGTCGCCGCCCCGGCCGACCGGCCGCTGGTCGTCGTCGCCGGCGCCGGCTCCGGCAAGACCGAGACCATGGCCGCCCGCGTCTCCTGGCTGGTGGCCAACCGGGTCGTGGAGCCCGAGGCCGTGCTCGGGCTGACCTTCACCCGCAAGGCGGCCAGCGAGCTGGACGAGCGCATCCGGCTGCGGCTGGGCGCCCTGGCCCGGCACCCGGAGACCGAGCCGGAGCTGCGGGCACGGCTGGAGATCGCCCAGCCCACGGTCTCCACCTACCACGGGTACGCCGCCTCGCTGGTCGCCGAGCACGGCCTGCGCATCGGCGTCGAGCCCGGCGCCGGCGTGCTCGGCCCGGCGATGTGCTGGGGGCAGGCCGCGCAGGTGGTGTCCGCCTACACCGGCGACATGGACGACGTCCCGCTGTCCTTGCTCACCACCGTCGAGGACGTCCTCGCCCTGGCCGCGGAGATGGGCGAGCACGACGTCACCCCCGCCGCACTGCGCGCCTGGACCGCCCGGCTGGAGGCGCAGGTCGCCGCCTACCCCGACGCGCCCCGCAAGAAGGGGCCCTACGCCCCGGTCCTCGAGCTGCTGGCCCGCCAGCGGGCCCGCGTGGCGCTGCTGCCGCTGGTCGAGGCGTTCGAGGCGCGCAAGCGGGCGATGGGGTCCATCGACTACGCCGACCAGGTGGCCTCCGCCGCCCGGATCGCGGTGACCGCGCCCGAGGTCGGACGGCGCGAGCGGGCGCGGTGGCGGGTGGTGCTGCTCGACGAGTACCAGGACACCAGCGTCGGGCAGCTGCGGATGCTGGAGGCGCTGTTCGGCCGAACCACCGGCCACCCGGTGTTGGCCGTCGGCGACCCGCGGCAGTCGATCTACGGCTGGCGCGGTGCGTCGGCCGGCACCATCGAGCGGTTCGCCCGCACCTTCCCCGGCCTCCCCGACCGCCGCGCCGAGCGGCTGACCCTGGCGACCAGCTGGCGCAACGACGAGGCCGTGCTCGCCGTCGCCAACGCGGTCGCGGCGATGCTGCCCCCGCCCGACGTGCCGCTGCCCGACCTCGCGCCGGCCCCCACCGCGGGCCGCGGCGCGGTCACCGTCGGCCTGTACTCGACCGTGGCCGAGGAGACCGCCGCGCTGGCCGACCGGCTGGCCGCCTGCTGGCACGGCACCGATCCGGTCGTCGCCCGTCGTCCCGACGGCCGGCCGCCCACCGTCGCCGTCCTGGCGCGCACCCGCAAGCAGCTGCCCGGCATCGCCGCCGCGCTGCGCGAGCGGGGCCTGCCGGTGGAGGTCGTGGGCCTCGGCGGCCTGCTGGAGGTGCCCGAGGTCTCCGACGTGGTCGCCACGCTGACCGTGCTCGTCGACCCGACCGCCGGCGACGCCCTGGGTCGGTTGCTCACCGGCGCCCGCTGGCGGATCGGGCCCCGCGACCTCGCCGCCCTGGAGGCCCGCGCCCGGGCGCTGGTGCACTCCCGCCGCCCGGCACGCGAGGAGGAGGGCGCGGCCGAGGCGCCGCAGGAGCGCGGCAGCATCGTGGAGGCCCTGGACGACCTCGGCGACGCCGAGGCGTACTCGGCCGAGGGGTACCGCCGGCTGCGGCGGCTCGGCGCCGAACTGGCCGCGCTGCGCACCCGGCTGGGCGAGTCGCTGCCGGACCTGGTCGACGAGGTGGCCCGCACGCTCGGCCTGGAGATGGAGCTGGCCAGCGCGCCCGACGTCAGCCCGGCCGGCGCCCGCGCCCACCTGGACGCCCTGCACGGCGTGGCCGCGCAGTTCACCGAGCTCGCGGAGCTGCCGTCGCTGCCGGCCTTCCTCGGCTACCTGCGCGACGCCGAGGAGCGCGAGCGCGGCCTGGAGCCGGGGGAGGTGGCGGTCAACCCCGAGGCGGTGCAGCTGCTCACCGGCCACTCGGCCAAGGGTCTGGAGTGGGACGTCGTGGCCGTGCCCGGCATGACCGTCGACCAGTTCCCGGCCAAGCCCGGTGCCAGCGACTCGTGGATCAAGGACCCCGGCGCGGTCCCGGTCGACCTGCGCACCGTCGACCGGGAGGAGCTGCCCCGGCTGCGGCTGCCGGTGCCCGGCTCCGGCGACCAGGCGGTGGTCAAGCAGGCCCTCGAGGAGTACGTCGAGGACTGGAAGGCGTTCGGCACCGGGGAGGAGGTCCGGCTGGGCTACGTCGCGGTCACCCGCGCCCGGCACCTGCTGCTGTGCTCGGGCAGCTGGTGGCGCGACGGGGTGAACCCCTGCGGGCCGTCGTCCCTGCTGCACGCGGTGCGCGAGGCCTGCGAGGCCGGGGCCGGCACCGTGCTCACCTGGGCGCCGGCACCGGAGGACGGCGCGGAGAACCCGGCGCTCGCGGAGTGGCCGGTGGGCGTCTGGCCGGCCGACCCGCTCTCACCCGGACGCCGGCGGGCGCTCACCGCGGCCGCGGAGCTCGTGGCCGGGTCCGCGGCCCACCCCCTGGAGCCGGACCTCCGGCTGGGCGAGGCCGACCCGGTGGTCGACCAGTGGGTGCGCGACGCCGACCTGCTGCTGCGCGAGCGGGCGGCGGCGGCCCGGCCGACCGTCGAGATCCCGCTCCCGTCCCACCTGTCGGTCTCCGCCCTGGTCACGCTGCGCCGCGACCCGGGCGAGCTGGCCCGCCGGCTGCGCCGGCCGATGCCGGCGGCACCCGCGCCGCTGGCCCGGCGCGGCACCGCCTTCCACGCGTGGCTGGAGGAGCGCTTCGGGGCCGCGCGGCTGCTCGACCTCGACGAGCTGCCCGGCTCCGGCGACGAGTCCGCCCTCCCCGACAGCGCCCTGGCCGACCTGCAGGACGCCTTCCTCGCCAGCGAGTGGGCCGACCGCCAGCCGGTCGAGGTGGAGGTGCCGTTCGAGACGCCGCTGGGGCCGCTGACCCTGCGCGGGCGGATCGACGCGGTGTTCGCCGACGACGCGGGTGGCTACGAGGTCGTCGACTGGAAGACCGGGCCGCCGCCGACCGGCGCCGAGCTGGCCGCGGCCGGCGTGCAGCTGGCCGCCTACCGGCTCGGCTGGTCACGGCTGACCGGCGTCCCCGTGGAGCGGGTGAGCGCGGGGTTCCACCACGTCTCCGCCGGGGTGACGGTGCGCCCGGTCGACCTGCTCGACGAGGCCGGCCTGCTGGCCCTGGTCACCGGCACCGCCCGCTAGCGTCAGCCCGACGCGACCCGGTCGATGATCGCGGCGGCCAGCGGGTCCGGGGCCTGCTCGGGGATCCAGTGGCTGACCCCGGTCAGCTCGACGAAGCGGAAGTCGCCGCGCACGCACTCCGCGCAGCCGTCGGCGGCGGGCCGGCCGACGGCCACGTCGCCGTCGCTCCACACGTAGGTGGTGGGCACCTCGACCGGGTCCACCGGCGTGCTCGAGCTCATCGCCCGGTACCAGTTGAGGGCGGCGGTCAGGGCCCCCGGCGCGGAGAGCACCGCGACGTACTCGTCGACCGCCTCAGCCGGGACGGCGTCGCCGAACATCCGCCGCAGCCGCCGGGCGTCGTCGGCCAGCAGCACCTCCTCGGCCCTGCCCTCCTGCCAGAACAGCCGGATGTAGGCCGAGCGCTCCTGCTGCTCGGGGTCCGACCGCCAGGCCGCCGTGAACGCCGACGGGTGCGGCACCGACACTGCGGTCAGCGTGCGCACCCGGTCGGGGTGCCACGCGGCCAGCGCCCACGCCACGTTCGCACCCCAGTCGTGGCCCACGACGTCGGCCCGCGGCACGTCCATCGCGGTCATCAGGTCCGCGGTCACCTGCGCCAGGTTCGGCAGCGCGTACGCGCCGACCTCGGCCGGGCGGGCTCCGGGGGAGTACCCCAACTGGTCGACGGCGTAGGTGCGCAGCCCCGCCTCGGCCAGCCGCGGCGTGACCGCCGCCCAGGACGCCGAGGTCTCCGGGAAGCCGTGCAGCAGCAGCACCGGCCGCCCCTCGTCCGGACCGTCGGCCCGCACGTCGAAGGTCAGGTCGCCGACGTCCACCCGCAGCAGCTGTCCCGGCATGCCGCCGACGCTAGCCGGGCACGGGCGCCCCCGCGCCCGGCGCTAGCGTCGGGGCGTGAGCAGCCCTGAACGCGACTTCGTCACCGCGCACCTCGACGACCTGCACGCCGACCTCGACGCCTGGCTGCGCATCCCGTCGATCTCGGCGGACCCGGTGCACGCCGGCGACGTCGCGGCCAGCGCCGAGTGGCTGGCCGAGGCGCTGCGGCGGACCGGCTTCCCGACCGTGGAGATCTGGCCGACACCCGGCGCCCCCGCGGTGTACGCGGAGTGGCCCTCGGCCGACCCGGGCGCCCCGGTGGCGCTGGTCTACGGCCACCACGACGTCCAGCCGGTCGACCCCGTCGAGCTGTGGGAGCACCCACCGTTCGAGCCGACCCGCGTCGAGGGTCCCGACGGGCCCGAGCTGCACGCCCGCGGCGCCATCGACGACAAGGGCAACGTCGCCTTCCACCTGCTCGGCCTGCGCGCCCACCTGGCCGCCACGGGCCGCACCACCCCCGCGGTGACGGTCAAGCTGCTGGTGGAGGGCGAGGAGGAGTCCGGCTCGCCGCACTTCGCCGACCTGCTCCGCGAGCGCGCCGACCGGCTGCGCTGCGACGTCGTCGTGGTCAGCGACACCGGGATGGCTGCCCCCGACGTGCCCAGCGCCGTGGTCGCGATGCGCGGTCTGGCCGACGCCGAGATCACCCTCCGCGGGCCCGCCGTCGACCTGCACTCGGGCTCCTTCGGCGGCGGCGTCCCCAACCCGTTGCACGCCATGGCCAGCCTGCTCGCCGGGCTGCACGACGAGCAGGGCCGGGTGACGCTGCCCGGCTTCTACGAGCGGGTGCGGCCGCTGACCGACCGGGAGCGTGCGCTCATGGCCCGCGTGCCGTTCGACGAGGCCGCCTGGCTGGCCGGGCCCGCGGCGTCCCGCACGGCCAGCGGCGAGGCCGGCTTCAGCACGCTCGAGCGGATCGGCGCCCGGCCCACGGCCGAGGTCAACGGCATGTGGGGCGGCTACACCGGCCCCGGCCACAAGACGATCATCCCGGCCGAGGCGCACGCCAAGCTGACCTTCCGGCTGGTCGCCGACCAGGCACCTGCGGACGTCGGCCCGATGCTGCGCGCCTGGGTCGAGGAGCGCCTCCCCGAGGGCATCGAGGCCGAGGTGCACACCCCGCCCGGGGGCGTCTCCCCGTGCGCCAGCGACCTGGACTCGCCGGCGATGGCCGCGCTGCTCGCCGCGATCGGGCGGGCCTTCGACCGCGACCCCGCCGACGTGCTCTTCACCCGCGAGGGCGGCAGCGGGCCGGAGGCCGACCTGGTCGACGTCCTCGGCGCGCCGCTGCTGTTCCTCGGCGCGGGCCTCCCCACCGACCGCATCCACTCGCCGAACGAGCGGGTCCTGCTGCCGATGCTCTACCGGGGTGCCGAGGCCGCCGCCCACCTGTGGCGCGAGCTCGCGGCGGTGCCCTTCCCGGCCGGTGACCGCCCGTCGCCGTCCGGTGCGGCCGGACGGCGGTCCTAGGCTGGCGCCGTGACGGCAACAGGGCAGGGGAGTGCACCCCCTGGCTGGTACCCCGACCCCGACGGCGCCCCCGGGGTGGTGCGCTGGTGGAACGGCGTCAGCTGGTCCGACGTCACCACCCCCGCCGGCCCGGGCGTGCAGGTGCTGGCCGCACCGGCGCAGCCCGCGGCGCCGTCCTCCGTCCCGCCGTCCGTCGTCGCGCCGTCCGTCGTCCCGCCCGAGGAGCCGCCGCGCGCGGGCGGGCGGCGCACGGGGTGGGTCGTCGGGCTGTCGGTGCTGGGCGTGGTCCTCGTCGTCCTGATCGGGTTCCTGGTGGGCCGGCCCTCCAGCACCGTCGCCGGCGACGAGGGGGCCGCCCCCGGCCCGCCGGCCGCCGCCGGGCCCACCTTCCCGCCCGGCACGGTCCGGATCATCGACGAGGCGGCGGGCATCTCCTACCCCTTCCTCGGGGACGGCTGGTACGAGTACGACCTGGGCATCGTCGTCGAGACCACCGCGGTCGCCGGGCAGTTCTTCACCACGCAGGACGTCACCCCCGACGGCGGCACCTTCATCGCCCAGTGCACCTCCGGCCCGCTCGCGTCCGGCTTCGGCTACGCCGGGCCCGACGGCCTGCAGGGCACCGTCACCCAGGTCGCCGACAGCGTGCGGGCCAACTACTACCCGGCGCCCAACGAGCGGCGCGTCCTGCGGGACGAGGCCCGCACCGTGGACGGCGCGGCGGCCCACCTGATCGAGTTCGACCTCACCTGGGACGTCGCCGGCTACGACGCGACGGGGGAGCGCGCCGCGCTGCTGCTGGTCGACGTCGGTCGCCCGGCACCGGCGCTGCTCTACGTCTCCATCCCCAACACCCACGCCGAGCTGTACGGCGTCATCGACCGGCTGGTCGACGCCGTCGAGGTCCTCTGACCGCTCCAGCGGCACCTGCACCGCCCTTAACGGTGCCTTGACGCGGGCTTGACCACCGCGGCGACAGGGTCTGCGCCATGACACGGACCCTCGCACCCCGCATCCTCTGGACCGCCTCCGCAGCCGCCGCCGTCGGGCTCGGCGTCCTCGCCGTCTCCGCCGTCGACGCGGGCGCCGCGCCTCCCGACGACCGGTCGTCCTCCAGCGCGCCGGCTCCCGCGGCGGCCACCGGCAGCCAGCAGCCGGCGCCGGCGCCCGACGCTCCCGCCCCGTCGGCCGCGGTGCCCGGGCAGCACACCACGGTCGCCGGCACGGTGGTGGCCACCTGCGACACCGGGGCCCTCTCGCTCAGCGGTACGCCGGCCACCGGGTGGTGGCTCGACGACTCCCAGGACCCGGGTCAGGTCGAGTTCGAGAACGGCACCCAGGACCTCGAGGTGACGGTCGCCTGCGCCGCCGACGGGACGCCGCAGTTCTCCGTCGAGGGGCCACGCGCCGACGACTCCGGCCGCGGGCGCGGGCGGGACGACTCCGCGGCCACGCCCGTCCCGTCCGCTCCCACCGGGGCGCCCCGGTACGACGACTCCGCCGGTCGGGTCGGTGGGGGTCACGGGTCCGACGACGGCCCGGGTGACGACTCCCGCGGCCGTGGCCGCGGCGGCGACGACGACTGACCCCCGTTCCCGCCACCCCCGTCCTCCGGTGACTGCCGGGCCCCACCGGGCCCGGCGGTCCGAGGTGGTCGGGACGCCGGCCGGTGCGCCTCGGCGGTCGACCACGCAGCGGCCCGTCGCCCATCCCGGTTAGTGTCGGCACGTGACAGCAGCTGGGGCCGACCTCACCCTCCGGCACCCGGTGGAGCGTTTCCGACTGGAGAACGGGCTGCGGGTCGTGCTCGCACCCGACCGCAGCGTGCCGGTGGTCGCCGTGACCGTCTTCTACGACGTCGGGATGCGCAACGAGCCGCAGGGCCGCACCGGATTCGCCCACCTCTTCGAGCACCTGATGTTCCAGGGTTCGGCCAACGTGCCGAAGATGGAGCACGCCCGCCTCGTGCAGGCGGCCGGGGGGTCCTTCAACGGCTCGACCCACCAGGACTACACCAACTACTACGAGGCGCTGCCCGCCGAGGCGCTGGAACGGGCGCTGTTCCTCGAGGCCGACCGCATGGCGGCACCGGCCATCACCGAGGAGAACCTCCGCAACCAGATCGACGTGGTGAAGGAGGAGATCCGGGTCAACGTGCTCAACCGGCCCTACGGCGCCTTCCCCTGGCTGCAGCTGCCGCAGATCGCCTTCGAGAGCTTCGCCAACACCCACGACGGCTACGGCTCCTTCGTCGACCTGGAGTCCTCGACCGTCGAGGACGCGAGGGACTTCTTCCACCGCTACTACGCGCCGGGCAACGCCGTCCTGTGCCTGGGCGGGGACCTCGACGTCGAGGAGACCGAGCGCCTGGTGCGGCGGTGGTTCGGCCCGATCGAGGCCCGCGAGGTGCCGCCGACGCCCTACACCGGGGAGCCGTCACCGACGACCGTGCGCTCCGGGGTCGTCGAGGACCGCCTGGCCCCCACGCCGGCGGTCGCGATCGGCTGGCGGGTCCCCGACCCCGTCGGTGACCTCGACACCTACCTGGGCACGGTGCTGCTCGCCGAGCTGCTCAGCGAGAGCGACGCCTCGCGGCTGGAGCGCCGGCTGGTGCACGACGACCAGCTGGCCGTGGCGCAGAGCAGCTACGTGGGGATGTTCGGGGACCCGTTCGACGTCCGCGACGCCACCCTGCTCACCACCCAGGTACACCACCCGGCGTCGGTGACGGTGGAGAAGGTGCTCGCGGCGGTGCACGAGGAGATCGGGCGCGTGGCCACCGACGGCGTCGGCGCCGACGAGCTGGCCCGCGTGCAGGCCCGGGCGGAGGCCCAGCTGCTGCGCCAGGCGGACTCCGTGCTCGGCCGCACGCTGGCCTTCGCCTCCGCCGAGCTCATCCACGGCCGCGCCGAGCTGGCCGGGGAGCTCGCCGCCCGGCTGGCGGCGGTCACCCCCGAGCAGCTGCAGACCGCGGCGGCCGGGCTGGACCCCGGCACCGCCGCGGTCCTCGAACTGCGTGCGACGGGAGGACGACGGTGACCGGCGCCCCCGACCTGGGCCTCGTGCCGCCGCTGGGTGAGCCCCGCCCCCAGCCCGAGCTGTCGGTCACGGAGACCACCCTGCCCAACGGGCTGCGGCTGGTCGTCGTCCCGCGGCCCGGCGTCCCGCTGGTCGAGCTGCGGCTTCGGGTCCCGTTCGCCGCCGCGACGGCCCGCACGGCGGCGGCGCACAGCGCCCGGACGTCGGTCCTCGCCGGCGCCGCCCTGCTGGGCACCGCCCAGCACGACGCGGCCGGCATCGCCCAGCTGATGCAGGCCCACGGTGGCGAGCTGTCGGTCTCCAGCGACCCCGACCGGCTGCTGTTCTCCACCACGCTGCTGGCCGAGGGGCTGGCCCCCGTCCTGGGCGTGCTCGCCGAGGTCCTGACCAGCGCCACCTACCCGGCCGACCTGGTCGAGGCCGAGCGCGCCCGCGTCGCCGAGCGCATCTCCATCGCCCGCTCGCAGCCGGGGGTGATCGCCCGCACCGCGCTGGCGGCCCGCCGCTACGGCGCCCACCCCTACGCCGAGCAGCTGCCCACCCCCGAGCTGGTCTCGGCCGTGCGCGGTCCGGCGTTGCGCAAGCTGCACCGTGAGCGCGTGCTGCCGTCGGGCAGCACGCTGGTCCTGGTCGGCGACCTGGACCCCGCCGCGGCGGTCGACGCCGCAGCGACGGCACTGGCCGGCTGGACCGGTGAGGGGACGGCGGTCACCGCGCCGCCGGCGCCCCAGCTGGCGGTCGGCCACCTCGAGGTGGTCGACCGGCCCGGGGCGGTGCAGTCCAACATCCGCCTGGGTGGCCCCGCCCCGCGCCGCACCGACCCGGACCTCGCCGCCGTCCGGCTGGCCAACATGGTCTACGGCGGCTACTTCTCCTCGCGGCTGGTCGAGAACATCCGCGAGCGGCGGGGGTACACCTACAGCCCGCGCAGCTCCGTCGACCACCTGGCCGCGGCCTCCTCGTTCCTGGTGGAGGCCGACGTCGCCACGGAGGTCACCGGGCCGGCGATGCTGGAGATCCTCTACGAGCTGGGCCGGATGGCGCTGACCCCGGTCGATGCCGACGAGCTCGACGGCGCCCGGCGCTACGTGCTGGGCAGCATGGCGCTGTCCACCGCCACCCACACCGGGCTGGCCAGCACCCTCTCGGCGCTGGTCGGCGCCGGCCTGCCCCCGAACTGGCTGGTCGAGCACCAGCGCGCCCTCGCGGAGGTCACCGTCGAGGAGGTGCAGGCCGCCGCCCAGCGGTACCTGCAGCCGGCGGGGCTCACGGCGGTCGTGGTCGGGGACGCCGAGCGGGTGGCCGGCCCGCTGCGGACCCTCGGCCCCGTCGACGTCACCGCCAGTGCCGCGGCGGGCCCGGAGCCGGGCGCGTGACCGGGGCCGCCGGCCCGACGGCGCGGTCCAGGCGATCCACCAGCGGCAGCGAGGAGACCCCGTGAGCGTCCCCGCCGGCGGCAGCACCCCGGCCGACAACCCGGCACCCGGCGACCGGCCCGCGGGCGACCCACCCGCCGACCGCGCCGCCGTCGCGTGGCCGGAGAGCACGCCGTCCCCGGCCGGTCCGCTGCCGGTGCTGTCGCGCTCGGCACACGACCGCAGCCACCTGGCGCGGTCGCTGCCCGACCCGACCGGCGGGCGTCCGGTCCGGGTGCTCGTGGTGGACGAGCGCCGGACGGTGCCGGTCCAGGAGGCGGAGGGCGGCCCCCGGCTGCTCTGGGAGGAGCAGCCCGAGCTGCCCGCCGGCGCGGTCTACCTCGGTGAGGCCGACGGCGTGCCCTACGCCGCGGTGCGGGCGGACCGGCGGCTGACCGTCGGCGGCCGCCCCGTCGACGGCTGGGCCGGCCTGCGCGAGCTCGGCGCCGACCTCGGCGACCTCGACGCCGGCCTGCTGGCCCAGGCCATCGGCATCATCGAGTGGCACGAACGGCACCGCTTCAGCCCGCTGTCCGGGGCGGAGACCACGGTGGAACGGGCCGGCTGGGTCCGGCGCGACCCGCAGACCGGCGCCGAGCTCTTCCCGCGCACCGACCCCGCGGTGATCATGCTCGTCCACGACGGTGGCGACCGGTGCATCCTCGGCCGGCAGGCGGTCTGGCCGCCCGGCCGGTTCTCCATCCTCGCCGGGTTCGTCGAGCCGGGGGAGTCCGCCGAGGGGGCCGTGGCGCGGGAGGTCGCCGAGGAGGTCGGCGTCGCGGTGACCGACATCCGCTACGTGGGCAGCCAGCCGTGGCCCTTCCCGCAGTCGCTGATGCTCGGCTTCACCGCCCGGGTCGAGGGTGACCCCACGCTGCGGCTGGACCCCACCGAGATCGAGGAGGCCCGCTGGTTCACGCGGGACGAGCTGCGGTCGGGCGACGGCCCGCAGGCCCTCCCGCCGGCGGTCTCCATCGCCCGGCACATCATCGACCGGTGGGTCGACGGGGAGCTCAGCTGACGAGGCGCCCCTGCAGCACGAGGGCGGGGTGGTCGGGGGAGTCGGCCAGCACGACCGCGTCGGCCAGGGACACCGGGTCCACCTCGGCGTCGTAGCGGTCGAAGGCCGGCAGCTCCCAGGCCCGCTCGGCCGGGGTGCGCCGCCGCCGGGCGGCCGGGGCGACCCGCAGGTGGACGACGACGTCGAACGCCAGCCCGAGCCCCTGCAGCAGCGACCCCGGGACGAGGAGCACGCCACCGGCCGGCATCGGCCGCGGTCGGGCGCGCGCGGCGCGGTCGCGGGCCACGTCCCACAGCACCGGCAGGTAGGTGCCGGCGCCCCCGGGGCCGATGGGTCCCAGGACCTCGCGGGTGAGCGCGCCCGCGTCCAGCCAGTCGGTGTACCGGGCGTCCGGGTCGGTCCGGCCGTGCTCCAGCCGCAGCGAGGCCGGCCGCAGGAACCCGCCCGCGGGGACGACGACGGCGGGACGGCCCAGGGGCGGCAGCCGGTCCGCGACGGCCTGGGCGAGCTCCTCGGGCGCGGCGACGTCGGGCCCGTCCACGGCGACCCGCAGCGCCGCGGCACCCGGTTCCGGTGCGAGGTCGGCGAGCAGGGCGGCCAGCCGGTCGGCCAGCGCCGCGGGGGTCAGCGGTTCCGGACGGGTCAGGACCGGCCCTCCGGCAGCGGGCCGGCGTCCCCGGGGGTGCGGGACGGCGGTGGTGCGGCTGCGCCGGTGCGCGCCTCCAGCGCGTCCAGCACCCCGCGGGCCAGCTCGGCGACCGGCCGGCCCTGCGCGCGGGCCTCCCCGCGCAGCAGCTCGAAGGCGTGCCGCGGGGTCGTGCCGTTCCGCTCGGCCAGCACGCCGATCGCCCGCTCGGTCGAGACCCGCGCGGCCAGGGCGTGCTCCAGCTGGGAGACGGTGCGCTCGAGGGCGGCCAGGCGGGCGTCGCGGGGGTCGGCGTCGGCGTCGGCGTCCGTCGGGGCGCCTCGGGCGGCCCGCCGCGCGGTGCGGTCGGGCTCGACGAACGCGCCCAGCTCCTCGGCCACGAGGTCGGCGAGCGACATGCCCTCGACGAGGTCAGCGACGTCCTCGGCACGCCCGGGCGCCAGCACCGACCAGCCGCGGCGGGTGCGGACCACGGCGACCGCCGGCTCCTCCACCGGGGGTGCGTCGTCCGGGCGAACGGCCGCGGTGGCAGTGTGCTCGACGCGTGGGCTCACGACGGCGTCCTCCCGCGGGGCGTGGGCCCGGCCGCCGGCCGGGACGTCCAGGGGCCGCGGTCGCGACCCTCAGGACGACGATCATGCCCGGTGGCGCAACGGCACGGGGGGACCACTCGCCGTCAGGCGCTGGTGGCCTCCGCCAGCTGCGACTTCACCTGGGCGATGCTCGGGTTGGTCAGGGCGGTGCCGTCGGCGAAGACGAGGGTCGGGACGGTGCGGTTGCCCCCGTTGGCGTTCATGACGATCTCCGCGGCGGCCGGGTCGCGCTCGATGTCGACCTCGGCGTACTCGATCCCCTCGAGCTGCATCATCTTCTTCAGTCGCACGCAGTAGCCGCACCACGGGGTCGTGTACATGGTCACAGCGGCGGTGGGTGCGCTCATCGAGGGGGTCCTCCTGGTCGATCGGGGCCGTGGCGCGGGGTGTCCGCGCCACCGAAGACCCCAACACCACGCCCCTGGGGATGCTTCCCCGCACCGTCGTCGCCGGCTGGGAGGATGGGGCCGGCCGTCGGGACAGCCGGCCGAGGGGAGGAGTCCGGATGTCGCAGCTCGCCGGGGCGCCCGACGTCGTCCAGGGTGCCGAGGCGGTGCTCGCGCAGCTGGACGACGAGCAGCGCGCGGCCGCGCAGGCGGTGACCGGGCCGGTCTGCATCCTCGCCGGTGCCGGCACCGGCAAGACGCGCACGATCACCCACCGCATCGCCTACGGCGTCCACACCGGTGCCTTCGTGCCCGAGCAGGTCCTGGCGGTGACCTTCACCGCGCGGGCGGCGGGAGAGCTGCGGAGCCGCCTGGCCGGGCTCGGGGTGGGCGGGGTGCAGGCGCGCACGTTCCACGCCGCCGCGATGCGCCAGCTGCGCTACTTCGCCCCGCGGGTGCTCGGGGGGCCGATGCCCGGACTGGTCGAGAACAAGCTGCGGCTGGTCGCCTCCGCGGCCTCCCGTGCCCGGCTGTCCACCGACCGGACCAGCCTGCGTGACCTCGCCAGCGAGATCGAGTGGGCCAAGACCACGCTGGCCACGCCCGACGACTACCCGGCCCGGGCGCAGGCCGCCGGCCGCGAGCCACCGTTCGAGCCGTCCGTCGTCGCGCAGGTGTACGCCGGCTACGAGTCGGCCAAGCAGCGCGACGGCGTCCTCGACTTCGAGGACCTCCTGCTGGTCACCGCCTACGCACTCGAGGAACACCCCGAGGTCGCCCGCGAGGTGCGGGGGCAGTACCGGCACTTCGTCGTCGACGAGTACCAGGACGTCAACCCGCTGCAGCAGCGGTTGCTCGACGCCTGGCTGGGCGGGCGGGCCAGCGTCTGCGTCGTCGGCGACCCCAACCAGACCATCTACTCCTTCACCGGGGCCGACCCCGACTACCTGCTGGGCTTCGCCGACCGCTATCCCGACGCCGAGGTGGTCAAGCTCGAGCGCGACTACCGGTCGACCCCGCAGGTGGTGGCGCTGGCCAACAAGCTGATCGGGCAGGCGCCGCCCCGCAAGGGGCTGCCCGGCCTGCGGCTGCTCGGCCAGCGCGCCGAGGGCCCGGCGCCGCGGTTCTTCGAGCACCCCGACGAGCCCACCGAGGCCGCCGCCGTCGCCCAGGCCTGCCGGGCGTTCATCGAGGCCGGGACGCCGGCGGCCGAGATCGCGGTGCTGTTCCGGATCAACGCCCAGTCGGAGGTCTACGAGAACGCGCTGACCGACGCCGGTGTCCCGTACGTGCTCAAGGGCGGGGAGCGCTTCTTCGAGCGGCCGGAGGTGCGCGAGGCGGTCCTGCTGCTGCGTGGTGCCGCGGCCGGGGGCTCGGAACCCGGGGCGCTGGTGCCCACGGTGCGTGACGTGCTCGCCTCCACCGGGTGGGTCGAGCACCGACCGCCGCCCGGCGGCGCCGCGCGGGACCGGTGGCAGTCCCTCGCCGCGCTGGTCGACCTGGCCGTCGACCTGGTGGCCGAGACCCCCACGCTGGACCTCGCCGGCTTCGTCGCGCACCTGGCGGCCCGGGCCGACGCGCAGCACGCGCCGACCGTGCAGGGGGTCACCCTGGCGTCGATGCACGCGGCCAAGGGGCTGGAGTGGGACGTCGTCTTCGTCGTCGGCCTGGTCGACGGCGTCCTGCCCATCGCGCAGTCGCTCTCCCGGCCCGAGGCGGTGGAGGAGGAGCGCCGGCTGCTGTACGTGGCCGTGACCCGCGCCCGCGAGCACCTGACGCTGTCGTGGTCGCTGGCCCGCAACCCCGGGGGCCGCCGCTCGCGACCGCGCAGCCGCTTCCTCACCGGGCTGGTGCCCGAGTCGGCCCCCACGGCGGCGCCGGCACCGCGCCGGCAGAAGCGCGCCAAGGTGGTGCTCGAGGGGGCGGCGGGGGAGCTGTTCGAGCGGTTGCGGGCCTGGCGCAGCGAGGCGGCGGCGTCCGCGTCGGTGCCCGCCTACGTCGTGTTCACCGATGCGACGCTGCAGGCCATCGCCGAGAGCCGGCCGACCACCCTGCGGGAGCTCGGGGCGCTGCCCGGCATCGGCGCCCGCAAGCTGGAGCTCTACGGCGAGGACGTGCTCGCGACCGTCAGCGCCTGAGCACTCACGGGGTGCTGCGGTCGACGGGTGTCCCGCATCACCGCCACACCGAGGAATTAAATGCGTTGACCGCCTCCGCGGCGGCCCCCTACTGTCCATCTCGCGCTCGGGGTACCGCCCCGGGCCGCACCAAGCCAGGGCCCGGCCGCACGGCCGGACCCCGACCCCGGGAGGAGGGGACACGATGATCAGCACCATGTGGTCCAGCGCCCCCGCCGGGGTCTCCGGCCCGGGCCGCCTCGTCGCGCGTCCGGCCGCCTGCGGCGGCCGGCCCGTCGCCCTGCGCCTGCGCGCCCTGCCGCTGACCGCCGCCGTCGCCACCCGTGTCGTGCAGACCGTGGTGCCCGGCGCTCCGTTCCCCGGCACCCCTGCGTTCGGCATCGCGCCCACCACCGGTGGCTTCGACGCCACCCGTGGGTCCGATGCCACCCGTGTGGCCGACGCCTTCGACGCCACCGGCGTCCGTACGCCGAACACCCAGCACGACGGCACCACCCCCCTCGGGATCCACTCCCCGGGGAGACCGCTGAGCTAGCGCTCGACCGGTCCTCCTCGAGGCCGCGGAACCCGAACCCGGGATCCGCGGCCTCTGTCATCTCCGCGGCACCCGGCCCCGACTCCGGTCGGCGGGCCCCCGCCGGCTGCAGACGACGAGTACGAGGAGGAGCGGCAGTGCAGCAGACGATCGACCGCCCGACGTCCCACCGCCGACCCGGGCTCCCCCGGACCGGCGGTTCCCTCCCCCGACGGCCGGCAGCGCCCGCCGCCCCGGCTCCGGTGCGGCGACCCCTGCCGTGCCGGGACGACCCGGACCTGTGGTTCGCCGAGAGCCCGGCGCAGCTGGAACAGGCCAAGACGCTCTGCGCGGCCTGCCCGGTCCGTGACGCGTGCCTCGCCGGTGCGCTGGACCGCGGCGAGCCGTGGGGGGTGTGGGGCGGGGAGATCTTCGAGCGGGGCGTGGTCATCCCACGCAAGCGCCCCCGCGGACGCCCGCGCAAGGTGGCCGTCGCATGAGCGGCCGGACCGACGACGACCCGACGACGAGAACCCATCGGCCCGCTGAGCGCGGGTCACAGCGAGAGACCCGAGGACCTGCCGTGAACAGCTACGAGTACGACCTGGCCGTCGACCGGCTGCGCGAACTGCGCGCCGAGGCCGACACCGCCGCGCGCGCCCGCCGGCTGCGCGCCGCCCGCCGCTGGGCCCGTCGCGCCGAGTACGCGACGCGGCGCGCCGCGCGGGCCAGCGCCGCCGTCCGCTGACGGCGGCACCCCCGCGGAGGCCGCCCGCCTCCGCCCGACCGCGGCCGGGTCCGGACGCTCCCGGTGCGTCCGGCCCGGCCGCCCCCTGTGCAGACCGCCTGCCCGCGGGCACGCTGGGGGAGTGGACCCCGAGCCCCTGGTGTGCACCGAGTGCGGCCGGACCGGCACCCCGGCCGACGTCGCGACGGGCTGGTCGACGAGCACCCCACCCCGACCGACCGGGACGCCCGGCGCCCGACCGCCAGGACGACCCACGGCCCTGTGTCCCACCTGCGCCCGGCGGCACGTCCGCGACCTCGAGGCGCGGCTGGACCCCTGACGGAGCCCCTCAGCCGGTGAAGCCCGGCAGCCACTCCTCCAGCACCCCGCGGTAGTTCCCCGCGCAGTCGAGCTGGCAGAGCACCCCGATCGAGCCGATCGTCACCCGGTGGATGAGCAGGTAGGCCGGCGGCAGGTTGAGCATCCGGCCCAGCCGGCTGGCCTCGCTGCGCGGATCGGCGATGCGGGCGGCCTGCTCCTGCATCCAGGCGCGCGTGAAGTGGAAGTACGGGCCCTCGATCGGCTCGAGGAGCGGGCGCAGGTAGTCCAGGACGCCCTGCGCGTCGACCTCGACGCCCGGGCGCACGAAGCCCTCGGTCCGGAGATCGGCCAGGACGTCGTCGGCGCGGCCCTCCAGCGCCCAGCGCACCAGCCGGCCGATCGGCTCCGGGTGCCCGTCGGGCAGGCGGGCGGTGGCGCCGAAGTCGATGACGCCGAGCCGGCCGTCGGCGAGCAGCCGGAAGTTGCCGGGGTGCGGATCGGCGTGCAGCAGCCCGGCCCGCTGCGGGCCGGAGAAGTGCAGCACCGCCATGAGGTGCCCCGCGCGGTCGCGTTGCTCCCGGGTGCCGGAGGCGATGACCCGCGACAGCGGCGTGCCCTCGAGCCACTCCGACACGATCACCTTCGGGGCGCTGGCCACCACCCGGGGGACGACGATCTCCGGGTCGTCGACGTAGGCGGCGGCGAAGGCCCGCTGCGCGTCCGCCTCCAGCCCGTAGTCCAGCTCCTCCACGACCCGCGCCTTGAGCTCGGCGATCAGCGGCTTCACGTCCATCCCGGGGAACAGGGCGGCGAACAGCCGGGCGAAGCGGGACAGCTGGTTGAGGTCGGCCATCAGGGCGGTGGCCGCCCCGGGGTACTGGATCTTGACCGCGACGTCGCGGCCGTCCCGCCAGGTCGCCCGGTGCACCTGCCCGATGCTGGCGGCGGCCGCGGGCGCGTCGTCGAAGTGGCGGAAGCGCTCCCGCCACCTGCCCCCGAGCTGCTGGGCGAGCACCGCGTGGACGGTGCGGGCCGCCATCGGCGGCGCCTCCTCCTGCAGCTTCACCAGCGCCTCGCGGTACGGCGCGGCCACCTCCTCCGGGACCGCGGCCTCGAACACCGAGAGGGTCTGGCCGAGCTTCATCGCCCCGCCCTTGAGCTGACCCAGGACGGCGAACAGCTGCTCGGCGGTGCGCTGCTGCAGCTCGGCGGCGACCGCGTCGGCGGGCCGGCCCGACAGTCGCTTGCCGATGCCGAGCGTGGCCCGGCCGGCGGCGCCCAGCGGCAGTGACGCCAGCCGTGCCGTCCGCGCCACCGAGCCCCTGGGCATGCTGCCCTCGGTCTCGCTCACGCGGTCGCCCCCTCGCCGGCCGCCGGCCGCCGGCGCGACGGTGCCGTGCGCCCGCGCTCGTCGCTGGCGCTCCTCGGCCGCGGAACCGGCGGTGCCGTGCGCCCGCGTGACCTCGCACGCTCGGTCACGTGTCCTCCTCGCTGGCGCTCGTCGGCCGCGGTCGCGGCTGCCCCCGGTGTGGGGCCGCAGGCGCACTCTGCCGTCATTGTCCCCCGAGGGGCAGGTGCAGCGCTGTCGGAGGCGACCTGGTGTCACCCCGGAGGAGCCGCCGCCCGCGTGCAGCCGCAGTCCGGGTGGGGAGGCCAGCGGCGGGTGCGCGGCAGGAGGTCGGGCACCCGCAGCTCCAGGGTCGCCCCCAGCGCCACCGGTGCAGCGCGACCGTCGAGGTAGGCGAGGGCCTGCACGGCCGCGACCACCGCCGTCATCACGCAGGTGACCGTGGCGCCGCCCGGCACCCCGCCGCCACTGGTCAGCTGAGCGGCCAGGGCCGGCCAGCGCGGGTCGGCGTCCCGACGGTGCAGGTCCGCGCAACGCAGGCAGCTGCTCACGCCGGGGACCACCAGGGGACCGACCACGCCGGTCTCGCCGCGGACGGTCGCCACCAGGTGCGGGACGCCACGGGCCTGGAGGTCCGCGGCCGCCGGGTCGGAGGCGGCCCAGGGGCCGGTGAGGACCGCGAGGTCGGGGGAGGTGCCGGCCGGCAGAGGCCGCAGGTCGGTCTGCGGGCTGGTCCGGCGGACGGCGTCGGCCGCCGCGAGGGCCCGGGGGCGCCCCTCGTCCGCCGCGCCGACCCCGCCGACGACGGCCTCCCCGGCGGCGACCAGGCCGTCGTCGCGGACGCTGACCCGACCCACACCACTGGCGGCCAGGAGACCGGCGAGGGGGACACCCACCCGGGTGGCCCCCTCGACCACCACCGCCGCGGCCCGACGGGCCTGCCACGCGGAGCCCGCCGGGAACCTGTCCGCGCCCGGCCCGGTCGCCGACGGCAGCTCCGCGCGCGTCCGGGCCGCGGCGGCCGGCCCCGCGTCGGCGGCCAGCAGGTCCGCGGCGTCGAGGTCGACCAGCAGCCCGGTGGCCCGCAGCCCGTCGAGCAGGGCGGCGACCGCCGCCGGGTCGTGGCCGGCCCGCACGGCCTCGGCCACCACGGTGCGCTGGGCCCGGCGCCCGTCGAGGCCGCGCAGCAGTGCGGTGAGGCCGGTGTCGGGGCCCACGAGCAGCCCGTCGGCCGTGTCGACCCCGCCCACCTGCACCGCCGCGTCGCCGGCGGGCGTGGTGGACCGCAGCAGGGGGACGGTCGGGGGGAGCAGGGGGTGGGCGGTCTCACTCACGCGGGCAGGGTGCCAGCGGGAGCGGCCGGCCCGCTGGCGTCGTCCACAGGCCGGGGACGACGACGGCGGCGCCCGCGGTGCGGGACGCCGCCGTCCGGGGCCCGGGGGTCTCAGGCCTTGCCGAGGATCCGGTTCATCTTCGTGCCGCACACGGGGCAGGTGCCCTGCGCCATGCGGCGGCCGGACTCGCTGACCTTGACCTCGCCGTCGAAGTCGCGCTTCTCCTTGCACTTCACGCAGTAGCCGTTGTAGCTCTCCGCCACGGTGCCTCCTCGTCGTCCGGACCTCTCGGCACCCGTCTCGGGCGCCGTTGCCGGAACGCTACCCGGCGCCGGGCGGGGTCCCCGGCCGACGGGGAGGTCCGCCGGCACCGTGGACCTCCAGCCTGTGGACAGACCTGTGGAGGGCGTGGGGACGCGGCGGCGTGTCGCTGTGCGCAGGCCGGGGACGGACCCGGGCGGAGGTCGGCGACCAGGGGTGCGATGTGCCTGCCGACCTGCGGGAACAGCGCGCCGGAGGGTGTGGACGGGGGACGTCCCCGGGACGGGCGCCGTCGTGTCCACCGTCCGTGCGACAAACGCGTGAGCAGGGGTGGGTCCGGGCGCGGACCGCAGGTCGGGGCAACTACGGTTCCTGCGTGCCCGGAACGACCCCCGACGCCCCGCACAGCCCCGTCCCCGCCGCCGCACCGCGGGAGGACCGCCGGGCTGCCCGCGCCGTCCCCGGCGCCGGGTCGGACCGCGGCCGGGCGGCGACGGTCCTGCCGGACGACGTGGAGGTGCGGCGCAGCGCCCGCCGCCGCCGGACGGTGACCGCCTACCGGGAGTCCGGCCGCACCGTGGTCCTCATCCCGGCGGCCTTCAGCCCCGCGGAGGAGCGCCGCTGGGTGGCGCAAATGGTCGCCAAGCTGCAGACCCGCGAGGAGCGCCGCCGGCGGTCCCTGGGCGGGGACGACGAGCTGATCGCCCGGGCCCGGGCGCTGTCGGAGGCCCACTTCGACGGTGTGCCGCAGCCGGCCAGCGTCCGCTGGGTCGACAACCAGCAGCGGCGCTGGGGGTCGTGCACGCCGGCCGACCGCACGATCCGGCTGTCCAGCCGGCTGCGCACGATGCCGGAGTACGTCGTGGACTACGTGCTCGTCCACGAGCTCGCGCACCTGATCGAGCCGAGCCACGACGCCCGCTTCTGGGCCCTCGTGGCGCGCTATCCCCGGGCCGAGCGGGCCCGCGGGTTCCTCGAGGGCGTCGAGGTCGCGCACGCCGGGGGCGAGAGCCCGTCGACCGGGGACGACGACCCGGTCGACTGAGGCCCGCGCTCAGCGCTGCGGACCCTCCCCGGGGTCGTCCCCGCGGTCCTCGGCGTCGTCGGCGGTGAGGGCGCGCAGCTCGTCGTCCACTCCCTGCCGGGCCACGAAGTCCAGCGGCTCGTCGAGGTCGTCGGAGGTGGGCAGCAGGTCGGGGTGGGACCACAGCCGGTCCCGCTCGGCGCTGCCGTGGCGCTGCGCCATCGCGCCCCAGACCGTGGCCGCGTCGCGCAGGCGGCGCGGGCGCAGCTGCAGGCCGACGAGGGTGGCGAAGGTCTGCTCGGCCGG
The DNA here is from genome assembly GCF_054050635.1 of Geodermatophilus sp. SYSU D00079. Taxonomy (NCBI): domain Bacteria; kingdom Bacillati; phylum Actinomycetota; class Actinomycetes; order Geodermatophilales; family Geodermatophilaceae; genus Geodermatophilus; species Geodermatophilus sp. SYSU D00079. Next base: position 111,483 of record NZ_JBJGZS010000003.1, on the reverse strand, counting down.
GCCGCCGGAGGCCCGGCGGCGGCGCATCGTCTCGGCGAGCGCGCCGTGACCGGGCAGCCGCTCACCGGCGGCCGCGGCGACGACGGCGTCCACCCAGCCCTCGACCAGCGCCAGCAGGGTCTCCAGCCGGCGCAGCGCCATCTGCTGCTCCGGGGTCTCCTCCGGCTCCAGCAGGCCGCTGCCCAGGAGCTGCTGGATGCTCTCCGGATCGGTCGGGTCGATCCCGCCCATCGAGCCCATGGCCTCGCTGACGCCGCGCTCGATGGCCTCGCGGTCGACGGTGATGCCCCGCGCGTAGGCGTGCACGGCGTCGTGCAGCTGCTGGCGCAGCCACGGCACGTGGGCGAACAGCCGCTGGGAGGCGGCCTCGCGCAGCGCGAGGAACAGCCGCACCTCCTCGAGGGGGCGGTCGAGGCCGGTGGCGAACTCGGCGACGTTCTGCGGCAGCAGGACCCCGGAGCCGGCCGGTGCCAGGGGCAGCCCGACCTCGGTGCTGGTGAGGACCTCACCGGACAGCCGCCCGAGGGCCTGGCCGACCTGGGCGCCGAAGAGCACCCCGCCCATCCGGCCCATGAGCCCGCCCAGCGGCCCGGCCATGGCGGCGGCCTCGGGCGGCAGCGCGCCGGTCATGGCGGACACGACCCGCTCGGCGAGCGGGTCGATGAGGCTGCTCCACGCGGGCAGGGTCTGCTCCACCCACTCGACCCGCGACCACGCCAGTGGCCGGTCGACGCCCGAGGGCAGCTCCGTCACCTGGTCCAGCCACAGGTCGGCCAGCCGCAGCGCCTCGGCGACGGCGGTGCGCTCGGCCTCGGACGTCGGCTGCGACCCCGCGGCCAGCGAGCTGATCGCGCCCTGCCGGGCGAGGTCCCAGTTGACCGGGCCGCCCGACCAGCTCATGAGCTTCTGCAGCTCGGCGAACAGCGGCATCTTGGCGAGCAGCTCCTCCGGGGTACCCGCGCCCGCCCCACCGCCGCCGAAGAGGGCACCCAGCCCGAACGGGTCGTTCGCCGCTCCGGACCCGAAGGGATCGTTGCCGGCCCCCGATCCGGGCTCGCCGCGACGCTCGGGGTCGCGGTCGGGGACGCCGAAGCCGAACGGGAGATCGCTCATGCCCCCACGGTAGACGCGTGATCTTCACGCCGGGTCGCCGTCCGCCCGGAGCGGAACCGGGAACCCGCGGAGGCCGCGGCCGCGTCCAGGCGCGCGACATAGGCTCGCCGGTCGTGACCCGTCGGATCGCCGTCCTCAGCGTCGGTGTCGTGCTGCTGGTGGTCTTCGGTCTGCTCGGCGCCGCGGTGCCGGTGCCCTACGTCGCGCAGGTGCCCGGTCCGACGTTCGACACCCTGGGGGAGATCGACGGCGAGCCGGTGATCGCCGTCCAGGGGCGGGAGCGCAACGACGTCGAGGGGCAGCTGACGCTGACCACCGTGGGGGTCAGCCGTGCCGGCCTGAGTCTCGTGGAGGCGGTGCGGGGCTGGTTCGACGACGAGGTCAGCGTCGTCCCCGAGGAGACGGTCTACCCGTCGGGGCGCAGCGAGGAGGAGACCCGCGAGGCCAACCGGCAGGCGTTCCTGAGCTCCGAGGAGGCCGCCGAGGCCGCGGCGCTGGGCCGGCTGGGCTACCCGGTCAAGGTGGTCGTGCGGGGCCTGTCGGGCGACTCACCGTCCGAGGGGGTGCTGGAGGAGGGCGACGCGATCGACAGCGTCGACGGCCGCCCGACGCCGGACACGGCGGCGCTCGACGAGGTCCTGGGCTCGATCCCCGGCGGGTCGTCGGTCACCGTCGGCTACACCCGCCTGGGCGAGCCGGGGACGGCGACGGTGACCACCGGCACCGCCGAGGACGGCGGGGGCTCGCGGCTCGGGGTGCTCGTCCGCGAGCAGCCCTCCGCGCCGTTCGACGTCGACATCCGCGTGGCCGACGTCGGCGGGCCGTCGGCCGGGCTGATGCTCAGCCTCGGCATCCTCGACCTGGTCGGGGACACCGACCTCACCGGGGGCGCCCTGGTGGCCGGCACCGGGACCATCGACGCCGACGGCGACGTGGGCCCGATCGGTGGGATCCAGCTGAAGATGGTCGCCGCCGCCGACATCGGCGCGGAGCTGTTCCTGGTGCCGGCGGGCAACTGCGCCGACGCGCTGGCCGCGCCGCAGCAGGGGCTCACGACGGCCCGCGTCGCCACGCTCGACGACGCCCTCGAGGCCCTCGCCGACTTCCGTGCCGACCGCACCCCCGAATCCTGCTGAGGACGCCCGCGCCCCACGCCGTGGGCCGCGTGGGGGAAGCTGTCGCCCGGAGCGTGTGGTCGGGGAACCCGGCGCGGTCCCGCGCGTTGGTCTGGGTTGACGGACCGCGCCGGCGACCGGGTCGGCCGGCCCGGCCACCCGCGGCCGGCAACCCCGTGGCTGCCCGCCACGACCGCAACTGAAGGAGACCGCTCGTGGCCATGCGGCCCCCCGTGTCCGTGCCGACACTCTCGCGGCGCGCGAAGGTGGTCATCGGGGCCATCGCCGTGCTGCTGGTGCTGTTCACGGCCATCGGGACACTCACCAACGTCTACGTCGACTACCTCTGGTTCGACGAGACCGGTTACACCGAGGTCTTCTGGACCGAGCTGCAGACGCGTGCCCTGCTGTTCGCCATCGCCGGCGTCGCCACCGGTGGCCTCACCGCGCTGTCCATCTACCTGGCCTACCGCTTCCGGCCCACGTTCCGGCCGATGTCGCTGGAGCAGCAGAACCTCGAGCGCTACCGCCAGTCGCTGGAGCCGCGCCGCACCCTGGTGCTCAGCGCCGTCGCCGTCGTCCTGGGCCTGTTCGCCGGGTTCACCGCCCAGAGCAACTGGGAGACGTGGCTGACCTTCCGGAACTCCACCGACTTCGGCCAGACCGACCCGCAGTTCGGCCTCGACATCTCCTTCTTCGTCTTCGACTACCCCTTCTACCGGCTGCTGCTGGGCTTCGGCTTCGCGATCGTGCTGCTGTCGCTGATCGGGGCGCTGCTGACCCACTACGTCTTCGGCGGGCTGCGGTTGCAGACGCCGGGGCAGAAGCTGACCTCGGCGGCGATGATCCAACTGTCGGTCCTGCTCGGGCTGTTCGTCGCCCTCAAGGCCCTGGCCTACTGGCTGGACCGCTACGGGCTGGTCTACTCCGACCGGGGCGAGCTGTTCGCTGGCGCCAGCTACACCGACGTCAACGCCCTGCTGCCGGCCAAGACGATCCTGGTGTTCGCCGCGGCGGTCTGCGCGATCGCCTTCTTCGCCAACGTCGTCGTCCGCAACTTCCGGCTGCCGGCCGCCGCGCTGGTGCTGCTCCTGCTGTCCAGCCTGGTCATCGGCGTGGCCTACCCCGCGATCGTGCAGCAGTTCGTGGTCCGGCCCAGCGCCGACCAGCGGGAGTCGGACTACATCGAGCGGGCGATCGCCTCGACCCGGCAGGCCTACGACCTCGCCGACGTCGAGTACATCGACTACGCGCAGGAGAGCACCGGCGACGAGGTGGACACGCAGGCGGCGCTGGCCGAGCTGCGCAACGACACCGAGACGATCCCCAACGCCCGGCTGCTGGACCCCAACGTCCTCTCCGACACGTTCACCGCGCGCCAGCAGATCCGCAACGTCTACGGCTTCCCCGAGAAGCTCGACATCGACCGGTACACGATCGACGGCGAGACCCGCGACTACGTCGTGGCCGTCCGTGAGCTCGACAGCGAGGGCCTGTCGGAGAACCAGGACACCTGGATCAACCGGCACACCGTCTACACCCACGGCAACGGCTTCGTCGCCGCCCCGGCCAACGAGGTCGTGGCGGGGCAGGAGGGCGGCGAGCCGAACTTCACCACCCGTGACCTGCCCACGGTCGGCACCATCGACGTCGAGCAGCCGCGGATCTACTACGGCGAGCTGATCGACGACTACTCGGTCGTGGGCGCTCCCTCGGGGTCCACCCCGCGCGAGTTCGACCAGCCCGAGGACGGCTCCGACGAGGGGCAGATCAACAACACCTACGACGGCGAGGGCGGCGTCGCGATCGGCAGCTTCTTCCGCCAGCTGACCTTCGCGATCTACTACCGGGAGCGCAACTTCCTGCTCTCCAGCGCGGTCAACGACGCCTCGAAGGTGCTCTACGTGCGCGACCCGCGGGAGCGCGTGGAGAAGGCCGCGCCGTTCCTCGAGGTGGACGGCGACCCGTACCCGGCGGTCATCGACGGCCGGGTCACCTGGATCCTCGACGGCTACACGACGTCGGACTCCTACCCGTACTCGGAGTCGATGGAGCTCGGTGAGGCCGCGTCCGACGCGCTGACCGGCACGGGGACGACGGCGCTGCCCAACGAGCAGTTCAACTACATCCGCAACTCGGTCAAGGCCACCGTGGACGCCTACGACGGCACGGTGACCCTCTACGAGTGGGACGAGCAGGACCCGGTCCTCGAGACGTTCATGAAGTCCTTCCCCGGCGTGATCGAGACCCGCGACCAGATGTCCGACGAGCTGGTCGGGCACGTCCGCTACCCGGAGGACCTGTTCAAGCTGCAGCGGGACATCCTGACCCGCTACCACGTCAGCGACCCGGTCGACTTCTACAACCAGAACGACCGCTGGCAGGTGCCGGCCGACCCGACGCAGGACACCCAGGAGGCCCAGCCGCCGTACTACATCCTGGCGCAGCGGCCCGGTGACGAGCAGGCCAGCTTCCAGTTGACCAGCGCGCTCAACGCCTTCCGCCGCGAGAACCTCTCGTCGTTCATCTCCGCGTCCAGCGACCCGGAGACCTACGGGGAGATCCAGGTGCTGCGGCTGCCGGGCAACACGCCCTTCCGCGGTCCGCAGCAGGTGCAGCAGTCGTTCATCACCAACAACCAGGTGCGCCCGGACCTCACGCTGTTCAACAGCCAGGAGTCGCGGGCGGTGTTCGGCAACCTGCTGACCCTGCCGATCGGCGGCAACGGCCTGCTCTACGTGGAGCCGCTGTACGTGGAGGGCACGGGGGAGAACTCCTTCCCGCTGCTGCAGAAGGTGCTGGTCAACTACGGCGACCGGGTCGGCTACGCCAACACGCTGGCCGAGGCGCTGGACCAGGTGTTCGGCGCCGGGGCGGGGGAGTCGGCCACCGACAGCGACGGGACGCCGACGCAGCCCACGACGCCCGCGGAGCCGACCACCCCGGCGGAGCCGACCACGCCCGCCGACCCGGCCCCCGACGCGGGTGGGACGCCGGACGTCCCGGCGATGGAGCAGGCGGTCGGCGCCATCAACGCCGCCCTGCAGGCGCTGGAGAACGCGCAGCGCAACGGCGACTTCGCCGCGCAGGGCCAGGCGCTGGCCGACCTCCAGACCGCCGTGGAGGCCTACCAGGCCGCCCAGGGCGCCGCGGCCTCGCCGGGCGGCTGAGCACCCGCACGGGGACGAGGTGGGCCGCCGGTCTGCCCCGTCCCCGTGTGGGGGAGCCCACCCCGGGGCCGGGTGCGCACGCCCCGGCCGAGGGGGTACGCTGGTCCTACCGACGCGGGGTGGAGCAGCTCGGTAGCTCGCTGGGCTCATAACCCAGAGGTCGCAGGTTCGAATCCTGCCCCCGCTACTCACCAGGGGTCCGGAAACCGGTCCCTGACAGCGAAGACCGGCGCAATCGCGCCGGTCTTCGCTGCGTTGCGGACCGTTTCCCGGACTCTTCCGATCGGCTGGACCACCCCTGCCTACGAGGTCGGTGCCCGGTCTCAGGGGGTCGGACTGGCGATCCGGGCGGCGGTTGGGCTGTTGGGGTGCCGGTGACGCCAAGCGGCGACGCTGTGCGCGGCCCCGTGATGCGCGGTGTGGTCCTGCGTGCGTTCGTCGGCCGGCGCGCCTGGCGGGCCGCGATCGCCTCCGGCGTGGCTTTCGGTCTGCTGCACCTGGTGGTCCGGGCGTGGGGGCGGCCGTTGGGCGAGGTGCTGCCCCTGGTCGTCGTCACCTCGCTCCTCGGCATCGGTCACGCCTGTGTCCGGCTGCGCACGGGCACCGTGTGGGCACCGCTGGCCCTGCACGCGCTGTTCGACGTCCTGCAGGACGCGGGATCGGCCGGTGCGGTGCTCGGTCAGGGGCCGGCCACAGCCGTCCTGCTCGCCTGCGGTCACCTATCCGCTCTACGGACTGTGGCTGCTGCGAGGTGGCCGCATCCTCGGCCGCTGATCGATGCGTCGCCCGGCCAGGCCGGGTGGGTGCATCTCATCGAAAGGTGGCCCCAGTGATCTGGGCTCGGAAGAACTCGCCTTCCGCGTGCCGGTCCGTTCCCCACCACCAGCCCGCGCGGAGGACCGAGCCGATGGTGACGCCGGTGAAGGTCTGTTCGGCCTCGATGGCGACACCAAACGGGTAACGCCCGAACGGTGCCCCGTTGGGATTGCCCCAGCGCTGCATGAGCACGCCGAGCAGCCGGCCGTCCGGACCGATGTGGAGTTCGGCGCTCTCGTCCTGGCCGTCGATGCGCCAGGTGACGACGACGTGGTCGCCGTCGGAGCCGGGCGTCCAGGTCGCGGCGGGGAAGGCGGTCGGTACCAGGACCATCTCACCGGCCAGGCGGCCGGCGGCGCTGCGGGTGACGTCAGCACCGGTGGCGGACATCACAGGGATGAGCCCGCCCAGCCGCCAGCGCATCTGGCCTGATCCGGAGCTGAGCCGGTCGAACCCGGTCACCGGGATCCCGAGGAGTCGAGCGGTCGCCGCCCAGATGAAGCCTCGGGGCGGGGCGAGCACCTGGCGCGCGGTGAACGGCCGCCACGCGCCGAGGCGGATCTGTCCGCGCATGGCCAGCTCCACCGACTGCCACAGCGGGGTCCCGGGGGAGATCGCGTGGGTCAGCCAGCGGCGTGCCGGCTCCGGCAGACCGGCGACCATCGAGGGCTCGAAGGTCCCGACCTCGTCCGAGCTGCTGCTGAGAAGGTCCCACTCCCGTCCCACGCTGCGCGCAGCCCAGGGCGCCGAGGAGCCGGTCACCGCCTTCCTCCTGCGTCCGGCCGCCTCGGTCTGTGGTGTGACGCGGCGACGGCGGCCGCGACGGCGATCAGCACGGCAGCGTCGACCACCAGTCCGGCCAGCGCGATCGAGGCCGAGGGCAGCAGCACGGCGATCGACACCAGGGCGGCGAGCAGACCGACCGGTCGCCACGCGGGGCTCCCCCCAACGAGCAGGACCGCGGTCAGCAGGAACAGCAGCGTAGCCGCCAGCCAGAGGCCTCCCACGATCATCCCGGGCAGTGGACCGGGCGCCGGAGAGACGTCGTCGTAGCGGAGCTCACCGGGCTGTCCCCACCGCCACAGCAGCGCTACACCCAACAGGTGGATCAGCCCGTGCCCCGCCAGCACCAGGGCCGCTGCCCCCCGCAGTGACCGTTGCGCAGGTGACCGCACCTTCGGCGAGTGGGAGGCCGTCATCCGAGGGACCGTAGACGCCGCCGTCCCCGTCGCGGGCAGGGGTGCGGCCGTTCCCCGCCACCACCAGACAGTGGCCCTCACAGTTCTTGTGAGGGCCACTGTCGTCTGTGTGTCCCCTCGAGCAGCCGTGCAGGTCCGCTCGAGCGGGCCGGCCGGGCCGCGGAGTCAGACGGCGGTCAGCCAGTCGACGAGCCCGGTGCGACGGGGCCGCGGGACGGCGGGCGGTGCCGGGCGGCGGTCCGCGGCCGGCAGCAGCGGGTGCCGACCGGTGTCGCCGTCCGCGGGCGGCCGCACCGGACCGGCCACCACCGCGGGCTCCGCAGCGGGCCGTGGCGCCGGGACGGCCGGTGCGGGTGCCGCTACGGCGGCCGGGGTCGGCAGGCGCAGGTGCGCGAGGTCGGTCCAGGCGGTGTGTCGCAGCCCGCCCACGACGCAGCGGACGCGGATGCGGCACGTGCCGGTCTCGTCGAACCGCCAGCCGAGCAGGTCGCCGGGGAACCAGTGGCCGGCGTGGAACACCTCCACCGGCTGCGGGTCGCCGAGGAAGCTGCTCGTCGCCACCTCCGCCGTCACGGCCGCGACTGTAAGTGTCGGAACCACTCTTGAGCGTGAGGCTCGCGAGCGCCGGAGGGGCCCGGCGCCGCGGTCGGAACGGCGTGTATGGTGGAGGTGCGACGCGGGGTGGAGCAGCTCGGTAGCTCGCTGGGCTCATAACCCAGAGGTCACAGGTTCGAATCCTGTCCCCGCTACTCCTCGCGGAGGGCCCGGTCACCACGGTGACCGGGCCCTCTGTCGTTCGACGGCGCGCCCGGTGTGTTGTGCGTCACCCCCGCGTCTCTCTAGCGTTCCGGTCACCGCTGACCGTCCGCGAGGAGAGCGCCCGTGTCCGTCGAGACCCCCGCCGTTCCCGTCGACCTGGACGCCGTCGACCTGTCCGACCGGGACTGGTGGGCGGGGCCGCCGTCGGTCCGCCACGCCACGTTCGCCGCGCTCCGCCGCGAGCGGCCGTGGGCCTTCTACGCCGAGCCGGTCATGCCGATGCTGCCGGTGGGCCCCGGCTACACCGCGGTCACCCGCTACGCCGACGTCGAGGCGATCAGCTCGCAGCCGGCGGTGTTCTGCTCCGGGCAGGGGGCGGTCTCCATCCAGGACATCCCGGCCGACCTCAACGAGTTCTACGGGTCGCTGATCAGCATGGACGACCCCCGGCACGCCAAGATCCGCCGGATCGTGTCGAAGACCTTCACCCCGCGGATGCTGGAGCAGGTCCTCGACTCGGTGCGCGCCGTGGTCGACGACGTCCTCGCCGGGGCCCGGCGGACGGCGGCGGCGAACGGCGGGGCCATCGACGTCGTCGCCGACATCGCGGCACCGGTCCCACTGCGGGTCATCTGCGACATGATGGGCATCCCCGAGGAGCACCGCGCCGGCGTGCTGGCCCAGTCGAACATCATCCTGTCCGGCGGCGACCCCGACCTCATCGAGGACCAGGACGACCCGCTGCACGCCTTCCTGGTCGCGGGTATGGAGCTGGCCGCGCTCATGGAGGGGCTGGCCGCCGAGCGGCTCGCGCACCCCCGCCAGGACCTCACCACCGCGCTGGTCACCACCGAGGTGGACGGCGAGCAGCTCTCGCACCAGGAGATCGCGTCGTTCTTCATCCTCCTGCTGGTGGCCGGCAACGAGACCACCCGCAACGCCATCTCCCAGGGCGTCCTCGCGCTGCACGAGCACCCCGCCCAGCGGGAGCGCTGGCGGGCCGACCCCGGCCTGGACCGCACCGCCGTCGAGGAGGTGGTGCGCTGGACCAGCCCGGTCACCTGGATGCGCCGCACCGCCACGCGGGACGGCGAGGTCAACGGCCACCGGTTCGCCGCCGGCGACAAGTTCCTGCTGTTCTACGCCTCGGCCAACCGCGACCCCGAGGTGTTCCGCGACCCCGAGGTGTTCGACCTGGCCCGCGACCCCAACCCGCACGTCGGCTTCGGCTCGAAGGGGCCGCACTTCTGCCTGGGGGCGCACCTGGCGCGGCGGGAGCTGGCCGTCACCTTCCGTGCCCTCTTCGACCAGCTGCCCGACCTGGAGGTCACCGGCGAGCCCGACCGGCTGCGCTCCTCCTTCGTCAACGGCATCAAGCGGCTGCCGGCGCGGCTGTCGGCGGTCGGCTGATGCGGGTCACGGCCGACCTCGAGCGCTGCGTGGGCTCGGGCACCTGCGAGGCCCTGGCGCCCGCGGTGTTCGAGGTGGGGGACGACGGCGTCGTCCGGGTGCTGCGGCCCGAACCCGGCACGGGGGAGGAGTCCGACGTCCGGGAGGCCGTCGCGCAGTGCCCGACCCGCGCGCTGGCGCTGTCCGGGTGACCGGCGGAACAGCGCCGGGCCGGCGCGGGTTGCCGCGACCATGGAGCTGACCGTCCGGGACGTCCCGGGAGCCGACCGCTACGAGATCCGCGACGGGGAGCGCGTCCTCGGCCTGGCCGCCTACCAGCGCGACGGGGACCGGGTGGTGTTCACCCACACCGAGGTTGACCCCGACCAGGAGGGCAGCGGTGTGGGCAGCACGCTGGCCCGCGGCGCGCTGGACGACGTCCGGTCGCGCGGGCTGCGGGCCGTGCCCCGGTGCTCGTTCATCCGCGGCTGGATCGAGCGGCACCCCGAGTACGCCGACCTGGTCGACGCGGCCCGGTGACCGGGCGGCGGCCGGCTACAGGACGTGGTGTCCGTACATCTCGCCCAGCGGGTCGGCGATGAGCTCGATGCGGGCGCCGTCGGGGTCGCGGAAGTAGACCGAGACGCCGCTGTGCACCTCGTGCGGCACGCCCGCCTCCTCCAGCCGCCGCACCAGCTCCTCCCACCGCTGCGGCTCGACGCTGATCGCCATGTGGTGCAGGCCGCCGAGGACCTCGGCGTAGGGGCCCACGTCGAGGCCCGGGAAGTCGAAGAACGCGACGAGGTTGCCGTTGCCGATGTCGAAGAAGAAGTGCGACGACCCCGGGTAGTCGCGGTTCTCGATCAGCTCGGTGAGCGGGAAGCCGAGGACGTCCTGGTAGAAGCGGACGGTCCGCTCGACGTCGCTGCTGATGAGCGCGGTGTGGTGCAGCCCCCGCGCGGTCGAGGCGGGGCGCTCTCCGGCCGGCTTGAGGTGGGCGTCGCGGATGCGGGCGCGCTGCTGCTCGATCGCGGCGAGGTCGGGCGTGCGGTCGGTCGTGGTCACGGGGGCATCCTCCCCGGCCGCGGCGACGGGGTCACGCTCAGGCGAGGGCCTGTTCCAGGTCGGCCAGCAGGTCCTCGACGTCCTCGATGCCCACCGACAGCCGGACCAGGTCCGCCGGCACCTCCAGCGGCGACCCGGCGGCACTGGCGTGGGTCATCCGGCCGGGGTGCTCGATGAGCGACTCCACGCCGCCCAGGGACTCCGCGAGGGTGAACACCCGCGCCCGCTCGCAGACCCGCAGCGCCGCCTCCTCGCCACCGGCCAGCCGGAACGACAGCATCCCGCCCGAGCCGGACATCTGCTTCACGGCGATGTCGTGCCCGGGGTGGTCGGGCAGGCCCGGGTAGAGCACCGAGGTGACCGCGTCGGAGTCCAGCAGGAACTCCGCGATGCGGGCGGCGTTGGCCTGGTGGCGGTCCATGCGCACGCCGAGGGTCTTGAGGCCGCGCAGCACCAGCCACGAGTCGAACGGGCCGGCCACGGCGCCCATCGCGTTGTGGTGGAAGGCCAGCCGCTCGGCGAGGTCGGCGTCCTCGCCGACGACGAGGGCGCCGCCGACGACGTCGGAGTGCCCGCCCAGGTACTTGGTGGTCGAGTGCACGACGACGTCCGCCCCGAGGGTCAGCGGCTGCTGCAGGTAGGGCGAGGCGAAGGTGTTGTCGACGACGAGCAGCGCGCCCGCCTCGTGCGCGACCTCGGCCACCAGGGCGATGTCGGCGATGTTGAGCAGCGGGTTGGTCGGGGTCTCGCACCACACGACCCGCGTGGTCGGCCGGATCGCCGCCCGCAGCGCGTCGACGTCGTTGAGGTCGGCCGGGGTGTGCTCCACGCCCCACCGCGCGGCCACCTTCGAGATCAGCCGGTACGTGCCGCCGTAGGCGTCCCCGCCGAGGACGACGTGGCTGCCGGGTTCGCAGACGGTGCGCAGCAGGGTGTCCTCGGCGGCGAGGCCCGAGGCGAAGGCCAGGCCCGCGGTGCCCTGCTCCAGCGCGGCCAGCGCCTCCTGCAGCGCCGTCCGGGTCGGGTTGCCGCTGCGGCTGTACTCGTATCCGCCGCGCAGGCCGCCGACGCCGTCCTGCTTGTAGGTCGTCGTGAGGTGCACGGGGACGATGACCGCCCCGGTGGCCGGGTCGGGCTCCTGCCCGGCGTGGATCGCGCGGGTGTTGAAACCGGTCATGCGCCGACCGTAGGCGTGAGCCCGGCCAGGTGCCCCAGCACGTCCTGCCGGGTGACCACGCCGGCCGGCTTGCCGTCGACGTGCACCAGCAGCGCGTCCGCGGCGCCCAGCGCCGCCACCGCCGCGTTGACCGCCTCGCCCGAGCCGATGATGGGCAGCGGCGCCGACATGTGCCGCTCCACCCGGTCGCCGAGCCGGGCGCGGCCCTCGAACAGCGCGTCGAGCAGCGTCTTCTCGTCGACCGAGCCGACCACCTCGCCGGCGGTCACCGGCGGCTCGGCGCGCACCACCGGCAGCTGGCTGACGCCGTACTCGCGCAGGATGTCGATCGCCTCGCGGACGGTCTCGTTGGGGTGGGTGTGCACCAGCGTCGGCGTCTCGCCGGACTTGCTGCGCAGCAGCTCGCCGACGGTCTCCCCGCCGGTGGCGTCGAGGAAGCCGTAGTCGGCCATCCACTCGTCGCTGAAGATCTTGCCGAGGTAGCCCCGGCCGCCGTCGGGCAGCAGGACGACGAGGACGTCATCCCGGGTCAGCCCCTCGGCGGCGCGCAGCGCGGCGACCACGGCCATCCCGCAGGAGCCGCCGACCAGCAGCCCCTCCTCGCGGGCCAGCCGCCGGGTCATCGCGAAGGAGTCGCCGTCGCTGACGGCGATCACCTCGTCGGCGATGGTGCGGTCGTAGGTGGAGGGCCAGAAGTCCTCGCCGACGCCCTCGACCAGGTACGGCCGGCCGGTGCCGCCGGAGTAGACCGACCCCTCCGGGTCGGCGCCGATGACGCGCACCCGCCCGCCGGAGGCCTCCTTGAGGTAGCGCCCGGTGCCGCTGATCGTGCCGCCGGTGCCCATGCCGGTGACGAAGTGGGTGACCCGGCCCTCGGTCTGCGCCCAGATCTCCGGCCCGGTGGTCTCGTAGTGGGACCGCGGGTTGGCCGGGTTGGAGTACTGGTCGGGCTTCCACCCGCCGGGCGTCTCGCGGGTGAGCCGGTCGGACACCGAGTAGTAGGAGCGCGGGTCGGCGGGGTCGACGGCGGTGGGGCAGACGACGACCTCCGCGCCGTAGGCCTTGAGCACGTTGATCTTCTCCTGGCCCACCTTGTCGGGGCAGACGAAGATGCAGCGGTACCCGCGCTGCTGGGCCACCAGCGCCAGGCCGATGCCGGTGTTGCCGCTGGTCGGCTCCACGATGGTGCCGCCCGGTCGCAGCGCGCCGCTGGCCTCGGCGGCGTCGACCATGCGCACGGCGATGCGGTCCTTCACCGAGCCGCCGGGGTTGAGGTACTCGACCTTGGCGAGCACGAGCGGCGCGTCGGGGCCCAGGTCGCGGGTGACGGAGGTGAGCCGCACCAGCGGGGTGTTGCCGACCAGGTCGATCACGGACTCGGCGTACTGCACGGGGCCTCCAGACGGGCGGGGTGGACCCCGCCATCCCACCAGACGGCCGGCGCCCGTGCGGGGGTGTCGTCCGGCGGCGGGCCGGGCACCGGGTCGGCATGACCGAGACCGTCCCGACGGTGCCGCTCCCCGGCGGCGGCAGCATGCCCCTGCTCGGCTTCGGCACCTGGCAGCTGACCGGGTCCACCTGCTACGACGCCGTCCGCACCGCCCTGGACGCCGGCTACCGGCACCTGGACACCGCGACCATGTACCGCAACGAGGCCGACGTCGGGCGGGCGCTGCGCGACTCCGGCATCGACCGCGACGAGGTCTTCGTGACCACCAAGCTGCACCCCCGGGACGCCGACCGCGCCGACCGGACCCTGGCCGCGTCGCTGGACGCGCTGGGGCTCGACGCGGTGGACCTGTGGCTGGTCCACTGGCCGCCCCGCGACGCCGGTGAGGCCCTGTGGGAACGCTTCGTCGCCGCCCGGGAGGCCGGCCGTGCCCGGGCCGTCGGGGTGAGCAACCACTCGCTGGAGCAGGTCGACCGGCTGGCACGGGCGACCGGGGTGGTGCCGCAGGTGAACCAGGTCAGCTGGGCGCCGGCGCGCTACGACGCCGCGGTCGAGGCAGGGCACCGGGAGCGCGGGATCGTCCTCGAGGGCTACAGCCCGTTCCTGAACAGCGACCTCACCGACCCCGTGCTGCGGGAGGTCGCCGAGGTCCACGGCGTCACCCCGGCGCAGGTGGTGCTGCGCTGGCACGTGCAGCACGGCGTCGTCGTCATCCCCCGGTCGGCCAGCCCGGAGCGGATCCGCGCCAACCTCGCCGTCGGGGGCTTCGCCCTGACCGACGAGGAGGTCGCGCGCATCGACGGCCTGTCGCGGGGCTGAGCTCGAGGTCCCCGGCCCCGCCTTGCCGCCCCGGCCGGCGGGCCCGACGCTGGGGGGATGAGCCGGGAGCCCGAGGTGGCGGCGGTCGACGGCCCGCTGTTCCAGGGGTCGTTCTGGCGGGACCCGTACCCCGCCTACGAGCGGCTGCGCGACGGAGCCCCGGTGTGCGAGGTGGCGCTGCCCCGGGGCGGCAGCACGTGGCTGATCACCCGCTACGACGACGTGCGCGCCGCCTTCACCGACCCCCGGCTGGTCAAGGACCACCGGGCGACGCTGCCACCGGAGGTCCGCGCGCGGGCGCCGCGCCTGCCGGGCCCGTTCGGCTCGATGATGATCCTGCTCGACCCGCCGGACCACACGCGGCTGCGCCGGCTGGTCGCGCGGGCCTTCACCCCGCGGCGCACCGCCGAGCTGCGACCCCGCATCGAGGCCCTGGCCGCCGGCCTGCTCGACGCGCTGCCCACCGGGGAGCCGGTCGACCTGCTGGCCACCTACGCGGTGCCGCTGCCCATGGCCGTGATCTGCGAGCTGCTCGGGGTGCCCGACACCGACCGCGACGCCTTCGGCACGTGGTCGCGCGCGCTGGTCGACGACCACGACGACGTCGACGAGCAGCAGGCCACCGCGGGGCTGGCCCGCTACCTGTACGACCTCGTCGAGACCAAGCGGCGCTCCCCGGACGGCGCCCTGGTCTCCGCCCTGGTCGAGGTCTCCGAGGCCGGTGACCAGCTCAGCACCGAGGAGGTCGTCGCGATGGGCGTGCTGCTGCTCATCGCCGGTCACGAGACCACGGCCAACCTCGTCGGCAACGCGGTGCTGGGCGTGGCCACCGATGGCGCGCTGCGCGAGCACCTGCTCACCGACCCGGACCGCATCCCGGCGGCCGTCGAGGAGTTCCTGCGCTGGGACGGCCCCGTGCACAACGCCCCGTTCCGCTTCGCCGCCGAGGACGTCGAGTACTCGGGCACCACCATCCCCGCGGGATCGGTGGTGACGCTCTCGGTGGGCGCGGCCAACCGCGACCCGGACCGCTTCGACCGGCCGGAGCTGCTCGACCCCGACCGGGACACGGGTGGGCACCTGGCCTTCGGTCACGGCCTGCACCACTGCCTGGGGGCGCCGCTGGCCCGGCTGGAGGGCGAGGTGGCCCTGCGGTCGCTGCTCGACCGGTTCCCCGGCCTGCGCCTGGCCGTGCCGCCGGAGGAGCTGCGTCACCGGCGCAGCGTCATCGTCCACGGCCTGGAGCGGCTGCCGGTGGTCCTGCAGCAGCCGGGCGGTGGCGGCCCGGGGAGCGGCGGCGCGAGGATGCCGGGGTGACCCCCAACCCACCTCTCGGCACCCGCCCGCTCGGCCGCGACGGCCTGGTCGTCTCCACCCTCGGCCTGGGCTGCATGGGGATGAGCCAGAGCTACGGCGCCGCCGACCGCGACGAGTCGATCGCCACCCTCCACCGGGCGCTCGACCTCGGCGTCACCTTCCTGGACACCTCCGACGTGTACGGCGACGGCCACAACGAGGAGCTCGTCGGCGAGGCGATCGCCGCGCGGCGCGACGAGGTGCAGCTGGCCACCAAGTTCTCGCTGTCCCGCCGGGACGGCGGTATGGCGATCGACGGCCGCCCGGAGAACGTGCGGGCCTGCGCCGAGGCGAGCCTGCGCCGGCTGCGCGTCGACGTGATCGACCTCTACTACCAGCACCGGGTCGACCCGCGGGTGCCGATCGAGGACACCGTCGGGGCGATGGCCGAGCTGGTGCAGCAGGGCAAGGTCCGCCACCTCGGCCTGTCCGAGGCCAGCGCCGCGTCGATCCGCCGTGCCGTCGCCGTCCACCCGATCGCGGCGCTGCAGAGCGAGTGGTCGCTGTGGACGCGCGACCTGGAGGGCGAGGTGCTGGGTGTGGCCCGCGAGCACGGGATCGGGATCGTGCCGTTCAGCCCGCTGGGCCGCGGCTTCCTCACCGGGGCGGTCACCAGCCCGGAGGACTTCGCGGAGGACGACTTCCGGCGCGGCCACCCGCGCTTCACCGGGGACGCCTTCGCAGCCAACCTGCGGCTGGTCGACGCCGTCCGGGCGATGGCGGAGGAGAAGGGCTGCACCCCCGGCCAGCTGGCGCTGGCGTGGGTGCTGGCGCAGGGGGACGACGTCGTCCCGATCCCCGGCACGAAGCGGCGGTCCTACCTGGAGGAGAACGTCGGCGCGGCGGCCGTCGAGCTGTCGGACGACGAGCTGGCGCGGCTGTCGGCGATCGCCCCGCCCGGGGTGGCCGAGGGCAGCCGGTACGCCGACGCCTCCTACGCCTACGGCGACAGCCCGGAGCGGAGTGCGCGGTGAGCGTCGACCCGACCTGCGGGGTGGCCCACGGCGCCCCGGCCGGGGAGCAGACCGGGCGGGTCCTGGTCGCCGTCTTCGCCTCGCCGGTGGCCGAGGTGCTCCAGCGGTGGGCACCCGAGCTCGGCTTCCGCACGGTGCTGCTCGACCCGGACCCGGCACGTGGCGCCGACGTCCCCGGCTTCGCCGCGCTGGACGGCGACCTGGCCGACGCCGACGTCGTCGTCACCGACCACCACCGGCCCGAGCTGGGCGAGGTGCTGCGCGACGCGCTGGCCCGACCGGTGCGCTGGGTCGGGGTGATGGGCAACCCACGGCACGAGGGCCCGCACGTCGCCGCTCTGGCCGCGCTCGGCGTGCCGCCGGAGGAGGTGGCGCGCGTGCACCGGCCGATCGGCCTGGACATCGGCTCCCGGACGCCGCCGGAGATCGCGCTCAGCACGCTCGCGGGGCTGCTCGCCGACCGCAACGGCCGCAGCGGCGGCACGGTGCACCGGCCGCGGTGAGCGCCGTCCTGCTCGGTGCCGACGTCGGCACGAGCGGGCTCAAGCTGGTCGCGCTCGACGAGTCCGGCGCCGTGGTCGCTGAGGGCGAGTCCGGCTACGACCTGGACCGCCCGCGTGGCGGGTGGGCGGAGACCGACCCGGCGCGCTGGCGGCGGGCCCTCGACGACGCGCTCGCGCAGGTCGCCCCGGCGCTGGCCGGCCGGCGGGTGGTGGGGCTGGGCCTGTCCGGGCAGATGCACGGCGCCGTCCTGGTGGACGCGGCCGGCGCCCCGCTGGCCCCCGCCGTGCTCTGGCCCGACGCCCGCGCCGCCGGCGAGGTGGCCCGCTGGCGCGCGCTGCCCGACGACGCGCGCGCCGCGCTGGCCAACCCGCTGGTGCCCGGCATGACCGGCCCGGTCCTCGCCTGGCTCGCGGCGCACCGGCCGCAGCTCGTGGCGCGGGCGGCCGCGGTGCTGCTGCCCAAGGACGCCGTGCGCGCCACGCTCGTGCCCGACGCCGACCCGCGGGTCACCGACCGCAGCGACGCCTCGGGCACGCTGCTGTGGGACGTCGTCGCCGACGGCTGGTCGGCCGCCGCGACCGCCGCCGCCGGGATCGACCCCGCCCAGCTGCCGGCGGTGCGCCCCTCCGCGGAGGTGGTGGGCACCGCCGCCCTCCCGGTCAGGGAGGTGCCGGTGGTGGTGGGCGGCGCGGACACCCCGCTGGCGCTGCTGGCCGCGGGCACCGGCGCCGCCCGCCAGGTCAACCTGGGCACCGGCGCCCAGGTGCTCGCGCCGGGACGCACGCCCGCGCCGGCCGACGACCCGCCGGTGCACTGCTACGCCGACGTCGACGACGGCTGGTACGCCATGGCCGCGCTGCAGAACGGCGGGCTGGCCTGGTCGTGGGTGTGCCAGGTCCTGGGGATCGACACCGCCGAGCTCCTCGACGCCGCCGCGGGCGCACCGGCCGGCGCCGGGGGAGTGGTCTTCCGGCCGTTCCTCACCGGCGAGCGCGGTGCCGTGGCGGGTCCGGCGGACCGGGGGAGCTGGACGGGCCTGTCGGCCGGCACCACCCGCGCCGACCTCGCCCGGGCCGCGGTCGAGGGCGTGGTGTTCGCGGTGGGCGCGGCAGCGGAGCTGCTCGGAGGCGAGGGGCCGGTCGTGCTCACCGGGGGCGGCGGGCGGTCCCCGGTGGTCTCCCAGCTGGTCGCCGACGTCCTCGGGGTGCCGGTGCGGTACCTGCCGATCCGCAGCGCGTCCGCCGTCGGTGCCGCCCTCCTCGCGGCGCGCGGGAGCGGGCTCGAGACCGCCCCGCGGCGGGAGCCCGGCCGGCTGGTGGAGCCGCGGCCGAGCCCGGAGCTGCACGCGGCGGCCCGCCGCTGGCGCGGGGAGTGAGCCGGAACGGCCAGGCCGGCCGGCCCGTTGGGACGGTCAGCGGGGCCGGGAGACGGTCCCGGCCGATCACAGAGAGGCGTGCTCGATGGCGTCGATGTTCACGAAGCTCACCCAGCTGGCCAACAGCCCCAAGGGCAAGGAGGCCATCCGGCAGGTGACCGAGCGGGCCCAGCAGATGGCGAAGGACCCCAAGACCCGCGCCAAGATCGACGAGGCGCGTCGCAGGTTCCAGGGCGGCCGCGGGACGGGCACCGACCGCGGGTGGGGCACCGGCCACTAGCAGCACCCCCGCCGTCTCCCGGCCGGGCCGCGCAGGCGCCGGCCGGGAGACGGCTCAGGCCGGCCGCAGCAGGCCGAGGGCGGCGTCGTGCAGCGCGCCGTTGGTCGCCAGCGCACTGCCGCCGGCCGGACCGGGCGCGCCGGTCAGGTCGGTGAAGCGGCCGCCGGCCTCCCGCACGATGACGTCGAGCGCCGCGAGGTCCCACAGCGACACCTCGGGCTCGCAGGCGACGTCGACCGCGCCCTCCGCCAGCAGCACGTAGCTCCAGAAGTCGCCGTAGGCGCGGGTGCGCCACACCGACCGGGTGAGGTCGAGGAAGCCGCCGAGCAGGCCGCGTTCCTCCCAGCCCGACAGGCTCGAGTACGACAGGCTGGCGTCACCGAGCGAGCCCACCTGCGAGACGGTGCAGCGGGTCGCCGACTCCAGCCGCCGGCCGGTCCAGGCCCCGACGCCCTTCGCCGCCCACCAGCGACGGTTGAGCGCCGGTGCCGAGACCAGCCCGACCACCGGCTCGTCGCCGTCGAACAGGGCGATGAGCGTGGCCCACACCGGCACGCCGCGGACGAAGTTCTTCGTCCCGTCGATGGGGTCGAGCACCCAGCGCCGCGGCCCGTGGCCGGTCACGCCCATCTCCTCACCCAGCACCGCGTCGCGGGTGCGCGCGCGGGCGAGGGTGATCCGCAGCTGCTCCTCCACGGCGCGGTCGGCGTCGGTGACCGGCGTGAGGTCCGGCTTGGTGTCGACCTGGAGGTCCAGCGCACGGAAGCGGTCGAGGCTGATCGAGTCGGCCTGGTCGGCGAGCACGTGCGCCAGGTGCATGTCACCCGTGTAGTCCCGGCCCGGTGTCATGGGCACCGAACCTAGCGGGCGCTCAGTCGAACACCGCGGAGCTGACCCCGCTGGGCCCCTCGTACTCGCGGTCCTCGATGCCCTGCAGTGCCTCGAGCACCTCCTTGTCGCTGCCCTTGGCGTGGTCGAGGATCTGGTCCTTCGTCGCCGGGTAGTCCATGCCCTTCAGGGCCTTCTGGATGTCGATGGGGCTCACCATGCCCCCGGGCTACCCTCGCCCCGTCCCGGGAATGCGCGGATACCGTCGGGGACGTGGACGCCGCGACGATCGCCGGGCTGCTCGCGGACCCGGCCCGCCTCAAGGTGGTCGCCGCGCTCGCCCTCGGTGCCCGGACCATCGAGGAGGTCGCCCAGGCCACCGGGCTCTCTCTCAAGGACGTTGCGCTCGCCGCCCGCCGGCTGGCCCGCGCCGGGCTGGTGCGCCGCGACCGGCACGACCTGGAGCTGCTGACCGAACGCTTCGGCGCGGCTGCCCGGGCCGCCGCGGAGTCCGCCCCGCCACCGGAGCCGCTGTCGGACGACCCGGCCGAGGACGCCGTGCTCTCGGCGTTCGTGCGCGACGGGCGGCTGGTCTCCATCCCGGCCCAGCACAGCAAGCGGCGGGTGGTGCTCGAGCACCTGGTCCGGGTGTTCGACGTCGGCGTCCGCTACCCCGAGCGGGAGGTCAACGCACTGCTGGCGGTCTGGCACCCCGACACCGCCGCGCTGCGCCGCTACCTGGTCGACGAGGGCCTGCTCACCCGCGAGGCGGGCCTCTACTGGCGCAGCGGCGGCTGGGTCGACGTCTGAGGGAGACCGCGTCCTCCCGCTCACGGCGGGGACACGAACTCGGTGGTGGACCCGGGGCCGGAGCGTCGACACTCCACCCGTGCCCGACGCCGACGACTTCCGCGCCCTCGCCCGCTCCTCGCCGTGGCGCTGGGCGACGCTGCGGTTCAGCGTCCGCTGGCGCGGCGAGCACGCCCTGCCGCCGGTGCGGGCCTGGCTGCGCCGGCCGGACGTCGTCCGGGTGGAGAGCCTCGACGGGCACCTGCTCCAGGTCGTGCGCGAGCCGGGCAGGCACGTCGTGCAGCTGGGCCCGGACGGTGGGCGGGAGACGGTCGCCCCGTGGCCGGCCGACGGCCCGCCGCCCGTCCGGCGTCCCGACGGGCTGGTCGCCGAGCGGCCGGAGGGCCTGTCCTACGACGCGCCGATGTACCAGTCCTACTCGTGGGTGGCGGTGCTCGACCCGGTGGAGCTCGCCGACGGCCGCGACCCCGGGACCGGTGAGCGCACCGGGCCGGGGCTGGACGTGGCCGGTGTCGCCGAGGTCGAGCACGGCGGGCGTCCGGCGTGGGAGGCCGTCGTCCGCCCGACGCCGCTGTACGAGCCCCGCTGCGGCTGCTGCCCGCTGCTGCGCTCCCGGCTCGTCGACCGCTCCGAGTGGGGCGAGGACGCCTTCGCCGACGCGGAGTACCCCACGGAGTACCTGGTGCGGCTGGACGCGCAGACCGGCGTCTGCGTGTGGACCGAGGCGCTGGACGGCACGTGGGTCGGCACCGGGCACGTCCTGCGCATCGAGGCCGTCGACGAGCCGATGCCCGACGCCCTGTTCGGCTGAGGACGGGGTCTCCCTCGGTTCCTGGTCCCGTCCAGGGGCCCGCGCCGAGCCTGCGAGGCGTGGGGAGGACGGGGTCTCCCTCGGTTCCTGGCCCCGTCCAGGGGCCCGCGCCGAGCCTGCGAGGCGTGGGGAGGACGGGGTCCTCCTAGTAGCCGGGGCCAAGCTGGCCGACGGCGTCCAGAAGCCGGCGCAGGCTCTCCAGCCGCTCGCGACGGGCCGGGGGACCGGCGTCGGCCCAGGCGTCCAGGACGCAGTCGGGGTCCGCGGCGGTGTGCCCGCAGCCGGGCGGGCAGTCGACGGCGGCCTCGGCGACGTCGTCGAACGCGGCCACGACGTCCTCCGCGGTGACGTGCGCGAGCCCGAAGGAGCGGATGCCGGGGGTGTCGATGACCGTGCCCCCACCGGGCAGGTCCAGCAGCACGGCCGAGGAGGACGTGTGTCGCCCCTTGCCCACCTTGGTCACCTCGCCGGTGGCCCGGAACGCGTCGGGCACCAGCCGGTTGACCAGTGTCGACTTGCCGACACCGGACTGGCCCACCAGCACGCTCATCCGCCCGTCGAGGCGGCCCAGCAGCTCGTCCAGCGGCGTCTCGCGCGACATCGGGACGGCGTCGACGTCCAGACCCGCGTAGCGGTCCAGCAGCGGCTGCGGGCTGGCCAGGTCGGTCTTGGTCAGGCACAGCAGCGGCTCGAGCCCGCCCGCGTAGGCGGCCACCAGGCAGCGGTCCAGGAAGCCCAGCGCCGGGTCCGGGTCGGCGACGGCGGTGACGATCACCAGCTGGTCGGCGTTGGCCACCACGACCCGCTCGGTGGGGTCGGTGTCGTCGGCGGTGCGCCGCAGGGACGTCGTGCGCTCCTCGATGACGACGATGCGGGCCAGGGTGTCGGTCCGCCCGCTGGTGTCGCCCACCAGCCGCACCTGGTCGCCGACGACCACCCCGTGCCGGCCGAGCTCCCGGGCGCGCATGGCGGTGACCTCCACCGGTGCGCCGTCCGGGCCGTCGACGCGCACCGTCATCCGGCCCCGGTCGACCGCGACCACGAGCCCCGGGACGGCGTCGTCGTGGGTGGGCCGGGTGCGGGTCCGCGGCCGCGAGCCGCGGCGGCTGGGCCGGACCCGGATGTCGTCCTCGTCGGACCGGCGGTCGTGCCGGCGGCTCAGCGCTCGGCCCCGAGCATCGCGTGCCACCGCTCGACGAAGTCGGGCAGGGTCTTGGTCACCGCTCCCGGGTCGGCCGCCTCGACCCCGTCGATGGCCAGTCCGAGGACGGCCGCGGCGTGCACCATGCGGTGGTCGGCGTAGGAGTCCAGGCGGGCCGGCCGCCGCGGGCCGGGGGTGACCACGAGCCCGTCGGGCAACTGCTCCACCGTCGCCCCCACCGCGGTGAGCACCTCGTCGAGGGCCTGCAGCCGGTCGGTCTCGTGCCCGCGCAGGTGGCCGATGCCGGTCAGCCGGGACGGGCCGTCGGCCAGGGCGCACAGCGCGGCCAGCACCGGGGTGAGCTCGCCGACCGCGCCGAGGTCGGCGACCAGCGGTGCGATGGTCGCGCCCCCGCTGACCTGCAGCCCGTCGTCGGTCCGCGTCACCGCCGCGCCCATCCCGGTCAGCAGCCGGTCCAGCTGTCCGCCCGGTTGCGTGGTCCGCTCCGGCCAGTCGCGGACGGTGACCCGCCCGCCGGTCACCAGCGCGGCCGCGAGGAAGGGGGCGGCGTTGGACAGGTCGGGCTCCAGCACCTCGTCGCGGGCGGCGACCGGGCCGGGGGAGACCCGCCACCCGCGCCCGGTGGGCGTGACCTCGACGCCGCGCTCGCGGAGGGACTCGACGGTCATCTCCACGTGCGGCATCGAGGGCAGCCCGCCGGCGAGGGCCAGGTCGAGGCCCGCGTCGAAGCGGGCGGCGGCCAGCAGCAGCCCGGAGACGATCTGCGAGGACTCGCTCGCGTCGACGGTGACGGCGCCGCCGCGCACCCGGCCGGTGCCGTGCACGGTGAACGGGGCCCGGCCGCGGCCGCCGTCGTCGACCTCGACGCCGAGGTCGCGCAGCGCCGCGATCAGGCCGGCGTTGGGCCGCTCGTGCAGCCGGGGGTCGCCGTCCAGCCGGACCGGGCCGGCGGCGAGCGCCGCGACCGGCGGCAGGAAGCGCAGCACGGTGCCGGCCAGCCCGGCGTCGACCTCGGCGGGGCCGCGCAGCGGCCCGGGGGTCACCACCCAGTCGTCGCCGTCGTCCTCGACGCGGACGCCCAGCGCGCGCAGCGCGGCGGCCATGAGGTCGGTGTCGCGGGCGCGCAGCGGGCGCACCAGCCGGCCCGGCCCGTCGGCGAGGGCGGCCAGCACCAGGGCGCGGGCGGTCAGCGACTTGGAGCCGGGCAGGGCCACGACGGCGTCCACGGGGGTCGCGCGGTGCGGCGTCGTCCAGACCTGCGTCACGGCCCCAGTGTGCCCTGCGCGCCTCAGCCCTCCAGCAGCGCGGCGACGGCGGCGGTCACCCGGCGCTCCCGGGTGGCCGCGGCCTTGGCCCCCTCCACGGCGAGCACGTGCCGGCGCTGGTGGCTGTAGGAGAGGGCGTCGAACCGGCGCCGCGCCGCGGGCTCGGCGTCCAGCGCGGCGGCGAGGTCGGCGGGCACCTCCACCACGCGCGGAGCGGTGTCCAGCTCGAGGTCCACCTCGACGGTGTCGCCGGCCGCGACGCCGGCGGCCTCCCGGTTCTCCGCTGCCAGCGGCACGAGGAACCGGCCGCCCATCGTCGCCACCGTGCTGCGGTAGGAGTGCCCGGCGAGGGTCACGGTGACCGCCGGCCGACGTCCCGAGCCCAGGGCCTCGACGACGTCGGGGGGCACCTCGAACCCCGTCGCGGTCTTGCCACCCAGCTCGATCGTCGTCGTGAACCTCATGGCCGGAGCCTGGCAGCCCGGACCCCGCAGCGACAGGGCCCGGGCCACCACCGGGTCAGCCGGCGGCCGCGGCGTCGGCCGGCTTCGCCTTCTTGGCCCCGGCCGTGCGCACCAGCCGGCGGTTGGCGAACTCGAACATGCCGAGCTCGGAGAGCTCGCGGCCGTAGCCGGAGCGCTTCACGCCACCGAAGGGCAGCTCCGCCGAGGTGCCCGACGGGGAGTTGATCCACACCATGCCGGAGTCGACCTGGTCGGCGACCTTGCGGGCCCGCTCGACGTCGCTGCTGAACACCGTCGCCGACAGCCCGTACGGGGTGTCGTTGGCCAGCCGCACGGCCTCCTCCTCGGAGGAGACGCGGTAGACCACGCCCACCGGGCCGAACAGCTCCTCGCGGTAGGCCCGCATCTCCGGGGTGACGTCGGCCAGCAGGGTGGCGTCGACGTAGGCGCCCTCGCGGTCGGGGCGGCCCCCGCCGGCGAGCACCGTCGCGCCCTTGTCGATGGCGTCCTGGACCTGGGCGCTGAGGTCGGCCGCCGCCCGCTCCGACGACAGCGGGCCCAGCCGCGTCCCCGGGTCGCTCGGGTCGCCGGGCTGCAGACCCTTGAAGACGTCGGCGAGGCCGGCGACGAACTCGTCGTAGACGTCGTCCATGACGATGAACCGCTTGGCGGCGATGCACGCCTGGCCGGCGTTCATGGTCCGCGACATCGCCGCGGCCTTCACCGTCTGCGCGACCTCGGGGGCGTCGAGGACGATGAACGGGTCGCTGCCGCCCAGCTCCAGCACCGACTTCTTCAGGTACTTGCCGGCCAGGGAGGCCACCGCGCTGCCGGCCCGGTCGCTGCCGGTGAGCGTCACGCCGGCCACGTGCGGGTGCGCGATGACCCGCTCGACGTCGGAGATGCGCAGGAACAGGTTGGTGTAGACGCCCTCGGGGACGCCGGCGTCGATGAACAGCTGCTCCAGCGCCAGTGCGGTCTGCGGGTTGTTCTCCGCGTGCTTGAGCAGGATCGCGTTGCCCAGCACGAGGTTCGGCGCCGCGACGCGGGCCACCTGGTACAGCGGGAAGTTCCACGGCTCGATGGCCAGCAGGACGCCGGTCGGCTCGTTGACGACGACCGCCTCGCCGTCCATCACGTCGATCGGCCGGGGCTCGAGGAAGCGCGGGCCGTTCTTCGCGTAGTAGTCGAAGATGCTGGCCACCAGCATCGCCTCGCCGGCCGCCTCCCGGATCGGCTTGCCCATCTCGGTGGTGATGAGGGCGGCGAGCTGGTCGCGGCGCTCGATCATCAGCTCGCCGATGCGTGCCACGACCCCGGCGCGCTCCTCGACGGGACGGCGCCGCCACTCGAGGAACGCGGCGTGCGCCCGCTCGACGACGCCGTCGACCTCGCCGCTGTCGAGGAAGGGGAACTCCTTCTCGGTCCTGCCGGTGGCCGGGTTGATCGTCGCGTACGGCCGGTCGCCCGCGTCGCTGGCGGTCTTGCCGGCTGGGGAGGTCTGGGTGGTGGTCACTGCTCTGTGTCCTCCGTCGCGTCTCGGTTGTGTCGCACCCCAGGTCTACCCCTGACCCCCGCGGGCACGCGCAGGGGCCCGCGTCGGGAGGAAGACGGATCTAGGCTCGCGACCGTCGGGTCGCCGGCCGCCGTCCGGGCGGACCCGCGCCCGCCCGGGGAGGGAGTACGCACCGTGTGTGGCCGCTACGCCGCCAGCCGCCGTCCCGAGGACCTCGTCCTCGAGTTCGAGGCGGTCCGCGCCGAGGGGCAGCCGGCGCTGCCGGCCGACTACAACGTCGCCCCGACCAAGGACGTCTACGTGGTCCGGCACAAGGAGGAACGCGACGCCGAGGGCCGGCCCACCGGCGAGGGGCACCGGGAGCTGCGCGCCGTCCGCTGGGGGCTGGTGCCGTCGTGGGCCAAGGACGCCTCGATCGGCAACCGCATGCTCAACGCCCGGGTGGAGTCCCTCACCGAGAAGCCGGCGTTCCGGACGGCGGCCCGCTCGCGGCGGTGCCTGGTGCCGGCCGACGGCTGGTACGAGTGGGCCAAGCGGCTGGACGGGCCCGGCAAGCAGCCGTACTTCATCACCCCCGAGGACGGCTCCGGCCTCGCCTTCGCCGGGCTGTGGGAGGTGTGGGGGAAGGGCGAGGACCGCCTGTACACGTGCACCGTGGTCACCGCGCCCGCGGTCGGTGCGCTCACCGGGATCCACGAGCGGATGCCGCTGGTGCTGCCCCGCGAGCGCTGGGCCGACTGGCTCGACCCGGCCCGCGACGACGTCGAGGCGCTCACCCAGCCCACCCCGCCCGACCTCGTCGAGCGGCTGGAGCTGCGGCCGGTGGGCACCGCGGTCAACAACGTCAAGAACAACGGCGCGGAGCTGACCGCCCGCGCCGAGGCGGTCAGCCCGCCGGCCGACCAGCCCGCGCTGTTCTGAGGTGGCCGGTACCGAGGAGGCGGTCGAGCCGACCGCCGGGACCGCCGCGCTGCCCGGCTGGGTCGCCGCCGCCGTCACGTTCCTGAGCTCGGGTGCGGTGCTGGTGCTGGAGATCGCCGGCCTCCGCCTGATCGCCCCCTACGTCGGCATCACGCTGCAGACCAACACCGCGGTCATCGGCTTCGCCCTCGCCGCGATCGCGCTGGGCGCGTGGTCCGGCGGCGCGGCGGCCGACCGCACCGACCCGCGGCGGCTGATCGCGCCGCTCATGGTCGCCGGCGGCGCCTTGGTGGTCGCCGTCCTCCCGCTGGTGCGGTTCGCCGGGTCGTGGCTCACCGGCGCCGACGCCGGCAGCGTGCTGCTGCTCGCCGCGGTCGCCGTCGTGGTCCCCGCGGCGCTGCTGTCGGCGGTGCCGCCGATGGTGGTCAAGCTGCAGCTGGCCAGCCTGGCCGAGACCGGCGCCGTGGTGGGCCGGCTGTCGGGCATCGGCACGCTCGGCGGGATCGCGGCCACCTTCGTCACCGGCTTCCTGCTCATCGCCGTCTTCCCGACCAGCGGCATCCTCGTGGGCACCGGCATCGTGACCGTCCTGGCCGGGGGAGCGGTGGCGCTGCTGCTGCGCCGGCGGTCCGGGAGCGGCGCAGGGCGGGTACCGGCCGGGCTGTTCGTCCTCGCGCTCGGCGGTTCGCTGCTGGCCGCGGTCGCCCCCACCCCGTGCGAGGCCGAGACCGCCTACCACTGCGCCCGTGTGGTGGCCGACCCGCAGCGGGACGGCGGCCGCGTGCTGGTGCTGGACACGCTGCGGCACTCCTACGTCGACCTCGACGACCCCACGCACCTGGAGTTCGAGTACGTCCAGGCGATCGCCGCGGTCACCGACGTCCTCGCGCCCGAGGGGGAGCCGCTGTCGGCGCTGCACCTGGGCGGTGGCGGCCTGACCGTGCCGCGCTACCTGGCCGAGGTCCGCCCGGGCACCACCAGCCTGGTGCTGGAGGTCGACCCCGGGGTGGTGGCGATGGACCGCGAGCAGCTCGGGCTGGCCGAGTCCGACGACCTGCGGGTCCGGGTGGCCGACGCCCGCGTGGGCCTGGCCGACGAGCCGGCGGGGGAGCGGGACCTCGTCGTGGGCGACGCCTTCGGCGGCCTGTCGGTGCCCTGGCAGCTGACCACCGTCGAGGCGCTCGAGCTGGTCGACCGGGCGCTCGACGACGACGGCGTCTACGTCGCCAACCTCATCGACAACCCGCCGATGGGCTTCGTGCGCGCGGAGCTGGCCACCCTGCGCGCGGTGTTCGGCTCGGTGCTGCTGCTGGCCCGGGAGCCGGTGCTGGCGGGGGACGACGGCGGCAACGTCGTCGCGGTGGCCTCGCAGGCGCCGTTGCCGGCCGACGCCGTCGCCGGTGCGCTGCGCGCGCGGGGCCTGACCTGGCAGGTGGCCGAGGGGGAGCGGCTGACCGGCTTCGTCGCGGACGCCGAGGTGCTCACCGACGACCACGCGCCGGTCGACCAGCTGCTCACCCCGTACGCCGCGCCCGGCGCCTGACGGCGGTCCTCAGCGTCCGATGGGGGCGGTCCGGGCCCGGGTCAGCCGCACGAGGTCGGCCGGGGCCAGCTCCACCTGCAGGCCGCGCTTCCCGGCGCTCACCATGACCGTGTCGAAGGCCAGTGCCGTGTCGTCCACGACGGTCGGCAGCGCCTTCTTCTGGCCCAGCGGGCTGATCCCGCCCAGCACGTAGCCCGTCGTCCGCTCCGCGTCCGTGGGGTCGGCCATCGCCGCCTTCCGGCCGCCGGCCGCGGCCGCGAGGGCCTTGAGGTCGAGGCTGCCGCTGACCGGGACGACGGCGACGGTGAGCGCGCCGTCGACGCGGGCCACCAGCGTCTTGAACACCTGCCGCGGATCGGCGCCCAGGGCGGCCACGGCGGCCTCGCCGTGGCCCTGGTCCGCGGGGTGCTCCGGGTCGTACGGGTGCAGGGTGTGCGCCACGCGCGCCCTCTCGAGGGTCCGCACCGCCGGGGTCGCCGCCACGGCGCGGCAGCCTAGCCGCGGGCCGTCGCGGCGGGCCACGGAGATCCCGGTCGCAGGGGGAATGGACGCCGCCGCGGGCGCGGTTGGAGTGGCCGTGAGCAGCACCCTGTCCTCCAGCGCCCGAGCGCGGGTCGCGCACCGGCGGCCCCCGGGCCGCCCCGACGCACCGCGGCTAGGATCGTCCGAGGCGGTGGCCCGCGTCCGGGCGCCGCAGAGAGGACGGTCGGTGCCCGAGGAGTCCGCGGAACTGAACCCCCAGACCGCCCCGGTGGAGGTCCCCGAGGCGCGCGAAGGCGGCAGCCGTACCGAGGTGGCCGAGACCCGCGCCGAGCGGGACGCCCGTTTCGAGCGCGACGCGCTGCCCTTCCTGGACCAGCTGTACCCGGCGGCCCTGCGGATGACCCGCAACCCCGCCGACGCCGAGGACCTGGTGCAGGAGACGTTCGTCAAGGCCTACTCCGCGTTCCACCAGTTCGCCGAGGGGACCAACCTCAAGGCCTGGCTGTACCGGATCCTGACCAACACCTACATCAACAGCTACCGCAAGAAGCAGCGCCAGCCGCAGCAGTACCCCACCGACCAGGTGCAGGACTGGCAGCTGTACGCCGCCGAGGAGCACAGCTCCAGTGGCCTGCGGTCGGCCGAGATCGAGGCGCTGGACCACCTGCCGGACTCCGACATCAAGGAGGCCCTCCAGCAGCTGCCGGAGGACTTCCGGCTGGCGGTCTACCTCGCCGACGTCGAGGGGTTCGCCTACAAGGAGATCGCCGAGATCATGGGCACGCCCATCGGCACGGTGATGTCCCGTCTGCACCGCGGTCGCCGGGGGCTGCAGAAGCTGCTGGCCGACTACGCACGGGAGCGCGGCTTCGTCCGCGCCGGGGCCGGGGAGGGGGCGACGCAGTCGTGAGCGAGGACCGTGGCGAGCCGATCGAGATCAACTCCTGCGACGACGTCCTGTCCCACGTCTTCGAGTTCCTCGACCACGAGACCGACGACGCCCGGCGCGACGTGATCGCCGAGCACCTCGAGGACTGCTCGCCCTGCCTGCGCCAGTTCGGCATCGAGCAGGAGTTCAAGGCGCTGGTCCGCCGCCGCTGCGGCGGGGACACCCCGCCGCCCGGGCTGCGCGACCGGATCAAGTTCCAGCTGACGACCGTCTCCTTCGAGGAGGACGGCACCCAGGTCAGCGTCGAGAAGCTGACGGTGGAGCGGACCCAGGAACGCCCCTCCGCCTGACGGCCGCTCGAACGCCAGAGGCCCAGGACCCGTCGGGTCCTGGGCCTCTGGCGTTCGGCCCCCGTCCCAGGTCCCGGCCTGAGCCCGGGTGGACGGGGCCGCGCCTCACGCGTTGGGCCGCTTGCCGTGGTTGGCCTTGTTCCCCTTGCGGGAGCGCCGCTTGCGTCCACGCTTGGACATCGCTGCCCTCCTCTCCTCATCGCCGGTACGGGCCCGTGGCGGGCCCTCGGTGCCGCCGGGCACCCCGGACCCGCGTGTGTGCGGTGCCGGGGGACCCGTCAAGCTGACGCCTCCCAGCCTCTCACGGCCCCGAGCGACGTCGTCCCCCTGTGGCGGTGGAGCCGGGCGGCGGGTCAGGCTGTGGGTGGCACGACGCACCACTGGGGGAGGGCCGGCAGGGTGGCACAGGTCGGGATCGAGAGCGTCCTCGTCGCGGGGCGGGGGCCCGCCGCGTGCGCGGTGGTGGCGGCCTGCTCCCGGCTGGAGGTCAAGGCCGTCGCCGTCCACTCCGAGGCCGACCGTTCCGCCCGGCACGTCCGGCTGGCCGACGACGCGGTGCTGCTGGGGCCGGCGCCGGCCGCGGAGTCCTACCTCGCCGTCGACCGCATCGTGGAGGCCGCCCGGCGCAGCGGGGTGGCCGCGGTGCTCCCAGTGCCGCCGGCCCTCGCCGGCAACGCCCGGCTGGCCGCTGCGGTCGTCGCGGCCGGCCTCACCTGGGTGGGGCCGTCGGCGGCGGTGCTGGAACGGCTGGGCGGCGACGGGGTGGAGCCGGCCAGCGAGCGCGGCTTCCTCGCCTGGGTCACCGACTCCGGCCTGCACCACACGACCCCGGTCTCCCGCGACCGCGCCGCCGGCATCGCCCGCGTCTCCTGGACGCCGGACGAGCCGGTCGAGCTGCCGCCGGCCGCCAAGCGCCTGGCCGAGGTGGGCTGGCGGGGGCTGGTGACGGTCGGCATCGCACCCGACGGCGAGCTGGCGGAGGTGGCGGCCGGCTTCTCCCTCGACATGGCCGTCCTCGAGCGCGCGCACGGGGTGGACGCCGTCGAGCTCGCGCTGCGCAGCGCGGTCGGTGGCCGCGCCGCGGCGGATCCAGGCCCGGGACGCACGCCGCGCAAGGCTGTCGCCGTCCAGTTGCGCTCGACGCTGCCGCCGGGGCAGGCGGGCCGGGTGACCGGCCGGCTGCCCGAGTCCGGACGGCGACCGGGTGGGACCGACGGGGTCGAGGTCGTGGCCGTCAGCGGCTACGACCCCGGAGACCGGCTCGACGGCTGGTACGACGCCCTGTTGGCCACCGTGAGCGCCAGCGGGCCGGACACCGCGACCGCGGCCCGGGCCGCCAGCGACCTGCTCACGGGCCTGCCGGAGACGGGTGTGCCGCACGACGGGCCGGAGATCTGCCCGGTGCTCGACCGGCTGGCCAGCGGCTGCACGCCGGGGAGCTGACCGCCCCGCCCTGCGTGCTTGGATGGACGCAGGCGAGCGAGGGAGGTGCCGGTGGCGGTCGAGGAGATCCACGCCGAGATGGTGTCGAGCGTCTGGAAGGTGCTCGTGCAGCCGGGCAGCGAGGTGGCCGCCGGTGACACCCTGGTGATCCTCGAGTCGATGAAGATGGAGATCCCGGTGCTGACCGAGCGCGCCGGGAGGGTGCGGGAGCTGCACGTCGTCGAGGGCGAGGTGCTCCAGGAGGGCGACCTCATCGCCACGGTCGACGACTGAGGGAGACCCCGGACGACGGGCGCGTCACAGCTCCCGGGCGTAGACCATCAGCTCGACCCCGGGCACGGGCGACCAGTCGCGCTCCGGCAGCCGGGTGAAGCCCAGGCGCGCGTACAGCCGGTGGGCCGCGGTCATCCGTGGGTCGGTGGAGAGCACCATCCGCCGTTTGCCGGCCGCGCGGGCCCGCGTGAGGCAGTCGGTCACCAGCCGTTCCCCGATGCCCCGACCCCGCTCGGCCGGGTCGACGACGAGCATGCGGAACGCCGCCTCGTCGTCGGACTCGACCACCTCGCCGAACTCGCCGTCGAGCACCAGCGCCACGCTGCCCACCACCCGCCCGCCCGCGTCGCGGGCGACGAGCAGCTCCGCGCGGGCCGCCCGGCCCTCCACGTCGGCCAGCGCGGGGAGGTACTCGGGTGGGGCCAGGCCGCCGTCGACGTACACGCGCACGGTCAGCTCGGCGATGGCGGGGAAGTCCACGGGCCGGGCGTGCTCGACGGAGACGCGGGAGGCGCCGGTGGGGGAGACCACGTCGGCAGCCTAGGTGCGGCCCTCCCGCCGGGCCCGCCGCGAGCGGTGCGGGCCGGGAGGGGGCCCTTCTCTACGCTCGGAGCACCATGAGCAGCCTCTCCGAGCGCCTCACCCGGGGTGCGGCCTCCGCGCCCGCCCAGGTCGACCACGCCCGCCGGCTGGTCGCCGACTGGCAGCTGCTGGCCGACCTCTCCTTCGCCGACCTCACCCTGTGGGTGCCGCTGCCGACCGGGGCCTGGTGGTGCGTGGCGCAGGTGCGGCCGCTGACGGCCCCCACCAGCCAGCCGGAGGACCTCGTCGGCTCGGAGCTGCAGGGGCCCGGCGCGGAGCCGTTCGAGGTCGCCCACCGGGAGGGGCGCCCGGTCACCGAGGGCGAGCCGGACTGGTCGGGGGCGGCCCCCCGGCGTCGCGAGGTGATCCCGGTCCGGCACGACGGCGTCGTGGTCGCCGTCCTCGCGCGGGACACGAACCTGGCGGTCACCCGGTCGCCGTCCACGCTGGAGCTGACCTACCTCGACATCGCCGCCGACCTGTGCCTCATGGTCTCGGCGGGCACCTTCCCGCCGGAGAAGCTGCTGGACGCCGAGCTGAGCCCGCGCGTGGGTGACGGCCTGGTGCGCCTGGACGGGACCGGCGCCGCGGTCTACGCCAGCCCCAACGCGCTGTCGGCCTACCGCCGCATGGGCGTCACCGGGGACGTCGTCGGGGCCGACCTGGCCCGGCTCACCCGCGACGCGGCCGCCGACCGGGTGGCGGGGGAGGCGGTGGTGGCCGGGATCCGGGCCGCCGTCGCCGGGCGGTTCCCCGACCCGATGGACGTCGAGGGGCAGGCCGCCACGATGCTGGTGCGGGCGCTGCCGTTGCAGGCGCCCGGCGGTGAGGAGGGCGCGCTGGTGCTGGTGCGCGACGTCACCGACGTCCGGCGCCGCGACCGCGCGCTGCTCACCAAGGACGCCACCATCCGCGAGATCCACCACCGGGTGAAGAACAACCTGCAGACGGTGGCCGCGCTGCTGCGGCTGCAGGCGCGGCGGATGACGGTGCCCGCGGCCCGGGAGGCGCTGGAGGAGTCGGTGCGCCGGGTGTCCTCCATCGCCGTGGTGCACGAGACCCTGGCCGGCAGCCGGGAGGACGTGGTCGACGTCGACGACGTCCTCGACCAGGTGCTGCCGATGCTGGGCGACCTCACCTCGGTCGGCCCGGCGGCCTGCACCCGGCGCGTGGGCCAGTTCGGCGAGCTGCCGTCGGTGGCGGCGACCCCGCTGGTCCTCGCGGTCACCGAGCTGCTGCACAACGCCGCCGAGCACGCCTTCCCGGAGGGCCGGCCCGGCACCATCGAGCTGGTCGCCGAGCGCGACGGCGACGACCTCGTCGTGCGGGTGCGCGACGACGGGCGCGGCCTGCCGGCGGACTTCGACGTCGCGGCCAGCGACGGGCTGGGCCTGCAGATCGTGCGCACCCTCGTCACCAGCGAGCTCGGCGGGCACCTGAGCATGGGCGGCGAGCCCACCGGCCGGCCGGGGACCGAGGTGGTGCTGACGCTGCCCGGAGCCGGTCGGCTCCGGCGCTGAACAGCCGCGAGGCCGGACCGGGTGCGCCCGGACCGGCCTCGTGACGGTTCAGTACGGCGGTGCCGGGCGCGGGGCCCGGACGCCGGCGTGCGGTGTGCTCAGGCGGTGCGGACCCGGGTGCGAGCCTGACGCCGCTTCAGCGCGCGCCGCTCGTCCTCGGACAGCCCACCCCAGACGCCGGAGTCCTGACCCGAGCGCAGGGCCCAGTCCAGGCAGGACTCGACGACCGGGCAACGCCGGCACACACCCTTGGCCTGCTCGATCTGGCC
This sequence comes from Geodermatophilus sp. SYSU D00079, assembly GCF_054050635.1. Classification (NCBI taxonomy): domain Bacteria; kingdom Bacillati; phylum Actinomycetota; class Actinomycetes; order Geodermatophilales; family Geodermatophilaceae; genus Geodermatophilus; species Geodermatophilus sp. SYSU D00079. Next base: position 77,793 of record NZ_JBJGZS010000003.1, on the reverse strand, counting down.
GAGGGCCGGACCGGTCGTCCCGATGGGGAAGAACAGCTCCGGGTCCTCGTCGCGGCAGAGCGCGCGGTGGCGCCAGTCCATGGCGGTGTTCTCCTCGATGTCGTCTACGGTGTGGTGCGTCAGTCGCCGGCCTCGGACCGCTCCGCAGGCCGGCACCGGGATTGGCCAGCGCCATGGCACAGCGACTTCGTGCATTTGTTACCGACAGGTTGCTTTCCTGCCGCGATGTTTTCACGGCGTGGGGGCCTGTCAAGCAGATCGGGGGCTTCGGTCGACCCCTCGTGAGCAAGCTCACCACGGGCGTGCTAGGTGCGCCACTCGACCTGCCCATCCCGCGGCCGGGCCGTTGACAACCCTTGCCCGGCGTGCGCAAAGACGCAGGTCACACCCGGAATTGCGAGAACGCCCGGTTCAGGCGACGACGCGCAGGGCGGCGGGCACGCTGCACACCCGCAGCCCCGTCGCCGTCCCCAGGTGGTCGCCGTCGACCTGCCACCCCTGGGGCCGCTGCGCGGTGATGGTCAGCCACGGCAGGTCGTGCCGGCGGTGCACCCCGCGGCCGCGGGCGTCGGGCCGGGCGGCGAAGACCTGGCGCACGTGGTGCAGCATGCGCAGCACCCCCATCCGGCCCATCGCGAACACGTCCAGCCCGGCGTCGAAGGACGCCTCCGGGCTCGGGTTGACCGGCCGCGCGCCGAGGTAGGTCCACGGCGAGACGTTGGAGACCAGGCAGAGGAACACCCCGTCCAGCGGCGGCTCCCCGGGCAGCTCCAGGGTCATGGGCGGACGCCGCCGCTCGTGCCCCAGGACGAACGCGCTGGTCGCCTCCACCACGTACAGCGCTCCGGTGGACCGCCGTCCCCGGGCCCGCTGCGCCTCCACGCGCCCGATGACGTCGGCGTCGAAGCCCAGGCCGGCGCTGAAGGCGAACCAGCGCGGGTCGGTCCACCCCGGGTGCGCCGCGGCCCCCGCGTCGGCGGCCTCCTGGGCGCGGGCGGGGTCGGGCAGCGCCACCGGGGCGCCGGTGGCGCCGCGGGCGCTGGCGGTGCCCAGGGAGACGCGGCGGGTGCGCCCGGCCCGCAGCGAGTCGGTGATCTCACCGGCCGCCGTCACCGGGTCGCGGGACCGCCCCAGGGCCCGGGAGAAGACGTTGGTGGACCCGCCCGGGACGACGGCCAGCGGCGGCAGGTGCTCGCCCGGTCCGCGGTGCAGGAGCCCGTTGACCACCTCGTTGACCGTGCCGTCACCGCCGAGGGCGACGACGACGTCGACGCCGTCGGCGCAGGCCTCCCGGGCCAGCTCCGTGCCGTGGCCGCGGTGGGTCGTCTCGGCGAGGTCCACCTTCAGCTCGCCGCCCAGGACGGCGAGGACGTCGTCGCGGACGCTGCGGTTGGTCGTCGTCGCCGCGGGGTTGGCCACCACGAGCGCACGCATGCCGGTCAGGCTAACCAGGACCGCGCCCGCTCCCCGGCAGGCACAGGGAGGACGCGGGCGCCGGCGGTCGAGGGGGGCACCCGGCCGCGGCGCGTACCCTCGCGGCCGTGACGGAGGAGGCGGGGGCGCAGCCCCCGAGACAGCGCCGGCTGGCCGAGCGGCTGCTCGGCGGCGCTGCCGAGCCCACGGCGGCCCGCCCGGCCCGGCGGACCGAGGCGCCGCCGGCCGTCCGCCGTGCGGCGCTGGTCGTCGCCGTGGAGGCCGCCGCGCTCGGCGTCGTCGCGCTGGTGCTGCTGTACCTGACCATCACCTCCGAGCCCGACAGCCTGGGCCGGGCCCTCGCCGAGGTCGTCTACGTCGGCTTCTTCGCCGCCGTGCTGACCGCGGCGGCCGTCGGGCTGTGGCGGGTGTCGGGCTGGGCCCGCGGGCCGGTGGTCGTGCTGCAGGTGCTGCTGGGCCTGTTCGGCTGGTTCTCGGCGTTCGAGTGGGGCGGCCCGCTGGTCGGCGTCCCGCTGCTGGTGCTCGTCGCCCTGGAGCTGTGGCTGCTGGCCACGCCGGAGGCGCGGCTGGCCTTCTCCGGGCGCTGAGCCCTCAGACCAGGTCGACGACGTCGGCGATGGAGTCCAGGACCCGCCCGGGCCGGAACGGGAACCGCGCCACGTCGGTGGCCCGGGTGGAGCCGGTCAGCACCAGGATCGTGTCCAGCCCGGCCTCGATGCCGGCGACGACGTCGGTGTCCATCCGGTCGCCGATCATCACCGTGGACTCCGAGTGCGCGGCGATCCGGTTCATCGCGCTGCGGAACATCATCGGGTTCGGCTTGCCGACGAAGTAGGGCTCCGCGCCGGTCGCCTTGGTGATCATCGCCGCGACCGACCCGGTGGCCGGCAGTGGGCCCTCGGGGGAGGGCCCGGTGACGTCGGGGTTGGTCGCGATGAACCGCGCGCCGTGGCCCACCAGCCGGATGGCCCGGGTGATGGCCTCGAAGGAGTAGGTGCGGGTCTCCCCGAGGACGACGTAGTCCGGGTCGGTGTCGGTCAGGGTGTACCCCGCCTCGTACAGCGCCGTGGTCAGGCCGGCCTCGCCGATGACGTAGGCCGAGCCGCCGGGCAGCTGGGTGGCGAGGAAGTCCGCCGTCGCCAGGGCCGAGGTCCAGATGGACTCCTCGGGCACGTCCAGGCCGGAGCGGGCCAGCCGCGCGGCCAGGTCGCGCGGGGTGAAGATCGAGTTGTTGGTGAGGACGAGGAAGCGGCGTCCCCGCTCGACCAGTCGCTGCAGGAACTCCGCGGCGCCGGGGAGCGCGTTGCCCTCGTGCACCAGGACACCGTCCATGTCGGTGAGCCAGCACTCCGCGGGCCGGCGCTCGGTGCCCGGGTGGGCGCGGGTGTCGGCCGGCCCGCTCACCGCGGCCGCCGGTCGGCGGCGAAGCCGCTGAGGGCCTCGTCGGTGAGCCGGAAGACCGTCCACTCGTCCATGGGGACCGCTCCGGCGCCCTTGTAGAACTCGATCGACGGGGTGTTCCAGTCCAGCACCGACCACTCCAGCCGGCTGTAGCCGCGCTCCACGCACACCTCGGCGAGCGTGCGCAGCAGCTCGCGGCCCAGGCCGCTGCCGCGGTGCCGGGGCTGGACGTAGAGGTCCTCGAGGTAGATGCCGTGGGTGCCCCTCCAGGTGGAGAAGTTGAGGAACCACAGCGCCATCCCGACCACCTCGCCGTCGACCACCGCGACGTGGCCGGACAGCTTCGGCGAGTCGCCGAACAGGGCGGCGCTCAGCTGCTCCTCGGTCAGCCGGACCTCGTGGGCGGCCTTCTCGTACTCGGCGAGCTCCCGGACCAGACCGACCACGGCCGGCACGTCGTCGGGGCGGATGGGCCGCACGCTCATGTGAGCAGCTCCTTGAGTCGGGTCGGCACGAGCCGGGACAGCGGGGACAGCAGCGGCACGAGGACCGGTGCCAGCAGGTAGCCGTAGGCCAGCACACAGCCGGTGACCACGGGCGCGAGGGCGAAGCCGACGACCACCGCCAGCGCGGCGACCACCAGCCCGTAGGGCTTCCCGCTCTTCGGGCTGACCAGCGAGCGGAACGAGCGGAACCGGACGGTGCTCACCATGAGCAGCGCCGGCACGGCGACGATCAGCAGCACCCACAGCCGGTCGCGGCCGTGCATCTGGTCACCGAAGGCGAACACCGAGGCCAGGACGACGCCGGCGGCGCCGGGGCTGGGCATGCCGGTGAAGTACCGCTTGTCGGCGGTGGGGTCGATCGTCGTGTTGAACCGGGCCAGGCGGATCGCGGCGCACGCCACCCAGAGGAAGCAGACCACCCAGCCGAGGGGGTCCCACTCGTCGCGGCCCTCGGAGAACAGCGTGAACGCCAGCAGCGCCGGGGCCAGGCCGAAGGACACCAGGTCGGCCAGCGAGTCGAACTGCAGCCCGAAGGGCGTGACGGCGCCGACCAGCCGGGCCACCGCGCCGTCGGTGATGTCGAAGACCACCGACAGCCCGACCAGCACCGCGGCCAGGGTGTACTGCCCGCGGATCGACACCAGGATCGCGGCGAAGCCGCACATCATGTTGGCGAGGGTGAACAGGCTGGGCAGGGTCGCCAGCGCCCGGCGCCGGGTGCCGCGGACCGAGCCGCGGACGAACTCGACGGTGGCCGTGCGCCGGGTCGGGGGGAGCCGGTGGCCGGAGGCTGAGCTGGGCACGGGGGCGCTCCTCAGCCGGCCGCGGGCCAGCGGGCGATGACGGTCTCGCCGCCCCGCACCCGCTGCCCCGTGCGGACGGTGATCGTGCACTCCCGCGGGACGAACACGTCCATCCGGGAGCCGAACTTCATCAGCCCCATCCGCTCGCCGGTCTCCAGCCGCTGCCCGACGCCGGTGCGCGTGACGATGCGCCGGGCGAGGACCCCGACGATCTGCCGGAACACCACGGTGCGCTCGCCGTCGCGCAGCCACAGCTCGCTGCGCTCGTTGCGGTGCGCGGACTCCTTGCGGTAGGCGGCCAGGAAGCTGCCCTTGCGGTAGGAGCTCTCGACGACCTCGCCGCGGTACGGCGAGCGGTTGACGTGCACGTCGACGACCGACAGGAAGACGCTGACCTGCTGCCAGTCCCCGTCGGGCGCCACGCCCTCCTGCGGCTCCCCGGCGACCATCACCACCCCGTCGGCCGGGGAGACGACGTCGTCGGGGTCCGGCGGCCGGACGTCGCAGCGGCGGTCGGGGTCGCGGAAGAACAGCGCCATGTAGGCGGCCAGGCCGACCAGCGGCCAGGCCGCGACCCGGAGACCGCGTCGTCCGGTGGCCCGTCCCGCGGCGGTGAGCAGGGCGGCGGGGGCCAGGGGCCCGGTGATGAAGGGCCACCCGGCCGGGTCGATGCGCATCGTGGTCAAACGGTACCGGGACGCACCCGGCGTCACCCGGGGGCGGCGGGTGGGGAGACGCGTGCGGGATCGGCGCCGTGCTCGCTGTTCCGGGCCCGCTGCGGGCCGCCGTACCAGTCCAGGCACAGCATCGTCGCGTCGTCCCTCAGGTCGTGGCCGGTGGCGCCGAGGACGGCGGCGCCGAGGGCGTGCACGACCTCCCGCGGGTGCAGGTCGGCGGTGGCGGCCAGCGTGGCGGCGACGTCGAGGCTGGCGGCGTTGCGCTCCTGCATGCCGTCGGTGAGGAAGACGATCCGGTCGCCCGGCTCCAGCGCGAGGGGCTGCACCGTGAACGACCCGCCCGGCCGGACGCCGAACGGCGGGTCGATCGCCAGTGTGACCTCGCTGACCCGGCCGTCGCGCAGCCGCAGGGGGAACGGGTGGCCGGCGTTGACGACGACGGCGGTGCCGCTGTGCAGGTCGATCCGCACCAGCTGCCCGGTGACGAACTGACCCGGGGCGGCGTTCTCGGCCAGCGCGTCGTTGGCGTAGCGGGCCTGCGCGAGCAGGTCCAGCCCGCGCCGCCGGCCGTTGCGCAGGCCGCCGACCAGCAGCGTCGCGAGGAGGGCGGCGGGCACCTGGTGGCCGACGGCGTCGGTGATCGACAGCTGCAGCGCGTCGCGGTCGAGCGTGTAGTCGAACGTGTCCCCGCCGACGGAGCTGGCCGGCTCCATCCAGCCGGCCAGGGTGAACTGCGCGGCCTCGCAGCTGTAGGCGTCCGGGAGCAGGCGGCGCTGGATCTCGGCGGCCAGGGTGAACGGGGTGGAGCGCATGCCCCACTCGAAGACGTCGGTGTGCCGGCGGGCGGCGATGACGGCGTAGGCCAGCGCGTGCGCGGCGCTGCGCACCTCCTCCAGCACCTGCGGTGTGGGCGCCTCGGGCAGGAGCAGCTCCACCAGGCCGATCGCGTCGCCCCGGTCGGTGACCGGGACCAGGGCCCGGTACAGGTCGTCCTCGGCGCGCACGTCGGCCTGCTGTGAGCGCAGCACCTGCTCGAAGACGCTGCCCGCGAGCGGCACGGTCTGGGGTTGTTCGGCGGCGTGGCTGCGGGCACCGGCGGCCGGCCCGGAGGAGGAGAGCCGGACGACGGCCCGGCCGCTGAAGTCGGCGATCAGGAAGCTGACCGCGCGTGCGCCCACCTGCTCGGCGAGGGCGGCCGCGACGGCCTCGACCGCCTCGATGGGAGCGGCGTCCTCGACCCGCTGGAGCAGTGCCCCGACGTCGATCGGAGACCTCCTGGCTGACGTGTGCGGTGGACGGTCGGGGGAGTGCGCGGTCATCCCGGCGGCCGCCGGGGCGAGGGGGCAGACGACAGCGGCGCCGACCGGCGGGGATCCCCGCCGGACGGCGCCGCTGCCAGCGGGAGCGGTCAGGCCGCGGCCTTGGTCTCCCAGAAGATCTTGTCGATCTCGGCGATGTAGTCGAGCAGCTTCTGCCCCTCGGCGGGGTCCATGCTGCCCTTGCCGCCGGAGGCGCCGGCCTGCTTGGTCGCCTTGTTGAACAGCTCGTGCAGCTGCGGGTACTTCTCGAAGTGCGGGGCCTTGAAGTAGTCGGTCCACAGCACCCACAGGTGGTGCTTGACCAGGTCGGAGCGCTGCTCCTTGATCAGGATCGCCCGGGTGCGGAAGACCGGGTCCTCGTTGGCCTGGTACTTCTCCTGGATCGCCTTGACGGACTCCGCCTCGATGCGGGCCTGGGCCGGGTCGTACACGCCGCAGGGGAGGTCGCAGTGCGCGGTGGCCTCCACGGCGGAGAACATGCGGAAACGCATGGACTTGCCCTCCGGGTCTCGTGGGTCGTTTCGTCTGCGACCCTACTCCCGGTGAACGCCGACGACAGGTCCGAGGACGAGACCCCCGGAACGGTCCCGCCGCTGGTCACGCCCTGGGTCATGGCCCGTGTCTCCGGTCCGTCCATGTCCCCGACCGTGCGGCACGGCGACCGGTTGCTGGTGCGCCGGGTCGACGCCGCGGACGCAGTGGGCGCCGGCGACGTCGTCCTGGCCCGGTTCCCGACCCGCCCGGGGCTGCTCGTGGTCAAGCGGGTGCACCGGGCCGTGCCCGGGGGGCACTGGGTCGTGGGGGACAACCCGCTGGTCGCCGACGACAGCCGGGCGTTCGGTCCCGCGGTCGTCGTGGGCCGGGTCGTCGGCCGGCTCTGGCCGCGCCCGGGGCGCCTGGGGTCAGCGCCCGCCGCGTAGCTGCGCGTACCGCGCGGTGCACTCCTCCATCGTGGGCAGCAGCCCCTGCTGGCGCGCCTGCTCCAGGGTGGGGGCCTGCTGGTCCTTGGCGGAGAGCTCGAACTCCACGTCGGCCGGCCAGGGCAGGCCCAGCGCCGGGTCCAGCGGGTGGATGCCGAACTCCCGCGTCGGGTCGTAGCCACTGGAGACCAGGTAGGTCACCGAGCTCGCGTCGGTGAGGGAGACGAAGGCGTGGCCGAGCCCCTCGGCCAGGTACACCGCCCGCGGCCGGTCGCTGTCCAGGACGACGGCGTCGTGCGCGCCGAACGTCGGGGAGCCCACGCGGACGTCGACGACGACGTCGAGCACCCGGCCCGCCGGGCAGTACACGTACTTGGCCTGGCCGGGCGGCACCAGCGCGAAGTGGACGCCGCGCAGCACCCCGCGGGCGGAGACGCTGTGGTTGGCCTGGGCGAGGCCCAGGCCGAACCCGAGCGCCCCGGACAGGACGTCGGCGCGGTACCACTCGGTGAACCGGCCCCGGGCGTCACCGTGGGGGACCAGGTCCAGGACGTAGGCGTCGCGCACGGCGAGTTCGCGGATCTGCACGGAGTCGACCGTAGCGATGCGGTGGACGGCGACCGGTCTACGCTGCCGTGTCCATGGGCGGAACCCAGCATCCCGAGTCCTCCGCTCCCCGGGCGGGGAGCCCCGACCGATTCGCCGACGACCCGGCGTTCGCGGTGCACGAGGGCGGGAAGTTGGCGGTACGCCCCACCCGCTCGATCGACTCCGTGGCCGACCTCGCGCTCACGTACACCCCGGGGGTCGCCCGGGTCTCCAGCGCGATCGCCGCGGAGCCCGAGCTCGCGCACCGGTTCACCTGGGCGCCGCGCGTGGTCGCCGTGGTCTCCGACGGCACCGCCGTCCTCGGCCTGGGCGACATCGGGCCGGCCGCCGCGCTGCCGGTCATGGAGGGCAAGGCCTGCCTGTTCAGCGAGTTCGCCGGCCTGTCGTCGGTGCCGGTGGTGCTCTCGACGACCGACACCGACGCGATCGTCGAGACGGTGGCGGCGATCGCGCCGTCCTTCGGCGGGATCAACCTCGAGGACATCAGCGCGCCGCGCTGCTTCGAGATCGAGGAGCGGCTGCGCGAGCGGCTGGACATCCCGGTCATGCACGACGACCAGCACGGGACGGCGATCGTCGTCCTGGCCGCGCTGCGCAACGCCGCGCGGATCGTGGGCCGCGAGATCGGCGACCTGCGGGTCGTCGTCGCCGGCGCCGGGGCGGCCGGGATCGCCTGCACCAAGATCCTGCTCGAGGCGGGCATCGGCGACATCGCGGTGGCCGACTCCCGCGGCGTGGTCCACACGGGCCGCGACGACCTCACGCCGATCAAGCGCTGGGTCGCGGAGAACACCAACCGCGCCGGGTACGCGGGCACGATGACCGGCGCCCTGGAGGGGGCCGACGTCTACCTGGGCCTGTCCGGCGGGTCGGTGCCCGAGTCGGCGATCGCCACCATGGCCGAGCGCTGCATCGTGTTCTCCCTGGCCAACCCGATCCCCGAGGTCGACCCGGAGATGGCGGCCCGGTACGCGGCGGTGGTCGCCACCGGCCGCAGCGGCGAGCCGAACCAGATCAACAACGTGCTCGCCTTCCCGGGGGTCTTCCGCGGGGCGATCGACGCCGGCGCCACCTCCATCACCGAGGAGATGAAGCTGGCGGCCGCGACCGCGATCGCGGACGTGGTGGGCGACGAGGTGCGCGCCGACTACGTCGTCCCGAGCCCGCTGGACCGGCGGGTGGCCGAGGCGGTGGCCGCCGCGGTGGCGGCCTGCGCGCGGGAGCAGGGCGTCACCCGCTGAGCGAGGCGCCCCTGCCGGGCCCGCCACGCGCACGCGCGTGGCGAGCCCGGCACAGGGCCGCTCAGCCCAGTCCGCGCAGGTCCTGCAGCCAGGGGTCGACGGCCGCCCGGACGCCGGTGTTGGCGTACACGAACCACAGCGTGACGACGACGAACGCCGGCGCCAGGACCGCCTTCTCCAGGACCGTCCCGGTGCGCAGCGGGGTGAGGGCCAGCCGGCAGCGCCTGACCAGCCACACCAGCGGCACGGGCACGCCCTGGGTGGTGATCGCGTCGCCGGCGATGTGGGTGAGCACGCCCAGCGCGACCGCCCACGGCAGCCAGGCCGGGGCGGGCATGTGCTCCAGGAGCAGCCACGCCCCGGCCCAGGACAGCACGAGGTTGCCGACGACGGTGTTCTCCGCGCGGCCCGGGATGACGAAGTGCAGGGCCCGCAGCGCCAGCCCGATCGCGAGGGCCATGAGCAGCAGGCTGGACCAGAACGCGTTGGCCGCGGCCAGCGCGAGGGCGCCGAACGCGACGGGGGCGAGGACCGCGTCGTGGGTGCCCCACCGGTGCCCCTGGGCCAGCCGGCCGACCGCGCCCGAGGGCACGTCCGTGACCGGGCCCCACATGTCGGAGACCGTGGAGCCGCTGTGGTCCAGGTCCGGCAGCATCGACATCCCGCCGACGGCGGCGATCCACGCGACCTGGGCGATCGGGCCCTCCACCGGGGCCCACGGGAGCGTCGCGGCTCCCGCGGCCAGCCCCGAGAGGGCGTGGGAGTGACCGAGCACGCACGAAGCGTGCCGCCGCCGTCCCCGTCAGCGGGGGACGCGGCCATCCGGGCGTGTCGGTCGGCTCAGGGCTTCCAGACCATCAGCACGGCGACGGCGAGCAGCAGCAGCGAGACCACGCCCGAGCCGGCGGCGATGCGACCGTAGAGGGCCGTGGCCGGGCGGCCCCCGGCGAGGTCGGCCGCCGCGCGGCTCAGCGAGGGGACGACGAGGACGAGGCTGAGCACGAGGGCGAGCAGGTACAGCACGATCGACAGCCACAGCCAGGTCCGCGACAGCGGGATGCCCTCGACCCCCGACACACCGAACCCGAACACGGCCACCGCCAGCGAGGCCCACGTGAAGACCCGGGTCGAGCGGGTGAGCAGCTCCACCATCGGCCCGTTGCCGGCCCGCACCGCGCGCAGGGCGGTCTGGGGGAGCAGGGCCATCGGCCCGATGAGGAAGACGGCGGCGACGACGTGCAGGACGGCGAGGACGGTGCCCATGACCCGAGGCTAGGCAACCGTGGCCCCGTCCCGGCCGAGGCCCGCTGCAGGGTCCCGCCGCGGGCGTGCGAGCGGTGGGGGGCGGGAGGCCTGCTACTCGTCCTCGTCGTCCGTGCCGCCGCGGGCCAGCCAGGTGGCCAGCCGCTCGACGGGTACCTCGAAGTCGGGGTGCTGGTCGACGAAGGCCTGCATCTGGTCCGCGAGCCAGGCGAGGGTGACCTGCTCCTCGCCCCGCCGGTCGGCGAGCTCCTCGAGACCGCGGTCGGTGAAGTACACGCAGCAGAACCTACGACGCCCGGCCACCGACTGGGTCGGCGGCCGGGCGTCGGCGGGAACGGGGTGGGTCAGCGGGCGAAGGCGTCCGCGATCAGCTGCTTCTGCTCCACCTCGTGGACCTTGGCCGAGCCGACGGCAGGGCTGGCCGAGGCCCGGCGGCTGACCCGCCGCAGGCTGCGGCCGGCCGGCAGGTGCTCGGGCAGGTTGACCGCCATGAACTGCCAGGCGCCCATGTTCGCCGGCTCCTCCTGCACCCAGACCACGTCCGAGGCGTTCGGGTAGCGCTCGAGGGCCTGGGCGATCTGCTCGGCCGGCAGCGGGTAGAGCTGCTCCACCCGCACGACCGCGACGTCGGCGGTGCCCTCGGTCTCCCGCTGGGCGAGCAGGTCGTAGGCGACCTTGCCGCTGCACAGCAGCACCCGCCGGACGGCGGCGTCGTCGAGCGGGTCGCCCCCGACGCCCGGGTCGGGCAGCACCGGCCGGAAGGTCTCCTCGGTGAAGTCCGCGACCGGGCTGACGGCCGCCTTGGCCCGCAGCAGCGACTTCGGCGTGAAGACCACCAGCGGCCGGTGCACGTCCGACAGCGCCTGGCGGCGCAGCAGGTGGAAGTAGTTCGCCGGCGTCGAGCAGTTGGCGACGGTCATGTTGTTCTCCGCCGACAGCTGCAGGAAGCGCTCGATGCGGCCGCTGGAGTGGTCCGGGCCCTGGCCCTCGAGACCGTGCGGCAGCAGCAGGACGACGCCGGACCGCTGGCCCCACTTGGCCTCACCGGAGCTGATGTACTCGTCGATGACCATCTGGGCGCCGTTGACGAAGTCGCCGAACTGCGCCTCCCACAGCACCAGCGCCTTGGGGTTGGCCAGCGAGTAGCCGTACTCGAAGCCCAGCGCCGCGTACTCCGACAGCAGCGAGTCGTAGACGAAGAACTTCGCCTGGTCCTCGGACAGGTGGGCCAGCGGCGTGTACTCCGCGGCGGTCTCCCGGTCGATGAGCACCGAGTGGCGCTGCACGAAGGTGCCGCGGCGGGAGTCCTGCCCGGCCAGCCGGACCGGGATGCCCTGCATGAGCAGCGACCCGAAGCCGAGCAGCTCACCCATCGCCCAGTCGATGCCACCCTCGCTCACCATCGCCGCGCGCCGCTCGAGCAGCCGCTGCAGCTTCGGGTGGACGGTGAAGTCCGGCGGCAGCGAGACGTGCGCGTCGCCGATCGCCTTGAGCACCTCGGTGCTGATCGCGGTGGCCACCGTGGACGACTCCTGGGCCGGCTGGTCCATGGCCGGCTGGGCCTTCGGGGTGTCCTGGGTGTCGTGGGTCTCGGCGAAGGCCCGCTCCAGCTGCCCGCGGTAGTCCTTGAGCGCCTCCTCGGCCTCGGCCAGGGTGATGTCCCCGCGGCCGATGAGCGCCTCGGTGTAGAGCTTCCGGACCGAGCGCTTGCGGTCGATGATGTCGTACATCAGCGGCTGGGTCATCGACGGGTCGTCGCCCTCGTTGTGCCCGCGGCGGCGGTAGCACACCAGGTCGATGACGACGTCCTTCTTGAACTCCTGCCGGTACTCCACCGCGAGCCGGGCCACGCGCACGCACGCCTCGGGGTCGTCGCCGTTCACGTGGAAGATCGGCGCGCCGATCATCCGCGCGACGTCGGTGGAGTAGAGGCTCGAGCGCGACTGAGCCGGGCTGGTGGTGAAGCCGACCTGGTTGTTGATGACGACGTGCACGGTGCCGCCGGTGCGGTAGCCGCGCAGCTGCGAGAGGTTGAGCGTCTCGGCGACCACGCCCTGGCCGGCGAAGGCCGCGTCACCGTGCAGCAGGACCGGCAGGACGGTGAAGCCCTGCTCGCCCTTGTCGATCATGTCCTGCTTGGCGCGCACGACGCCCTCGAGGACGGGGTTGACCGTCTCCAGGTGCGAGGGGTTGCTGGCCAGCGACACGTCGATCTCGGCGTCGGGCCGGAACGGGTTGCGGAACGTGCCCTCGGCGCCCAGGTGGTACTTGACGTCGCCGGAGCCCTGCACGGTGCCCGGGTCGATGTTGCCCTCGAACTCGCCGAAGATCTTGGCGTAGCTCTTGCCCAGCACGTTGGCCAGCACGTTGAGGCGGCCGCGGTGGGCCATGCCGATCGCGACCTCGTCGAGGCCGTGGTCGGTGCCGGCGATGAGGACCTCGTCCAGCAGCGGGATGACCGACTCGCCGCCCTCGAGGCTGAACCGCTTCTGCCCGACGTACTTGGTCTGCAGGAAGGTCTCGAACGCCTCGGCGGCGTTCAGCCGGCCGAGGATGTGCTTCTGCTTCTCACGGTCGGGCTGGTCGGCCTTGACCTCGACGCGCTTCTGGATCCACTCGCGCTCTTCGGGGTCGGTGATGTGCATGTACTCCACGCCGACGGTGCGGCAGTAGGAGTTGCGCAGCACGCCCAGCACGTCGCGCAGGGCCATCAGCCGCTCGCCGGCGAACCCGCCGACCGGGAACTTCCGGTCGAGGTCCCACAGGGTCAGGCCGTGCTGGAGGATGTCGAGGTCGGGGTGGCTGCGGACCTTGAACTCGAGCGGGTCCGTGTCGGCCATGAGGTGGCCGTTGCGCCGGTAGGACTCGATGACCTCGATGACCCGGGCTTCCTTGTCGATCTGCCCCTCGCGGCTGACCCGCACGTCGGGCATCCAGCGCACCGGCTCGTAGGGGATGCGCAGCGAGCGGAAGACCCCGTCGTAGAAGCCGTCCTCGCCGAGGAGCAGCTGGTGCAGCCGGCGCAGGAAGTCACCGGACTGGGCGCCCTGGATGATCCGGTGGTCGTAGGTGGAGGTCAGCGTGATGATCTTGCTGACGGCCATCTCGGTGAGCGCCTCGGAGCTCATCCCCTGGAACTCCGCCGGGTACTCCATGGCGCCGACGCCGACGATCGTGCCCTGGCCGGCGGTCAGGCGCGGCACCGAGTGGTTGGTGCCGATCGTGCCCGGGTTGGTGAGGCTGATGGTGGTGCCGGAGTAGTCCTCGAGGGTCAGCTTGCCGGCGCGGGCGCGGCGGATGACGTCCTCGTAGGCGGCCCAGAACTGGGCGAAGTCCATCTCCTCGGCGGCCTTGATCGAGGCGACGACGAGGGAGCGGGAGCCGTCGGGCTTGGGCAGGTCGATGGCCAGGCCGAAGTTGACGTGCTCGGGCTGCACCAGGGTCGGCTTGCCGTCGACCTCGGCGTAGGAGGCGTTCATCTCCGGGAAGTCGTCCAGCGCCCGGACCAGCGCGTAGCCGATCAGGTGGGTGAACGACACCTTGCCGCCGCGGGCGCGCGCCAGGTGGTTGTTGATGACGATGCGGTTGTCGACCAGCAGCTTCGCCGGCACCGCGCGCACGCTGGTCGCCGTCGGCACCGTCAGCGACGCGTTCATGTTCTTGACGATGCTGGCGGCCGCACCGCGCAGCGGGGTGCGCTTGGGACCCCCGCCGTCGGCGGCCTTCGGGGCCGGCTTGGCGGCGGGCTTGGGGGCGGGGGTGGCCGCCTGCTGCTGGGCGGTCCGCTCGGCGGCGCGGTTCACGACGGTGTCCTCGGTCTTGGGCTCGACGGCCGTCGCGCGGGACGGTGCCGCCGCCGCGGGGGCCGGCTGCTGCGGCTTGCCGGCCGGCTGCTGTGGCTCGGGGGCCGGCGCGGCGGGGGCCTGCGACGCGGGGGCCGGCGACGCGGGGGCGGTCACCTCCTGCGTCGGCGCGGGGGTGGCGGGGGTGGCCGGCGGCGGCGTGGAGCCCCCGTCGGGGGAGGCGGCGGGTGTCTCACGGTCGTCGCTGGCGGCCACCGGGCTCCCCGGCCGGTAGTCGGCGAAGAACTCGTGCCACGCCTGGTCCACGCTGGACGGGTCGGCGAGGAACTGCTGGTACATCTCCTCGACCAGCCACTCGTTGGTGCCGAACCCCGCGACCGCGGAGGAGGAGGGAGTGGCGGACGGCCGGGATGAGCTCACGCTTGACACGGGGTCGAGTGCCTTCTTCGTCGTCGGTGGACGTCTCTGGACCGGGCGGTCAGTCTACGCCCGTCCCGTGCCCCTGACCGGCCGTGCAGCGGCACGTCGGCAGGTCGGGGGCGGGAGCGGGCACGTCGGGGGCCCCGCTCAGTCGGTGGCGCCGCGGGTGACCAGGAGGTCGGCGAGCGCGTCGTGGGCGGTCGCCTGACCTGCGTCGGCGCGCCGGTTGCGGGCCGCGGACACCCGGCTGATGTCCAGGGCGCTGGCGCCGTCGTTGGTCGTCGCGTTGACGTCGGCCCCGGCGTCCAGGAGGGCGCGCACGACCTCGGGCGCGTCGCCGTCGGCCCCGGCGGTCACCGCGGCGTGCAGCGGGGACCGGCCGGTGTCGGGGTCCCGCCGGTCGACGTCGGCGCCGGCGTCGAGCAGCAGGCGGACCACCTCCAGGTGGCCGCCGGCCGCGGCGGCGTGCAGGGCCCCGCCGTCGACGTCGGCACCCCGGTCGAGCAGCGCCCGCACCGCGCCGGACGCGCCCCCGGCCGCCGCCCAGGTCAGCAGGTGCACGCCGGTGACCGGGTCGGCCAGCGGGGTTCCCCGGTCCAGCTCGGCGGTCAGCTGGTCGACGTCGTCGAGGTAGGCGGCGCTGGGGGCGTCCACCGGGGCGCCGAGCTCACGGAGCACCGCCACCAGCTGGGGGGCGGACTCCAGGGCCACGTGCAGCGGCGTCCGGTCGTGCTCGGTGCGCGCGCCGAGGTCGGCGCCGGCGGCGACGAGCACGCGGACCACCTCCGCCTGCGCCTCCGCGACGGCCACGTGCAGCGGCGTCCACCCGCCCTGGCCGGCCCGCTCCAGGGGCGTGGCCAGCAGGCGGGGGGAGTCGCTGACGGCCGTGCGGACGGCCTCGGTGTCGCCCTCGGCGATCAGCCGGCCCAGCCGCTGTGCGGTCATGCGGACGGTCATCGGGGGATCCCCGTTCCTGGTGTCGGGTGTGCGGGTGCGGCGTCCCGCGGGCGTCAGACGACGTCGCGCCGGACGGCCAGCAGGGCGCCCAGGAGGGCCGCGACCAGACCGTATCCGAGGAGCAGGACGGCTCCCTGCCAGGGCTGGAGGAGGTCGGGCCCCTGGAAGGTCGCGGTCATGGCCTCCAGCCCGCCGCCGGGCAGCCACTTGTAGGCCGGGGCCGTCGCCGGGATGGACCGGATGATCGGCTCGACCACGAAGAGGTAGACCAGCCCGCCGACGATGGCCCCGACCTGGTTGCGCAGCAGGGCGCCCAGGCCGACCCCGATGACGGCGTAGACGACCAGCGCCAGCCCGCTGCTGGCCAGGATCCGCAGGTTGTCCCCGGTGAGCGACGGCGCGTCGCCCTTGGCCCCGGCGTGGACCAGCACGACCAGGTAGTTGACGGCCAGGACGACCAGCGCGAAGGGCACCGCGGCCAGCGCGTAGCCGACCAGCTTGGCGACGACGACGCGGCCGCGGCGGGGCGTGGTGAGGAACGTCGGGGTGGCGGTCCGGTGCCGGTACTCCTGGGTCATCCCGATGATCCCGAGGATGAGGAAGAGCACCGTCACGTTGGCCGCGGTGGCGAGGATGAGCTCCTCGTACTGCTCCGTGCCCACCGCCGGCAGTCCGCTCTGCGCGTCGCCGGCGAACGAGGTGAACAGGATCGCGAACCCGGCGACCATCACGCAGGAGCCGAGCAGCAGCCCGATCCACACGCGCGTGGTGAACAGCTTGGTCCACTCGGCGCGGACGAGCGCGGTCATCGGGCTGCTCCCTGCGTGGTGGTGTCGGTCGAGGAGGCGGCGTACTGCTCCTGGCCGGCGGTGAGCCGGAAGTACAGCTCCTCCAGCCCGCTGGACTCCGCCCGCAGCTCGTGCAGCTCGAGGCCGGCCCGGAAGGCCCGGGCGCCGACCTCGGCCGGCGTCGCACCGGTCACCGTGACCAGGCCGTCGTCGCCGCGGCGGACGACGAGCCCGGCGGCCTGGAGGGCCTCGGCCAGCCGCGCCGGCTCCGGGCCCCGGACGAGCACCGCGCCCTCGCCCTGGGCGCCCGTGCGCAGCTCGGCGATCGAGCCCTCCCGGACCAGCCGTCCGGCGCCGACGATGACCACGCGGTCGGCGGTGTGCTCCATCTCCGACAGCAGGTGGCTGGAGACCAGCACCGTCCGGCCCTGGTCGTGGGCCAGGTGGCGGATGAAGCCGCGCAGCCACTGGATGCCCTCGGGGTCCAGCCCGTTGGCCGGCTCGTCGAGCACGAGGACCGAGGGGTCGCCGAGGAGGGCGGTGGCCAGCGCCAGCCGCTGGCGCATGCCGAGGGAGTAGCCGCCCGCCCGGCGCCCGCCTGCGTCGGCCAGGCCGACCTGGGCCAGCACGTCGTCGGCCCGGGAGACCGGCAGGCCGGCGGCGCGGCAGTACACGCGCAGGTGGTTGCGGCCGGAGCGGGCCGGGTGGAAGGCCGTCTCGAGCACCGCGCCCACCGTGCGCACCGGGGCGGGCAGGGAGGTGTAGGGCGCGCCGTTGAACGTCGCCGTCCCGGAGTCGGGGCGCTCGAGGCCGAGCACCATGCGCATGGTCGTGGTCTTGCCGGCCCCGTTGGGGCCGAGGAAGCCGGTGACCGAGGCGGGCTCGACGGTGAAGGTGAGGTCGTCGACGGCGCGGACGGCGCCGAAGGTCTTGGTGAGTCCGCGGACCTCGACCCGCACGGGGTCGGGCCGGGCGGGGCTGCCGGGGTGGATGGCACTCTCCTCGCGTTCGGGGGGCCGGACGGCGCGTCCATCCAACCGCACCGGGACGACGGTCCGGCAGTGCCGCGCGGGCGTGGCGGCCCCGGGTGACGACGGGCACACGCAGCGCTGAGCAGGTAGGTTGCCTGCCCGTGAGCGCCTATCGCACGGTGGTCGTCGGGACCGACGGGTCGGAGTCCTCCCTGCGCGCGGTGCGCCGCGCCGGCGCGCTGGCCGGGGCCTGCGCCGCCCGGCTGGTGATCGTCTGCGCCTACCTGCCGCCGCGCGCCGACGACCGCGAGGTCCGCCGCGCCCAGGAGGTGCTCGGCGAGGACGCCTACCAGGTCATCGGCAACGCCCCGGCGGAGGAGACCGTGCGCACCGCCGCCGAGCGCGCCCGCGCCGCCGGCGCGACCGACGTCTACCCGATCGCCGTCGTCGGCTCGCCGGTCGAGGCGCTGATGGACGTCGTCGCGCGCGAGCAGGCCGACCTGCTGGTCGTCGGCAACCGTGGCCTCAACAGCATCAAGGGCCGGCTGCTCGGCTCGGTCCCCTCCGACGTGACCCGCCGTTCCGCCATCGACGTGCTGGTCGTCCACACCACGGGCTGAGTCCTGCCCGAGACCGGCCCCGACGACGCCCCGGGCCTCCCCGACGCCCGCGAGGCGCTGGAGCGCCTGCTGCTCGGCGGGCCACGCCGCTACACCCGGCTGCAGGTGGCCGAGCAGGCCGGCATGCCGGCCCGCCGCACTCAGCGGCTGTGGCGGGCGCTGGGCTTCCCCGACGCCGCCGACGACGACCTGGTCTTCACCGACGCCGACGTCCAGGCGCTCGGGCTGCTGTCCTCCCTCATCGACGCGGGCTTCGTCGACGAGGGCACCGAGGCCTCCATCGCACGGGCCATGGCCCAGTCGCTGGCCCGGCTGGCCGACTGGCAGACCGACATGCTCGCCGAGACCCTGACGCGGGACGCCGGGGGGCGGGGGACCGTCGACGCCGAGCGGGCGGCGGAGAGCACCCGGCGGCTGCTGCCCCTGCTGCGGGCCGTGCAGGACTACGTGTGGCGCCGGCACCTCGCGGCCAACGCCGAGCGGCTGCTCGGTGCCGCCGGCGCGGGGGACCGCCGCGAGCTCTCCGTCGGCTTCGCCGACCTCGTCGGCTACACCACCCGCAGCCAGGGCATGAGCGCCCGCGAGCTCGGCGGGATGGTCGAGGACTTCGAGGCCACCGCGGCCGAGGTGATCGCCCGGCACCACGGCCGGGTGGTGAAGAGCGTCGGCGACGGCGTCCTCTACACCGCCGCCGCACCGGTCGACGCGGTGGAGATCGGGCTGGAGCTGCCCGAGGCCTGGCACGCCGAGGACCGCCCGCCGCTGCGCGTCGGCGCGGCCCACGGCACGGTGCTCACCCACCTCGGCGACGTCTACTCGCCGGTGGTCAACCTGGCCAGCCGGCTGACCTCCATCGCCCGCCCGGAGACGCTGCTGGTCGACCGCGAGCTCGCGCGGCGGCTGCACGCGCAGCCGCGGTACCGGGTGCGCCCGCTGCGCCAGGTCTCGGTGCGGGGCTACGACGAGCTGCAGCCGTGGCTGGTCCGCCGCCGTCCGCCGGGCGAGGAGGACAACGCCCTGGAGGGCATGCTCGACGAGATGGCGGCCGACGTCCTCGGCGTCGACCAGGAGGACGAGGAGGGGCGCTGACGGCGCGGTGAGAGGGTGGGGTGCGTGAGTGCCACCCTCGTCGCCCGTGGGCTGGCCGCCGGCCACGGTGCCCGCGTCCTGTTCTCCGACCTCGACCTCGTCGTGGCACCCGGCGACGTGGTCGGCCTCGTCGGCGTCAACGGCGCGGGGAAGTCGACGCTGCTGCGCACCCTCGCCGGTGAGCTGCCCGCGGAGTCCGGCAGCGTGACGGTCAGCCCGCCGACGGCGACCCTCGGCTACCTGCCGCAGGAGCACGAGCGCCGCCCGGGGGAGACGGTGCGCGCGGCGCTGGCCCGCCGCACCGGGGTGGCGGCGGCGCAGGCGGCGCTGGACGCCGCGACCGAGGCCCTCACCGCGGGGGCGGCCGGCGCCGACGACGCCTACGGGGAGGCGCTGGAGCGCTGGCTGGCGCTCGGCGGCGCCGACGTCGACGAGCGGGCCGGGCAGGTGGTCGCCGACGTGGCGCCCGGGGTGTCGCTGGACGCCCCGATGACCGGGCTGTCCGGTGGCCAGGCCGCGCGGGTGGGGCTGGCCGCGCTGCTGCTGTCGCGCTACGACGTCCTGCTGCTCGACGAGCCCACCAACGACCTGGACCTCGGAGGGCTGGAGCAGCTGGAGCGGTTCGTCGCCGAGGCCCGCGGCGGGATCGTGGTGGTCAGCCACGACCGGGAGTTCCTGGCCCGCACCGTCACCCGGGTGGTCGAGCTCGACCTGGCCCAGCAGCTGGTGCGGGTGCACGACGGCGGCTACGAGGCGTACCTGGTCGAGCGGGAGGTCGCCCGCCGGCACGCCCGCGAGGAGTACGAGGAGTACGCCGAGACCAGGGCCGGGCTCGAGGGCCGGGCGCGCATGCAGCGCAACTGGATGGCCAAGGGCGTGCGCAACGCGGTGCGCAAGCAGGGCAACGAGCCGGACAAGAACATCCGCGCGCACATGCGGGCCACCTCGGAGAAGCAGGCGGCCAAGGCGCGGCAGACCGAGCGGCGGATCGAGCGGCTGGAGGTGGTCGAGGAGCCCCGCAAGGAGTGGGAGCTGCGCATGGAGATCGCTGCCGCGCCGCGGGCCGGAGCCGTCGTGGCCACGCTGTCGGGGGCGGTGGTGCGACGGGGGAGCTTCACCCTCGGGCCGGTGGACCTGCAGGTCGACTGGGGCGACCGGGTGGCGATCACCGGGCCCAACGGCGCGGGCAAGTCGACGCTGCTGGCGGCGCTGCTGGGCCGGGTGCCGCTGGACGAGGGGCGGGCCGCACTCGGGCCGTCGGTGCGGATCGGTGAGATCGACCAGGCCCGGCAGGCGTTCCTCGGCTCCGAGACGCTGCTCGCGGCGTTCTCCGCCGAGGTGCCCGAGTGGCCGGCCGCCGAGGTGCGCACCCTGCTGGCCAAGTTCGGGTTGACCGCCGAGCACGTGCTGCGCCCGGCCGACACCCTCTCGCCGGGGGAGCGGACCCGCGCCGGGCTGGCCCTCCTGCAGGCCCGCGGGGTGAACGTGCTGGTGCTCGACGAGCCGACCAACCACCTGGACCTGCCCGCGATCGAGCAGCTGGAGCAGGCGCTGGCCGGCTACGAGGGCACCCTGCTGCTGGTCACCCACGACCGGCGGATGCTCGACGCGGTCGCGACCACCCGCCGGATCGCCGTCGACGACGGGCGGGTCACCGAGTACCAGGCCCGCGCCGCGCCTCGTCCCTGACGGGCTCGGGGCGACTCCCTGCCGTGGGCCCGCGCGGTGCCGGCGGGGCCTCCAGGCCCGCGGCGACCGCGTACTCGGCGAGGGTGGCCAGCTCCTCCGCGGTCGCGCCCGCCGAGCCGAGGGCGGGGAGGGGCTGCACCGCCACGACGACGTCGCGCGCGGTGCCGACCCAGCGCAGCGCCGCGAGCAGCGACCGGCCACCGGGCGCCGGCGGCGGGGCGCCGCCGTCCCCCCGGTAGTGCAGCGCGACCGGGCAGACCGGGGCGCCGGTGTCCACGGCCGCGGCGAACAGCGCGGGGGAGAAGCGGCCCAGCCTGGCGCGCCCGCCGGCGGGCAGCTCGGGGCGGACGAGGACCGACGTCCCGCGGGCCAGCGCGGCACGGACCCCGGCCACGGTCGCCGGGACGGCGGGGACGGGCACCCCGGCCGCGCGGTCGGGCCCGGCGACGACGACCCCGGGGACGGCGGTGAGCAGCACCAGCGGGTCCAGCGGCGACACGGAGTTGGCCACCAGGAGGGCCCCGGTGCCACGACCGGTGCGCGGCCAGGCGACCGAGGGCGCCCGGACGTCGACCCGCACCCCGAGGCCGGTCAGCAGCCGCGCCGCGCCGCAGACCGCCCGGCGGCGGGCGCTGCCGACGGGGGGCCGCAGCCGCTGGGCGGCCAGGACGGCGCCGGCGCGCAGCCAGCGGGCGGAGGTCGGTGGCGGCGCGGTCGGTGGCGGCACGGTGCCCCCCGGAGGGTTCGGGGCCCCGGGCGGGCCCGCGTGCGCCGAGGGTGACCGGCCGAGGTGACCGGCCGATGACGGTCAGGGGACGGCGCCGGGACGGTCCGGGGACCGTCGCGCGGTGAGGACGAGGGTGAGCGCGGCGAGGGCGGCCAGGCCGGCGAGCAGGACCGCGTAGGGCACGAGCGCCGCCAGCGCCGCGAGGACGACGGGCGCGGCGAACCCGAGGTAGGTCAGCGCGTAGTAGACGGCGGTCAGCCCGGCCAGCTCCCGGGGCGGGGCGACCCGCTGGGTCTCCAGCAGCCCGGCGACCAGGCAGAGCCCGTAGCCGCAGCCCAGCGTCACCGCGGCGAGCGCGACGAGCACCGGCTGGGTCCAGGCGGCGGCCGCCGCCGCGACCAGCAGCCCGGCCACGACGGCGGCCATCCCGACGGCCGACGCCCGGCGCGTGTCGGCGGCCGCCAGCCGGCGGGCCGTCGGCTGGACCAGGACGCCGGTGCCGAGGGTGACGCCCGCGACGACGGCGTTGAACGCGACCGTCCAGCCCGCGGTCGAGTCGCGCACCAACCCGGGCAGGACGGCGATCGAGATCGTCGCGACGCCGAACACCCACGGGGCGACCGGGGCCACCTGCCGGCGGAACCGGGGGTCGCGGGCCGACGTCACGCGCATCCGCGACCGCAGGGAGCCGGTCTCCGGCCCGGCGTCGGCGACGGTCTCCGGCGCCCGCCAGAGCGGCACCAGGACGGCGAGGACGACGACCAGGTGCGGCAGGTAGGCCGTGACCAGCGGCGCGGGCGCCCACTGGCCGATCAGCCCGGCCACCACCGGGCCGAGGCCGAAGCCGGCGGTGAGCGACATGGCCGCCCGGCGGGCACCGGCGCCCTCGGGGGCGGCGGGGTCCCAGGGCGCGGTCGACAGCTCCTCCACCCACGCGCTGCCGGCGGCGAACGCGGCGCCGCTGGCCAGCCCGGCGAGGAAGCGGCCGGCGTAGAGCGCGGGCAGGCCCTCCAGCAGCAGCACCAGCGTCGCGACCAGCGAGACCAGCAACGCGCCGCGCAGCACCGGCGCCCGCCCGTGCCGGTCGGAGACGGGGCCGAGGACCAGCAGCGCCGGGATGAGGCCGAGGGCGTAGACGCCGACCAGCGCGTCGACGGTGGCCACCGACAGCCCGCTGCGCTCGCGGTAGGCCACCAGCAGGCTGACGAACTGGTTGGCGCCCCACCCGATCGCGAACAGCGTCGCCGCGACCGGCACCCACGCGCGACCGGGCCGGCTCAGGGCGGACCCTCCCCGAGGGCGTCGGTCAGGCCGACGGCGTCCATGCCCGCCCACGTGTCGCGGACGTGGTGGGCCAGCACCAGCAGGTCGCGCAGCTGCCCGTCGCGGTCGCGGATGTGGTCGACCAGCAGCGCCTCGCCGGTGAACCCCAGGTCGGTGAACAGCGCCAGCGCCGCGCCCTGCTCCGCGACGACCTCCACCACCAGCTTGGTCGCCCCCGACTCGACGGCCTGGGCCAGCGCGTGCCGGGCCAGGGTGCGGCCCAGCCCGCTGCCGCGGCTCCCCGGCGCGACGACCAGCCGCAGCTCGCCGACGTGGTCGGACCAGCCCGGCAGCCGCAGCACGGCCACGTACCCGGTCACCGCCGCGTCGTCGTCCAGGGCGACCCAGCGCCGGACCCCGGGACTGCCGCCGGCGGCCCACCCGCGGACGACGTCGGGGTCGGTGACCTCCTCCCGGATGAACGTGCGGTCCCCCTCGGGCAGCCCGCCGAAGAACCGCAGCAGCGCGTCGCAGTGCGCATCGGACAGCTCGACGACCCCGGTCACCGCGTGGCCTCCCCGGGTGCCACGGGCTCGCTGCGCCGGCGGAGGAAGTCGATGATCGTGGGCACCGTCGTCTTCGCCGCCGTGCGGCCGACGACCAGGCCCATGTGCCCGGCGGCCAGCCGCAGCTCGTGCTTGTCGGGGGAGCCGACCAGGTCGATCAGCGGGGCGGTCGCCTCGGGCGGGACGATGTGGTCGCGGTCGGCGCGCACGGTGAGGAACGGCACCCGGACGTCGGAGAGGTGGACGCGGTCGCCACCGACGGTGAGCCGGTCGGTGACCATCCCGTTGTCGCGCACCAGCATCCGCACCGTCTCCTCCGCCGCCGCGCCCGGGAAGGGCACGTGGTCGTCCGACCAGCTGGTCATCGCCTGGTAGGCGGCGACGTACTCGTCGTTCCAGAGCCGTTCCCACAGCGTCACGTAGCGGGTGACCTCCGCGGTGGGGGTCAGCGCCCGGAACCCCCGCAGCACCACCTGCGGCGGCACGTTGCCGGAGGCGTCGAGCACCGAGGCCACCTCCAGGCCGCCGACCCGGAACAGGTCGGCCAGCGGGCCCATGTGCCGGAAGTCGACCGGGGTGGCCAGCACGGTGAGGCTGCGCAGCGGCGAGTCGGGGGAGTGCGCGGCGTGCAGCAGCGCGAGGTCGCCGCCGAAGCAGTAGCCGACCATCGTCACCTCGTCGGCGCCGGAGACCTCCCGCACCCGCTCGATGCCGGCCGGGATGTAGTCGTCGACGTAGTCCTCGAGGGTGTTGGCCGCGTCCCGCTCGTCGGGCTCGCCCCAGTCGAGCAGGTAGACGTCGAAGCCCGCGGCCAGCAGGTGCTCCACGAAGCTGTTGCCCGGGGTCAGGTCGAGCACGTAGCTGCGGCTGACGAGGCTGAACACGATCAGCAGTGGTGGGGAGTACCGCACGTCCTCGTTGCGGTAGTGCCACAGCTGGGTGCGACCCCGCTGCCAGACGACGTCCTTGGGGGTCAGCCCGACGCCGGGGCGGTCCAGGCCGCCGACCAGCTTGAGCCCGTTACGGGCCCGCAGGGCGTTGCGTTCGACGTCCCGCCGGACGCGGTCGAGGACCGTCTGCGGGCTGGGCACTGTCGGCATCGGTCTCCTCGGGAGCGCGGCGGCGGTCGGCCTCCAGCTGCAGGGTCAGCCGCCGGACCTCCCGGTCCAGCGCCCCGACCTGCGCGCGCAGCCGGCTGACGTCGGTGCCGGCCGGCAGGTCCAGCAGGTGCCAGAAGCGGGTGGTCACCCCGCGCGCGGAGCCCCGGGCCACGGTGGTGGCCCGGCGCAGCAGCGCGGTCCCGATCGAGAACGCGTCACTGCGGACGAACTCCTCGGCGCGCGGGGTCACCCGCCGCTCGGCGGCGTCGAAGGCCTGCCGCCACAGCGGCGGACGGGCGTCGGCCACGGCTCCTCCTCGCAGACGACGGACGGACGGCGGGACGACGGGCGGCTCAGGTGAAGGCGCTCACCCCGGTGATGTCGCGCCCGACGATGAGCGTCTGCACCGTCTCGGTGCCCTCGAAGGTGTGGATCGCCTCGATGTCGGCCATGTGCCGGATGACGTGGTTCTGCAGCAGGATGCCGTTGCCGCCGAGCATGTCGCGGGCCTCGGCGAGCACCTCGCGGGCGGTCCGGGTGTTGTGCATCTTGGCCAGCCCGGCGACCGTGGGGGACAGCCGCCCGGCCTCGGCCAGCCGGCCGATCTGCATGCAGTACAGCTGCATCCCGGTGAGCGCGGCGAGCATCTTCACCAGCCGCTCCTGCACGATCTGGAAGCTGACCAGCGGCTTGCCGAACTGCTGCCGTTCCCGGGCGTAGGCCAGCGCCGTCTCGTACCCGGCGGTGGCGTGGCCCAGCGCCATCCAGGCGCAGGCGCCGCGGGTGGTGGCCAGCACCCGGCCGGTGTCGGCGAAGCTGTGCGCCTCCTGCAGCCGGTTCGCCTCGGGCACGCGGACGCCGCGCAGCTCGATCTCGGCCTGCCAGACCGACCGCAGCGACATCTTCCCGGTGATGACCGTCGCCTGGTAGCCGTCGGCCGGCGTCTCGACGACGAAGCCCTTGACCTGGCCGTCGGCCTCGTCGCGCGCCCACACGACGACCAGGTCGGCCAGGCTGCCGTTGCCGATCCAGCGCTTGGAGCCGTCGAGGACCCAGGTGTCGCCCTCCCGCCGTGCGGTGGTCTCCAGCGCGACGGAGTCCGACCCGTGGTGCGGCTCGGTCAGGGCGAAGGCGCCCAGCTTGTCCAGCGTCGCCATCTGCGGCAGCCAGCGGGCCTTCTGCTCCTCCGAGCCGCACATGTCGATCGACTGCATGGCCAGCCCGGCGTGCACGCCGAGGAAGGTGCCCAGGCTGCCGTCGCCGCGGTGCAGCTCCATCTGCACCAGGCCCGCGGCCATCGGGCTCAGCTCCGCCGAGCCGTAGCCCTTGATGCTGCCCCCGACGATGCCCAGCTCCGGCAGCCGGCGGATCAGCGGCCACGGCACCTCGGCCCGCTCCCAGTAGTCCCCGGCGACCGGCAGCACCTCGCGGTCGACGAAGCGGCGGACGGCGATGAACTTCTCCCACTGCTCCTCGGTGAACTGGTCGCGCACCGAGAAGAAGTCGGTGCCCAGGGCCTCGCCCAGGTGACTGGTGTCCATCTGCTGGGTCACTGCCCGACCTCCGTGGGGACCTCGACGGCGCGGCGCAGGATCTTGCCGGTCGGCCCCTTGGGCAGGGCGTCGACCAGCCAGAGCCGCCGCGGGTACTTGTAGGCGGCGACCCGCTCCTTGACCCAGGCCTGCAGCTCGGCGGGGTCGGCCTGCGCGCCCGGCTTGAGCGCGACGGCGGCGGCGACCTCCTCGCCCAGGTCGGGGTGCGGGACGCCGACGCACGCGGCCTCGGCGACCGCCGGGTGCTCGTAGAGCGCCTCCTCGATCTCCCGCGGGTACACGTTGTAGCCGCCGCGGATGATCATCTCCTTCTTGCGGTCGACGATGGCGTAGTAGCCGTCGGCGTCCCGGCGGGCCAGGTCACCGGTGCGGAACCAGCCGTCGGGGATGGCCTTCGCCGTCTCCTCGGGCCGGTTCCAGTAGCCCTTCATGACGTTCTCGCCGCGGATCGCGATCTCCCCGACGTCCCCCTCGCGGACGTCGCGGCCCGCGTCGTCGACCAGGCGCATCTCCACGCCGCGGATCGGGGTGCCGATGGTGCCGGGCCTGCGCTCGGCGTGCGGGTGGTTGAACGACGCCACCGGCGATGTCTCCGACAGCCCGTAGCCCTCGAGCACGATGCAGCCGAAGGTCTGCTCGAAGCTGCGCATCACCTCCACCGGCATCGCCGACCCGCCGGAGATGCACAGCCGCAGGCTGGAGACGTCGACGCGGCCGGCGTCGGGGGAGTGCAGCATCGCCGCGAACATCGTCGGCACGCCCTCGAACACCGTCACCCGGTCGCGCTCGACGACCTGCAGCGCCTTGGCGCCGTCGAACCGGGGCAGCAGGGTCAGGCACGACCCGGCCAGGACGGCGGCGTTGAGCGCGCAGGTCAGCCCGAAGACGTGGAACAGCGGCAGGCAGCCCATGACGACGTCGTCCGGGGTGCCCTCCAGCAGCGTCTCCTGCGTGGTGCGCGCGTTGCCGCGCAGGTTGGCGTGGGTGAGCTCGGCGCCCTTGGGCGGGCCGGTGGTGCCGGAGGTGTAGAGGATGACCGCCGCGTCGTCGTCGGCCCGGTCGACCAGGTCGCCGTCCGGTGCGCCGCGCAGCGCCTCCCCGGGGCCGGCCGGCCCGACGGTGACCGCCTCGGCGCCGACGACGCCGGCGGCCTCGGTCGCGGCCTCGGCGACGGAGTCCAGGGCGACGACCAGCCGGGCTCCGGAGTCGCGCAGGTAGTACTCGACCTCCCGCGCCTTGAGCAGCGGGTTCATCGGGACGACGGCGGCGCCGGCCAGGAGGGCCCCGTAGAAGACGACCGGGAAGCTCAGCACGTTGGGCAGCACCATCCCGACGCGGTCGCCCGGTGCGACCCCGCGGGCGCGCAGGCCGGCGGCGACCGCGGCGGCGTCGTCGCGGAACTGCGCGTAGGTGAGGACGGCGTCGTCCATGCGCAGGGCCGGGCGCTCGCCGTGTGCCGATGCCGCGTCGAGCAGGTGCTGCGCGAGGTTGGTCATCGGCGCACTCCGTCTGCTGGGGCCGGTGGCTCGGCCCGGGAGACGCACCCCTACCCGCCCCTGGTGTGGTCTACCCCACACACCTGGCGAGGTGGCGCATCGGGGCCCCGGACGACAGGCTCGCGACCGGAAGGTCACCGACGACGGGAGCACACGTGAGCGGCAGGACGATCCTCGACATGTTCCGGCTGGACGGCCGGGTGGCGATCGTGACGGGGGCGTCCTCCGGGCTGGGCGCGGTCTTCGCCCGGGCCCTGGCCGAGGCCGGCTGCGACGTCGCCCTCGGCGCCCGGCGGGAGGACCGCCTCGCCGGCACGCGGGCGGCGGTGGAGGCCGCCGGACGCCGGGCGATCACCGTGCGCACCGACGTCTCCCTGCCCGAGGACTGCCAGGGGCTCGTCGACGCCACCATGGCCGAGTTCGGGCGGGTCGACGTGCTGGTGAACAACGCCGGCGTCGGCACCGCCGTCCCCGCCACCCGCGAGACCCCGGAGCAGTTCCGGTCGGTCATCGACGTGAACCTCAACGGCTGCTACTGGATGGCGCAGGCCGCCGCGCGGGTCATGCAGCCGGGCAGCTCCATCGTGAACATCTCCAGCATCCTCGGCCTCACGACGGCGGGGCTGCCGCAGGCGGCGTACGCGGCGAGCAAGGCCGGCCTGATCGGGCTGACCCGCGACCTCGCCCAGCAGTGGACCGGCCGCAAGGGCATCCGGGTCAACGCCCTCGCGCCGGGCTTCTTCGAGTCGGAGATGACCGACCAGTACCCGGAGGGGTACATCGAGGCCCAGCTGTCCCGGGTGCTGGCCGGCCGCAAGGGCGACCCCGACGAGCTGGCCGCGGCGCTGGTGTTCCTGGTCAGCGACGCCGGCGGGTACGTCACCGGCACCACGCTGCCGGTCGAGGGCGGCCTGCTGACCAGCTGAGACGACGGAGGCCCTGCCGGCGCCGGGTGTTCCCGGGCGGCAGGGCCTCCGTCGTGCTGGTGTGCCCCCGGCAGGATTCGAACCTGCGCACCCGCCTCCGGAGGGCGGTGCTCTATCCCCTGAGCTACGGGGGCTCGCGGTGGGGCGAGGAAGAAGCTACCAGCCCGCCCCGGACCGGCCGACGGCGGCCGTCAGGGAGCCGGCAGCGGGGTGCCGCCGCGGGCGGTGAGCATCCGCGTCATCGTCGTCACCTCGGCGGCCTGGGTCTCGGCGATGGAGCGGCCCAGCGTCGCGACGGCGGGCACGGTGGCGTGCTCGGCGGTGTACTGCGCCATCTCCTCGCCGCCCTGGTGGTGGCGGGTCATCAGCCGCAGGAACTGGACGTCGAACGCGGTGCCCGACAGGCCGCGCAGCTCGGTCAGCTCCTCCTCCGTGGCCATGCCCGGCATCAACCCGCCGTCGGCCCCGTGGTCGCCGTGGCCCATCGCCGGGTCGTCCATCCAGGCCATCGTCTCGCCGCCGGACGGCGGCAGCCCCCACAGCGACAGCCAGCCCTGCATCCGCCCGACCTGGTTGGTCTGCGTCGCGGAGATGTCGAAGGCCAGCTGCCGGACCTCCGGGTCGGTGCTGCGCTCGAGGGCCAGGTTGGCCATCTCCACCCCCTGCAGGTGGTGGCGGGCCATGTCGCGGGAGAACCCGGCGTCCACCGAGTCGGCGGTGGGGGTGGCCGGGGCGTCGCCCCGGCCGATGCCCAGCGCGACCGCGGCCCCGCCACCGAGCAGCACCAGCCCGACGGCGATCAGCGCCAGCAGCGCCGTCCGCAGCCCCCGGCCCCGGGGGGCGGGGCCGGCGGTCACGGGGTGCCGGTCTCGGCCCCGGCCTCCGGCGTGGTCGGGGCGTCGGTCGTCGTGGCGGCGCTGCCGCGGCTGCCGTCCTCGACGGTCAGGGGGTCGCTGATGAACTGCGGGTTCTCGCAGCTGGCGCCCACCTCGGGGTAGAACTCGGCGTTGAAGGTCATGAAGTCGGCGAACTGCGCGATCCGCGGGTCGGTCACCGAGTCGACCTTCAGCTGGTGGTTCCACGACTGCAGGCTGATCGGGGAGTCCTGGCCGGCGTAGGGCGACAGCATCCGGCCGGACTCCTCGGCGACCTCGGCCAGCGTGGCGACGTCGTCGGCCGAGAGCGCGTCGGGGTCGTAGGTGATCCAGACCGCGCCGTGCTCCATGCTGTGGACGGCGTTCTCGTGCCGGATGTCGACGTCGTAGACGGTGCCGGTGCAGTCGGCCCACTCGCCGTCGTGCGGCCCGCCCACCGGCGGGGACTGCTCGTACTGCACCGGCGTGGTCACGTGCTCCTGACCGGCGTCGTAGTCGAAGGTCTGGACGCCGGCGATCTCGTCGACCGAGTCCACCCGGGCCTCGTCGGCCTCCCGCACCTGCACCACCGCGTAGGTGATGACGGCGGCGGCGAACACCACGACGGCCACGGCCGCGGCGATCAGGCCCCACGGGCGCTGCGGGCTCACCACGTTGACCGGCGGCCGGGTGCGACCGCCCTTGCCACCGGCGCCCGGCCGGCCACCGGCCCCCGGCTTGCCGGACCCGCCGCGCGCGCGGCCGTCCTGGGGCTTGCGGTCGTTGGCCACGGCCTGCTCCTCGTGCTCGGTCCTCGGGGACCGCGCGATGCGTCCGGCCGGGCGCACCGCCCGCGCCGGACACCGGTCCCGGGGATCGGGCCGTGTGCCCCTCCCCGGGCGGCCAGTCTAGGGCGGCCACCTGGCAGTCCCCTGGGAGGCGAGGCCCACACCCCGGGGACGGCTCCGGGGCCCGGCGCGGCGGTCAGTACGCTCGTGCGGTGACACCGGAGCAGTTGCGCGACGTCGTCCGGACCGCCGTGGCCGCCGCCGTCGACCGCGGCGTGCTGTCGGTCGAGGTCCCCGCCGACGTCCTCGTCGAGCGGCCGAAGAACCCCGAGCACGGCGACTACGCCACCAACGTGGCCCTGCGCCTGGCCAAGCCGGCCGGCCGCCCGCCGCGGGAGGTCGCCGAGGTGCTGGCCGGGGAGCTGCGCGCCGCCGCGGGCATCGCCTCGGTCGACATCGCCGGCCCCGGCTTCCTCAACATCACCCTCGCGCAGGGGGCGCTCGGCCGGATCGCCGTCGACGCGGTGCGTGCGGGGGAGGCCTACGGCCGCACCGACGCCCTGGCCGGGCAGCGGCTGAACCTGGAGTTCGTCTCGGCCAACCCCACCGGGCCGGTGCACATCGGCGGCAGCCGGTGGGCGGCGGTCGGCGACGCGATCGGCCGGCTGCTGGAGGCCAGCGGCGCCGAGGTGACCCGCGAGTACTACATCAACGACGCCGGCGCCCAGATCGACCGCTTCGCGCGCAGCCTGCAGGCCGTCGCCGACGGCCGGCCGGTCCCCGAGGACGGTTACGGCGGCACCTACATCGCCGACATCGCCGCGCAGGTCGTCGCCCTGGAGCCCGACGTGCTCGCGCGGGACGACGCCGAGCAGCTGGGTGTCTTCCGCGAGCGCGGCGTGGCGCTGATGCTCGACGAGATCCGCCGGTCGATGGAGGACTTCGGCGTCGACTTCGACGTCTGGTTCAGCGAGAAGTCGCTGTACGGGACCGGCGCGGTGGAGAAGGCACTGGCCCGGCTCCGGGAGCAGGGGCACGTCTACGAGACCGACGGCGCGGTCTGGCTGCGCACCACCGACTTCGGCGACGACAAGGACCGCGTGCTGGTCAAGGCCGACGGCGAGACGACGTACTTCGCCTCCGACTGCGCCTACTACCTCGACAAGCGGGCCCGCGGCTTCGACCGCGTCGTGATCATGCTGGGGGCCGACCACTCCGGCTACGTCGGCCGGTACAAGGCGCTGGTGGCCGCCGCCGGGGACGACCCCGACGCGCACCTCGAGATCCTCATCGGCCAGCTGGTCAACCTGCTGCGGGGCGGGGAGCCGGTGCGCATGAGCAAGCGCGCCGGCACGATCGTGCTGCTGTCGGACCTGGTCGACGCGATCGGCGGGGACGCCGCCCGGTACGCCCTGGCCCGCGCCTCGGTCGACCAGCAGATCGACATCGACGTCGACCTGTGGAGCCGGCAGACCAACGACAACCCGGTCTTCTACGTCCAGTACGCGCACGCCCGCATCTCCTCGGTGCTGCGCAACGCCGCCGACCTCGGCCTCGCGCTCGGCGAGGCGGCGGACGTCGACGCCGCGCAGCTCACCCACGAGCGGGAGAACGACCTGCTCCGGGCCCTCGGGGAGTTCCCGCGGGTGCTGACCTCGGCCGCCGAGCTGCGCGCTCCGCACCGGGTCGCCCGCTACCTGGAGGAGCTGGCCGGCACCTACCACCGCTTCTACGACAACTGCCGGGTGCTGCCGCGCGGTGACGAGGAGCCGACGCCGCTGACCACCGCCCGCCTGTGGCTGTGCGCCGCGACCGCCGTCGTGCTCCGCAACGGCCTCGGCGTCCTCGGCGTGACCGCCCCGGAGCGGATGTGAGGGCGCACCCGGCCGGGCCGCTGCACGGCGGGCTGACCCCGCCGCCGGCGGCCGGCGCACCGCCGGAGGACCTCGGCGCGCTCGCGCCCGCCGTCTGGCCGCGCTCGGCCACGCGGGTCGACGGGGAGCTGCACCTGGGCGGCCGGCCGGTCACCGAGCTGGCGCGGGCGCACGGCACGCCGCTGTTCGTCCTCGACGAGGGCGACTTCCGGGGCCGGGCGGCCGACTTCGCCGCGGCCTTCGACGGCGCCGACGTCCACTACGCCTCGAAGGCCTTCCTCTGCGGCCAGGTGGCGCGCTGGATCGCCGAGGACGGCCTGCACCTGGACGCCTGCTCCGGCAACGAGCTCGCCCTCGCGCTGGCCGCCGGCTTCCCGGCCGAGCGGATCGCGCTGCACGGCAACAACAAGTCGGTCGTCGAGCTGCAGCTGGCCGTCGACTCCGGCATCGGGCACGTCGTCCTCGACTCCTTCGACGAGATCGAGCGGCTGGTGCCGCTCGCCGCGGCCCGCGTCGCGGCCGGGGGAGCGCCGGTGCCGGTGCTCATCCGGTCCACCGTCGGCATCGAGGCGCACACCCACGAGTTCATCGCCACCGCGCACGAGGACCAGAAGTTCGGCTTCTCGCTGGCCACCGGCGACGCGCTGACCGCCGCGGTGCGGGTCATCCGCGAGCCCGCGCTGCGGCTGGCCGGCCTGCACAGCCACATCGGCTCGCAGATCTTCGACACGGCCGGGTTCGAGGCCGCCGCGCACCGGGTCGTCGGTCTCATGGCGCAGGTCCACCAGGCCACGGGGCACGTGCTGGAGGAGCTCAACCTCGGCGGCGGCTTCGGCATCGCCTACCTCGCCGAGGACGACCCGGTGAGCCCCGCCGACGTCGCGCGGCGGCTGCGCGCCGTGGTGGAGGCCGAGTGCGCGATGGCCGGGTTGCCCGTGCCACGCCTGGCGGTCGAGCCCGGCCGGGCGATCGCGGGGCCGGGCACCGTCACCCTCTACGAGATCGGCACCATCAAGCCCGTGCGGCTGGGGTCCAGCGGCACCCCGGGCGCGCCGCTGGTGCGCAACTACGTCTCCGTCGACGGCGGGATGAGCGACAACATCCGCACCGCGCTCTACGACGCCGCCTACACCTGCGTGCTGGCCAACCGCGTCTCCACTGCCCCGCCGGCGCTGTGCCGGGTGGTGGGCAAGCACTGCGAGAGCGGGGACGTCCTGGTCCGCGACCTGTGGCTGCCCTCGGACGTGCAGCCCGGTGACCTGCTCGCCGTCGCTGCGACCGGTGCGTACTGCTGGTCGATGGCGAGCAACTACAACTACCTGCTCAAGCCCCCGGTGGTCGCCGTGCGGGACGCCGTCGCCACGGAGGTCGTGCGGCGTCAGACACTGTCGGACGTGTTCGCCCTCGACGCCGTCCTCGCCGACGTGCCCGCGCCCTCCCCGGCGATCGACCAGCCGGCTCCCGAGAACCCGGCGGGAGCCCGCTCGACCGGCTCGCGGGTCGGTGCGGAGGTGCAGTCGTGACCACGCCCCTGAAGGTCGCCCTCCTCGGCTGCGGCACCGTGGGCAGCGCCGTGCTGCGGCTGCTGGAGGACCAGGCCGACGACCTCGCCGCCCGCATCGGCCGGCCGGTGGAGGTCGCCGGCGTCGCCGTCCGCCGTCCCGACCGGCACCCCGACGTCCCGGCGCACCTGCTCACCACCGACGCGCACGCGCTGGTGACCCGGCCCGACGTCGACCTCGTCGTCGAGGTCATCGGCGGCATCGAGCCGGTGCGCTCGCTGCTGCTGGCCGCGTTCGAGTCGGGCAAGTCGGTGGTCAGCGCCAACAAGGCGCTGCTCGCCGACGACGGCACCGAGCTGCACGCGGCCGCCGCCAAGGCCGGTGTCGACCTGTACTACGAGGCCGCGGTCGCCGGCGCGATCCCGCTGCTGCGCCCGCTGCGCGAGTCGCTGGCCGGTGACCAGCTGCGCCGCGTGGTCGGCATCGTCAACGGGACGACCAACTACATCCTGTCCCGCATGGCCGAGACCGGGCACGGGTTCACCGAGGCGCTGGCCGAGGCCACCGAGCTGGGCTACGCCGAGGCCGACCCCACCGCCGACGTCGACGGGTTCGACGCCGCCGCCAAGGCCGCCATCCTCGCCTCGCTGGCCTTCCACACCGAGGTCACCGCCGCCGACGTCTACCGCGAGGGCATCTCCGCGGTCACCGCGACCGACGTCGCCCGCGCCACGGAGATCGGCTGCACGGTCAAGCTGCTCGCGATCTGCGAACGGGTCCCGGGCGAGGGCGGGGACTCCGTCGCCGTCCGCGTGCACCCGGCGATGATCCCGACGACGCACCCGCTGGCCGCCGTGGGCGGGGCGTTCAACGCCGTCTTCGTCGAGGCCGAGGCCGCCGGGCAGCTGATGTTCTACGGCCAGGGCGCCGGCGGCCAGCCGACCGCGAGCGCCGTCCTCGGCGACCTGGTGGCCGTCGCGCGCAA
Source organism: Geodermatophilus sp. SYSU D00079 (assembly GCF_054050635.1). Taxonomy (NCBI): domain Bacteria; kingdom Bacillati; phylum Actinomycetota; class Actinomycetes; order Geodermatophilales; family Geodermatophilaceae; genus Geodermatophilus; species Geodermatophilus sp. SYSU D00079. Next base: position 43,649 of record NZ_JBJGZS010000003.1, on the reverse strand, counting down.
CCGGGTCGCCGGCGTGGCCGGGCCCGGGGTCACCACCTACGCGGGCCTGCCCGCCCGGCCCATCGCCGAGACCCCGACCCGCTACCACGTCAGCCTCGACGTCGCGGACAAGCCCGGCGTGCTCGCGACGGTGGCGCAGGAGTTCGCCCGCCACGGCGTCAGCATCGCCACCGTGCGCCAGGACGGGCACGGGGACGCCGCCACGCTGGTCATCGTGACCCACAGCGCCCCGGACGCCGCCCTGTCGGCGACGGTCACCGCGCTGCGGGAGATGTCCGCGGTCCGTGGCGTGACCAGCATCCTGCGTGTGGAGGGACTCTCATGACGACCCAGCTGCCCGTGCGGGGCACCGTGTCGCCGTTGTGGCCGGGGCTCATCGAGGCGTACCGCTCGCGGCTGCCGGTCAGCGACACCACCCCGGTGGTGACCCTGCAGGAGGGCGCGACGCCGCTGGTGCCCGCGCAGGAGCTGTCCCGGCGCACCGGCTGCGAGGTCTACCTCAAGGTCGAGGGCGCCAACCCCACCGGGTCGTTCAAGGACCGTGGGATGACGATGGCCATCACCAAGGCCGTCGAGGAGGGCTCGCAGGCGGTCATCTGCGCCTCCACCGGCAACACCAGCGCCAGCGCCGCCGCCTACGCCGCCCGCGCCGGGCTGGTCTGCGCCGTCCTCGTGCCCCAGGGCAAGATCGCGCTCGGCAAGCTCGCCCAGGCGCTGGTGCACGGCGCGAAGCTGCTGCAGGTCGACGGCAACTTCGACGACTGCCTGGCGCTGGCCAGCAAGCTGGCGATCGACTACCCGGTCAGCCTGGTCAACAGCGTCAACCAGTTCCGCATCGAGGGGCAGAAGACCGCCTCCTTCGAGATCGTCGACGTGCTCGGCGACGCCCCGGACATCCACTGCCTGCCGGTCGGCAACGCCGGCAACATCACCGCCTACTGGCAGGGCTACCGCGAGTACGCCGAGGACGGCACCGCCTCGAAGCGGCCGCGCATGTGGGGCTTCCAGGCCGCCGGCGCGGCGCCCATCGTCACCGGCCAGGTGGTCGAGCACCCGCAGACGATCGCCACCGCCATCCGCATCGGGAACCCGGCGTCGTGGACCAAGGCGCTGGCCGCGCGGGACGACTCCGGCGGGCTCATCGACAGCGTCACCGACCGCGAGATCCTCGCCGCCTACCGGCTGCTGGCCCGCAGCGAGGCGGTCTTCGTCGAGCCGGCGTCGGCCGCGTCGGTCGCCGGGCTGCTCAAGATGGCGCAGGCCGGCGGGCTCGAGCCGGGCCAGCGGGTGGTGTGCACGGTGACCGGCAACGGCCTCAAGGACCCGGAGTGGGCGATCTCCGGTGCCCCCGCACCGGTGACCGTCCCGGTCGACGCGGCCGTCGCGGCGGCGCAGCTGGGCCTGTGAGCGCACCGGCCGGCGCGGCGGTGCGGGTCCGCGTCCCCGCGACCAGCGCGAACCTCGGCCCCGCGTTCGACTGCGCCGGCCTGGCGCTGGCGCGCCACGACGTCCTCGAGTTCAGCAGCGCCGAGAGCGGGCTGGAGGTCGTGATGACCGGCGAGGGGGCGCACAGCCTGCCCACCGACGAGTCGCACCTGGTGGTCCGGGCGTTCCGGGCGGCGTGCGAGCGGCTGGGCTGGCGCCCGCCGGGGCTGCGGGTGGTCGCGGAGAACACGATCCCGCAGGGCCGGGGGATGGGGTCCTCGGCGGCCGCCGTCGTCGCCGGCATCGTCGGGGCGTGGGCGCTGTGCCCCGACGCCGGGCCGGTCGACCGCGCCGCCGCGCTGGACCTGGCCACCGAGCTGGAGGGCCACCCGGACAACGTCGCACCGTGCCTGCTGGGCGGGGCGACGTTGTCGTGGACCACGCCCGGCGGCGCGCGGGCCGAGCGGCTCGCGGTGCACCGCGACGTCGTGCCCGTCGTCCTCGTGCCCCAGGTGACGCTGTCGACGCACGTGGCCCGCAGCCTGCTGCCCGAGCTGGTGCCGCACGGGGACGCGGTCTTCAACGCCTCCCGGGCGGCGCTGCTCACCCACGCGCTCACCACCTCGCCGGCCCTGCTGCTCGACGCGACCGACGACCGCCTGCACCAGCGGCAGCGCTCCGCGGCCATGCCCGACACCCTCACGCTGCTGGAGCGACTGCGCGCCGCCGGGCACGCGGCCGTCGTCTCCGGTGCCGGGCCCAGCGTCCTCGTGCTGGCCCGCCGCGCCGCCGGCGAGACGGCGGAGGAGCCGGTCGCGGTGCGCGAGGTGGCCGATCTCACCCCATCGGGGTGGTCGGTCCTGCCGCTGGACGTCGATGCTGGTGGTGTCGCCGTCCTGGACCGTCCGGTTCAGGTATCGTCTCGGTAACGAGGAACACACCGGTACTCACCAGTGTTGTCGTGTCCGTGAGCGCGGTTTAGGCTCACGGCGTAGCCGCCCCCAGGGGCGAGCCTCGCGCGGGGCGTTGCAGACGAAATCCATTCCGTCGCCGCAGATTCCGCCTCGCACCTCATCGATCCCGTTCTCCGTGCTGTCCCGCTCCCGGGCCGGACCGAGGGGGAACCGGGTCACCCCCTGCGCTGGTAGGCGCAGGTCTCCGCAGGGAAGGACCTGTACGTGAGCGAGACCACCGACCTCGTCGCCGCGCCCCAGGGCGCCGGGACCGACGAGGCATCTGCCGCTTCTGGGACGGCGGGCCGGACCCGTCGCCGCGGCAGCGGGCTGTCCGGCATGCTGCTGCCCGAGCTGCAGCGGCTGGCGGCCGAGCTCGGCATCTCCGGCACCGGCCGGATGCGCAAGGGCGACCTCGTCGCCGCCATCTCCGCCCGCCAGGTCGGCGGCGAGGGTGCCGGCACCGGGCCCGCCGAGGGCGCGTCCGCCGGCATCCCGACGGCCCGCAGCGCCGAGACCACCACGAGCACCCAGGGTGCCGACGCCGCGCGCGGCGTCGCCGCCACGGCCGCGCCGCTGGAGGCGCCGGTCAGCGGCGGGGCCAACAGCGGTCCGGTGACCGCGCCGGCCGAGACCCCGGCCGAGCCCGCCCCGCGGCGGCGGCGTGCGGCCAGCCGGCCCGCGGGCGCCCCCGCCGCCGACACCGCGGCGCCGGCTGCCGAGAGCCCGGCGACCGAGGCCGCGGCCCCGGCGTCCGAGCCGCGCGCCGAGGCGCCGGCCGCCGAGACGGCCCCCGCCACCGCCCCCGAGCGGACCGACGGCGAGCGCGCCGACGGGGAGCGTCCGCAGCGCAGCCGCGACCGCGGCGAGCGCGGCAACCGCACCCGTGGCGACCGGGACGGCGGCGCCCGCGACGGTGCTCCCCGTGACGGTGGCGCCCGCGACGGTGCTCCCCGTGACGGTGCCGAGCGGGCCGAGCGCGGCAACCGCGAGAACCGGGACGGTGCCCGCGACGGCGGTGCCCGTGACGGTGGCGAGCGGGCCGAGCGCGGCAACCGTGAGAACCGGGACGGCAACCGCGGTCCCGACCGCGCCGAGCGCAACGACCGTGGCGGCCGTCCGGACAACCGGAACGACAACCGCAACGACCGCACCGACGAGGACGACGACGACCTCGAGGGCGGCCGCGGCCGCCGCGGGCGCCGTTACCGGGACCGCAACCGCCGGGGCACCAACGGCCGGGAGCGGTTCGAGCAGAGCGAGCCCACCGTCAGCGAGGACGACGTCCTGCTGCCGGTCGCGGGCATCCTCGACGTCCTCGACAACTACGCGTTCGTCCGGACGTCGGGCTACCTGACCGGCCCCAACGACGTGTACGTGTCGCTGTCGCAGGTGCGCCGCTACGGCCTGCGCCGCGGTGACGCCATCACCGGCGCCGTCCGCCAGCCGCGCGAGGGTGAGCGCAAGGACAAGTACAACGCGCTGGTCCGGCTGGACACCGTCAACGGCCTGGAGCCCGAGCAGGCCCGGCAGCGTCCGGAGTTCACCAAGCTGACCCCGCTCTACCCGCAGGAGCGCCTGCGGCTGGAGACCGAGCCGCACCAGCTGACCACCCGGGTCATCGACCTGGTCATGCCGATCGGCAAGGGGCAGCGCGCGCTGATCGTCAGCCCGCCCAAGGCGGGCAAGACGATGGTGCTGCAGGCGATCGCCAACGCGATCACCACGAACAACCCCGAGTGCCACCTCATGGTCGTCCTCGTCGACGAGCGGCCCGAGGAGGTCACCGACATGCAGCGCTCGGTGAAGGGCGAGGTCATCGCCTCGACCTTCGACCGGCCGCCGTCGGACCACACCACGGTCGCGGAGCTGTCCATCGAGCGGGCCAAGCGCCTGGTCGAGATGGGCCACGACGTCGTCGTCCTGCTGGACTCGATCACCCGCCTGGGCCGCGCCTACAACCTGGCGGCCCCCGCCAGCGGGCGCATCCTCTCCGGTGGTGTCGACTCCACGGCGCTGTACCCGCCCAAGCGCTTCCTCGGCGCCGCCCGCAACATCGAGAACGGCGGCTCGCTGACCATCATCGCCTCGGCGCTGGTGGAGACCGGCTCCACGATGGACACGGTCATCTTCGAGGAGTTCAAGGGCACCGGTAACGCGGAGATCAAGCTGGACCGCCGGCTGGCGGACAAGCGGGTCTTCCCGGCCGTCGACGTCAACGCGTCGGGCACGCGCAAGGAGGAGATCCTCATGTCGCCCGACGAGCTGGCCATCGTCATCAAGCTGCGCCGGGTGCTCGCCGCGCTCGAGCCCCAGCAGGCCCTGGAGCTGCTGCTGGACAAGCTCAAGAAGACGCGGAACAACATCGAGTTCCTCATGCAGATCCAGAAGACGACGCTCGGCCCCGGCAACGACTGAGGAAGGACCCCCGTCCTCCCACCCTCCGCACGCTCAGGGCGGGGCCTGGGACGGGGCCGTTCCAGTACGTCACCAGGGCCGCCGCCGGCGGGGCTCGCGCATCAGGGATACTGAGCGACTGAGCCCCGCTGCGCGGCCGGAATGACCGGCCGGCCGCCGGCGTTCGACAGACCAGTACGACACAGACCCCGGAAGAGGCGACATGAAGCCCGGCATCCACCCCGACTACCACACCACCACGGTGACCTGTGGTTGCGGGAACACCTTCACCACCCGCAGCACGGCACCCGGCGGCACGCTGACCGTCGAGACCTGCTCCGCCTGCCACCCCTTCTACACGGGCAAGCAGCGGATCCTGGACACCGGTGGCCGCGTCGCCCGCTTCGAGAAGCGGTTCGGCAAGCGCAACGCCGGCACCGGCGCCGAGAAGTAGCACCCCCGACGGCGCCCGCTCCCACCACTCCCGGTGGGGCGGGCGCCGTCGTCGTGTCCGGCCCCTGTTCTCCCCGTCGGCCCGCGTGCGGACCGACCGTCCCTGGGAAGTGACCCCGTGAGCAGCTCCACCGAGGCCGGGTCGGCTGCGCAGCCCGATCTCCTGAGCGGGCTGCTGGCCGAGCACGCCGCCCTGGAGACCGAGCTCGCCGACCCCGCCGTCCACGCCGACACCGGCCGCGCCCGCAGGCTGGGCCGCCGCTACGCCCAGCTCGCCCCGCTGGTCGAGACCAAGCGCGCACTGGACGCCGCCCGTGAGGACCTCACCGCCGCCCGCGAGCTGGCCGGTGAGGACGCCTCGTTCGCCGCGGAGGCCGAGGCGCTGGAGCAGCGCATCCCCGAGCTCGAGGACCGGCTGCGCGAGCTGCTGCTGCCCAAGGACCCCGACGACGACAAGGACGTCATCCTCGAGATCAAGGCGGGGGAGGGCGGCGCGGAGTCCGCGCTGTTCGCCGGCGACCTGCTGCGCATGTACCTGCGCTACGCCGAGCGCCGCGGCTGGGCCACCGAGGTGCTCGACGCCGTCCCGGCCGAGCTCGGGGGCTACAAGGACGTCTCGATCGCGATCAAGTCCCGCACCGACGAGGGCATCTGGTCCCGGCTGAAGTTCGAGGGCGGTGTGCACCGCGTGCAGCGGGTGCCGGTCACCGAGTCGCAGGGCCGCATCCACACCTCCGCGGTCGGCGTCCTGGTGCTGCCCGAGGCGGAGGAGGTCGACGTCACCGTCGACCCGAACGACCTGCGGATCGACGTCTTCCGCTCGTCGGGCCCCGGCGGGCAGAGCGTGAACACCACCGACTCCGCCGTCCGGATCACCCACCTGCCGACCGGCATCGTCGTGAGCTCGCAGAACGAGAAGAGCCAGCTGCAGAACCGCGAGTCGGCGCTGCGGGTGCTGCGCTCCCGGCTGCTGGCCGCCGCCCGCGAGGAGGCCGCCGCCGCGGCGAGCGACCAGCGCCGCAGCCAGGTCCGCACCGTCGACCGCAGCGAGCGGGTGCGCACCTACAACTTCCCCGAGAGCCGGATCTCCGACCACCGGGTCGGGTTCAAGGCGCACAACCTCGACCAGGTGCTCGACGGCGAGCTCGACCCGGTCATCGACGCGCTCACCCGCGCGCACACCGCCGAGCTGCTGGCGGCCGGCTCCTGAACCCCCGCACGCTCCTCGCCGACGCCGCCCGCCGGCTCGCCGACGCCGGCGTCGAGTCGCCACGGGTGGACGCCGAACTGCTGCTGGCCCACGTGGTCGGCGTCCCCCGGACCGGCCTGCTGACCCTCGCCGTCGTCCCGGACGACGCGGCGACCCGGTTCGCCGCGCTGCTGGACCAGCGCGCGGACCGGGTGCCGCTGCAGCACCTGACCGGCCACGCCCCGTTCCGGCACCTGGAGCTCGCCGTCGGCCCGGGGGTGTTCGTGCCGCGACCGGAGACCGAGCTGCTGGTCGAGTGGGCGCTGGCGCGGCTGGCGGACGTCGCCGAACCGGTCGTCGTCGACCTCGGGGCCGGGTCCGGCGCCATCGCGCTGTCCATCGCCCACGAGCACCCGGCCGCCCACGTGCTCGCCGTCGAGCGCGACGCCGGGGCCATCGAGTGGACCCGTCACAACGCCGCCGCGCGGACCGCCGCGGGGGACCGCCCGGTCGAGGTGCTCGCCGGTGACATGACGTCCCCGCAGCTGCTCCCGCACCTGGACGGCGGCGTCGACCTCGTCGTCTCCAACCCGCCGTACGTGCCCGACGGTGCCCGGGTGCCGCGCGAGGTCGCCGACCACGACCCGCCCCTGGCGCTGTGGGGCGGCCCCGACGGGCTCGACGTCGTCCGCGGCCTGCTGCGCACCGCCGCCCGGCTGCTGCGCCCGGGCGGCCACCTGGGCATCGAGCACGCCGACCAGCAGGGGAGTGCGCTGCCCGCGCTGGTCCGCGCGCACGGTGGCTTCGACGACGTCGCCGACCACGGCGACCTCTCCGGCCGCCCCCGGTTCACCACCGCCCGCCGCACGGCGGGATGACAGACTGCCGCCTCGTGGCCGACCTCTACGACTGCACCGACCCCGACGCCCGCGCCGCCGGGCTGGACGCCGCGGCGGCGGCGATCGGCCGCGGCGAGCTGGTGCTGCTGCCGACCGACACCGTCTACGGGGTCGCCGCCGACGCGTTCGACCCCGCGGCGGTGATGTCCCTGCTGGCCGCGAAGAACCGCGGGCGCACCATGCCGGTCCCCGTCCTCGTCGGTGAGGCGTCCACGCTGGCCGGGCTGGTGCTCACCGTCCCCGAGGTCGCCACGCGCCTCGCGGAGGCCTTCTGGCCCGGCGGGCTCACCCTCGTCCTCGAGCACGCGCCGTCCCTGGCCTGGGACCTGGGGGACGCCGAGGGCACCGTCGCCGTCCGCCTGCCCGACGACGAGGTGGCCCGTGACCTGCTCCGCCGGACCGGGCCGCTGGCGGTCTCCAGCGCCAACCGCTCCGGCCGGCCGGCCGCCACCACCGCCGACCAGGCGGTCGCCCAGCTGGGCACCCACGCGGCGGTGGTCCTCGACGGCGGTCCGCGGACCGACTCCGCGCCCAGCACGATCGTCGACTGCACCGCCCCGGTCCCGCGGGTGCTGCGCATCGGCGCGATCCCGCTCGACCGGCTGCGCGAGGTCGTGCCCGACCTCGCCGACTGAGGAAGGGGACCGCTGCCCCGCCACTCGCGGGCTCGCGGCGGGCCCCTGCAGCGGGGCCGGGCCGCGCGGCACCGATGCGCGCGCGTCCGGGGCGATACCGTGGGACGACCGTCCGTCGTCGATCCCGCCGGGAGCACTGCCGCCATGAGCACCCCCTCCTGGGCCACCGGCCGGGCGGCGGGCCGTGCGGCCGGCGCCCCTCCCGGCCCGGCCTGACCCGTGCGCGAGTACGTCGTCGTCCTGCTGACCGCCGGGCTGGTCACCTACCTGGCCACCCCGGTGGTGCGGATGGCCGCGGTCCGGCTGCGGATGATGGCCGCCCCCCGCGAGCGCGACGTGCACGTCATCCCGACCCCGCGCGGGGGAGGGGTGGCGATGTACCTGGGCGTCGCGGCCGCGATCCTCGTGGCGACCCGCTTGCCGGCGCTGCAGCGCACCTTCGAGGACTCCCAGACCGCGGCCGTGCTCGCCGCCGGCGGGCTGATCTGCGCCCTCGGCGTGCTCGACGACAAGTTCGGGCTGGACGCGCTGACCAAGCTCACCGGTCAGATCGCCGCGGCCGGTGTCATGGTGCTGCTCGGCGTGCAGCTGGCGTTCGTGTTCCTGCCGGTGGCCGACATCGGGACGCTGTCGCTGGGCCCCTCCATCGGGGTGCCGCTGACCATCCTGCTGACGGTCCTCACCGTCAACGCGCTGAACTTCATCGACGGCCTCGACGGGCTGGCCGCCGGTGTCTCCGCCGTGGCCGCGCTGGCCTTCTTCGCCTACAGCTACAACCTGGGCCTGGTCGGCTACGACGAGGTGGCCAGCGCCCCGGCCCTCATCACCGCCGTCCTCGCCGGGGCGTGCCTGGGCTTCCTGCCGCACAACTTCAGCCCGGCGCGCATCTTCATGGGCGACTCCGGCTCGATGCTGGTCGGCCTCATGCTCTCCGCGGCCGCGGTCACCGCGACCGGCCGGGTGGACCCGCAGTCCTTCGACTCCGCGGCCAACCTGCTGCCGCTGGCCCTGCCGCTGCTGGTGCCGGTCGCCGTCCTGTCCATCCCGTTCATCGACCTGGTCCTCGCCGTGGTCCGCCGCAGCCTGCGGGGCCAGTCGCCGTTCTCGCCGGACAAGATGCACCTGCACCACCGGTTGCTCGCCATCGGCCACTCGCACCGGCGCGCGGTGCTCGTCATGTACTTCTGGGCGGCGCTGCTGTCCTTCGGCGCGGTCGCGCTGTCCATCACCGGGGGGAGCGCCGAGCTGCTGGTCGCGGTCGGCGTCCTGCTGGTCGTGGGCGTCGTCGTCGTGCTCAGCCCCCGGGCCCGCCGGGCCGCGCGTGAGGAGCGCGCCGCCGAGCTCGTGGCGCAGCGCAGGCGCAGCCGCGCCGACCACCCCACGGCACGGGCCACCCGTGCCGCCACCTCGACCACCTCCGGCCGCGCCGATGCGACCGACGAGCCGTCCCCGCGGGCCGCCGGGGCGGGGCAGGGAGTCCGATGACCGGCACCGACACCTCCCGGGAGGTCCCCTGGGACCTCTCCTTCCTCCGGGTGGGGGCGGCGGTCACCGCGGCGCTCACCGTCGTCGCTGCCCCCATCGCGGGGCTGCTCGGCGGGTGGGACGACGCGCTGGCGGTGCTCCTCGGCGCCGCCGTGGTCACGGCCTTCTTCGCCCTCTCCGGGCTGGTCATCGCGTGGGCCGGCCGGCACGGCGACGCCTTCACGCTGCCCGCCGCGATGGGCTCGTTCCTGGTGAAGATCGTGGTGCTCGCCGCGGTCCTGCAGTCGCTGCCCGCCGACGGCTGGCTCGACCGGCGCACCTTCGCGTGGGTCGTCATCGCCGGCGCGCTGCTGTGGAGCGTCGTCCAGCAGCGGTGGGTCTGGACCCGCCGTCTGTACTACGTGCAACCCCCGGCGGCACCCACGTCCGGGGGTATCTCCACGCCGCCCGGAGGCGCCTCGACACGCGGCTGATAGTGTCCGGGCCGATGGCCGAGGACAGCTCCGCTCGCGGGGTCTCTCGGCCCCGACCTGCAGCGCCCGCCGAACGTCACCCCAGTGGGGCCGACATCGGCTGGGGGATCACCGGGACCATGCTCTCCGGGATCATCGTGTGGGGTGGGGCCGGGCTGCTGCTCGACCGCTGGCTGGGCACCAACTTCGTCGCCCTGATCGGCGTTCTCCTCGGTCTCACGGTGGCCATCTACCTGGTGGTCGTCAAGTACGGCGCCGTGCCCCCGGCCGAGGGGGCCGGGCGCACCGGCTCCACCCGGGGCGGGCGACGCAGCCCACCCAGGACGCAGAAGGGACAACGGTGACCTCCAGCGCCCTCGCGCTCGCCGACGTGCTCGCCGCCGCCGAAGGTGGCGAGGACACCGGCTTCCAGGCTCCGAGCATCGAGGAGTTCTACCCGGAGCCGCTCGCCTCGTTCTCCCTGCTGGGCATCGACTTCGAGATCACCCGCATCACGATCATCCTCTGGATCGCGACCGCGGTGATCACGGCCCTGCTGGTCGCGGCGGTGCGCAAGCCCTCGATCGTGCCGGGCAAGCTCCAGTACCTCGGCGAGAGCGGCTACTCCCTCGTCCGCGACGGCATGGCCCGCGACGTCATCGGCCCCAAGGGCCTGCCGTTCGCGCCGTTCCTCGCCTCGCTGTTCTTCTTCATCCTCGCGAACAACGCGATGAGCATCATCCCGTTCGCGCAGATCTCCCCGAACTCCAAGTTCGCGATCCCGCTGGTCCTCGCGGTGATCGTCTGGGTGCTCTACAACTGGATCGGCATCCGTGAGCAGGGTGCGGCGAAGTACTTCAAGGACGCCGCCATCCCGCCCGGCGTGCCCGTGGGCGCGCTGGTCCTGGTCACCCCGATCGAGCTGCTCCAGGTCTTCATCATCCGGCCGTTCACCCTGGCCGTGCGGCTCTTCGCGAACATGTTCGCCGGCCACATGCTGCTGGTCGTCTTCTCCCTGGGCGCGACCTACCTCTTCTTCGTGGGCAACTTCTCGGTCATCTTCAGCCCGCTCTCGTTCCTGATGGCGATCATCATGACGTTCTTCGAGCTGCTGGTCATCGTGCTGCAGGCCTACGTCTTCACCATCCTCACGGCGACCTACCTCAACGGCGCCGTCGAGCCCGCCCACTGACCGCTCCACCCCCGCCAGCCGCCCGGGACGACCCGGGCGACCGACACAGGAGGAATCCTCAGCAATGGACGTTCTGGCAGAACTGACCGGCAGCATCGGCTCGGTCGGTTACGGCCTCGCCGCCATCGGCCCCGGCATCGGTGTGGGCATCGTCTGGGCCGCCTACATCCAGGCGACCGCCCGGCAGCCCGAGTCCGCCGGCCTGACCCGGACCTACGCCTTCCTCGGTGCCGCCCTCTCCGAGGCGCTCGCGCTGATCGGCCTGGTCGTCCCCTTCATCTTCGGTCAGTGACCCCAGGCCTCACCGGTTCGGACACCGCTGACGTAGGGACGTGCAGAACATGAGCATCCTGGCTGCGGAATCACACAACCCGCTGATCCCGCCCGTGGGCGAGATCGTCATCGGGTTGATCGCCTTCGCGCTCGTCTTCTTCGTGTTCGCGAAGTTCGTCGCCCCCCGCTTCGAGCAGGTCTTCCAGGCCCGCCGCGAGGCGATCGAGGGTGGCATCGAGCGTGCCGAGGCGATGCAGGCCGAGGCCAAGGCGGCGCTGGAGCAGTACCGCGCCCAGCTGGCCGAGGCCCGCACCGAGGCGGCACAGATCCGCGACCAGGCGCGTGCCGAGGGCCAGCAGATCCTCGAGGAGCTGCGGGCCCAGGCCCAGCAGGAGTCCGCGCGGATCCTGGCGCGGGGCGAGGAGCAGCTGGCGGCGTCCCGTCAGCAGGTCGTCAACGAGCTGCGCGGCCACATCGGCGCGCTCGCCGTCGACCTCGCCGGCCGCGTGGTCGGGGAGTCCCTGGAGGACGACGCCCGTCGCCGGGGCACCGTCGACCGGTTCCTCGACCAGCTCGACGGCATGGCCGCGGGGTCGCCGGACGGGCGCACCGGCAGCTCGGTGTACGTCCCGGAGGGCAACCGCTGATGGACGCCTCCAGCCGGGCGGCGCTCGCGCAGGTGCGGGAGCGCCTGACCGATCGGACCAGCGGCGCCACCGGGAACGCCCTCGTCGGCCTGGCCGACGAGCTGTTCGCCGTGGCCCGCCTGCTCGACGGGCAGATCGGGCTGCGCCGGGCGCTGTCGGATCCGTCCGGCTCGCCGGCGGACCGGGCGGGCCTGGCCCGCCGGTTGTTCGGCGGCAAGGTCTCCGAGGCCGCCGTCGACCTGGTCGAGACGGTCGCCCGGCAGCGCTGGTCGCGGCCGCTGGACCTGGTCGAGGCCACCGAGACCGTCGCGACGGAGGCCGCGCTCGACGCGGCCGCCGCGCGGGGCGAGCTGGAGGGCGTGGAGGACGAGCTCTTCCGCTTCGGCCGCATCATCGCCGGGGACGCCGAGCTCTCGCGCATCCTCAGCGACCGCTCGGCCCCCGTGGAGGGGAAGAGCGCCCTCCTCGAACGGCTGCTGGCCGGGCGGGTCAGCCCGATCACCGTCCTGCTGCTGCGCAACCACCTCACCGGGCGCACCGTCGGCAACGCCGCGACGGTCGTCGAGCGGCTCTCCGAGGCGGCCTCCGGTCGTCGGGGTCACTCGGTGGCCCGCGTGACCAGCGCGGTCCCGCTCACCGTCGCGCAGGAGCGCCGACTGACCGACGTGCTCAGCCGCCTCTACGGCCGGGCGATGGGACTGCAGGTGACCGTGGACCCCGCCGTCCTCGGTGGCCTGGTGATCCGGGTCGGCGACGAGGTCATCGACGGCAGCATCACCCACCGCCTCGAGGCCGCCGGCCGACGGCTGGTCGGCTGACCGGCTCCGCTCCGCAGCCCCAGTCCAGCAGACAGACACCACCCCAGCAGGGAAGAGGACGCAGACCATGGCCGAGCTGACGATCTCCGCAGACGAGATCCGCAGTGCCATCCAGAACTACGTCACCGACTACAGCCCGGACGTGTCCCGGGAAGAGGTCGGGATCGTCACCGAGGCCGGCGACGGCATCGCCCGGGTCGAGGGCCTGCCCTCGGTCATGACCAACGAGCTGCTCGAGTTCGAGAGCGGCGTCCGCGGCCTGGCCCTGAACCTCGACGTGCGCGAGGTCGGCGTGGTCGTCCTGGGCGACTACGCCGGCATCGAGGAGGGCCAGCAGGTCCGCCGCACCGGCGAGGTGCTCTCGGTCCCCGTCGGCGACGGCTACCTCGGTCGCGTCGTCGACCCGCTGGGCAACCCGATCGACGGTGCCGGCCCCATCGCCACCACCGGCCGCCGCGCCCTGGAGCTGCAGGCCCCCACCGTGGTGCAGCGGCAGTCGGTGCACGAGCCCATGCAGACCGGCATCAAGGCGATCGACGCCATGACGCCGATCGGCCGTGGCCAGCGGCAGCTGGTCATCGGTGACCGCCAGACCGGCAAGACGGCGATCGTCACCGACACGATCATCAACCAGAAGCAGGCCTGGGCCACCGGCGACCCGAAGCAGCAGGTGCGCTGCATCTACGTCGCGGTCGGCCAGAAGGGCTCCACGATCGCCGCCATCCGCTCCGCCCTCGAGGAGGCCGGCGCGATGGAGTACACGACCATCGTCGCCGCTCCGGCGTCGGAGGCCGCCGGCTTCAAGTACATCGCCCCCTACACCGGCTCGGCCATCGGCCAGCACTGGATGTACGAGGGCAAGCACGTCCTGATCGTGTTCGACGACCTGTCCAAGCAGGCCGAGGCCTACCGCGCGGTGTCCCTCCTGCTGCGCCGCCCGCCGGGTCGCGAGGCCTACCCGGGCGACGTCTTCTACTTGCACTCCCGGCTCCTGGAGCGCTGCGCCAAGCTCTCCGACGAGCTCGGCGCCGGCTCCATGACCGGCCTGCCGCTGATCGAGACCAAGGGCAACGACGTGTCGGCGTACATCCCGACCAACGTCATCTCGATCACCGACGGTCAGATCTTCCTCGAGACGGGTCTGTTCAACTCCGGTGTCCGCCCGGCCATCAACGTCGGCATCTCGGTGTCCCGCGTGGGTGGTTCGGCGCAGATCAAGGCGATGAAGTCCGTCGCCGGTCGCCTGCGACTGGACCTCGCCCAGTACCGCGAGCTCGAGGCGTTCGCCTCGTTCTCCTCGGACCTGGACGCCTCCAGCCGGGCCACCCTGGACCGCGGTCAGCGCCTGGTCGAGCTGCTCAAGCAGGGCCAGTACCAGCCCTACCCGGTCGAGCGCGAGGTCGTCTCCATCTGGCTGGGCACCACCGGCAAGCTCGACAAGGTCCCGGTGCCCGAGGTCCGTCGCTTCGAGTCCGAGTTCCTCGACTTCATCGGTCGCGGTGACAACGGCATCTACGACGAGATCCGCCAGACCAAGGCCCTGGGCGAGGACGCCGTCCGCAGCCTGGAGGCCGCGGTCGAGGAGTTCTACCGGCAGTTCCAGACCTCCGACGGCGGCACCCTCCAGATCAACGAGCCCGAGGCCGAGGCGATGGACGCGTCCGAGCGCGGCCAGGAGCGCGTCCAGGTCAAGCGGGGCAGCTGACCGTGGCCGGCAACCTCCGCGCGCTTCGGCGCCGCATCCGCTCCACGCAGTCGACGAAGAAGATCTTCTCGGCGCAGGAGCTGATCGCCGGTGCCCGCATCGTGCGCGCCCAGGCCCGGGTGGAGGCCTCCAAGCCCTACGCCCGGGAGATCACGCGGGTCCTGTCGGCGCTGGCTTCCTCGGCGTCGCTGGACCACCCGCTGCTCACCGAGCGGCAGAACGCCCGCCGGGCTGCGGTCCTCGTGATCACCTCCGACCGCGGGTTCGCCGGCTCGTACAACGTGAACGTCCTGCGCCGCACCGAGGAGCTGCTGTCGCTGCTGCGCCAGGAGGGCAAGGAGCCGGTCCTCTACGTGGTCGGGCGGAAGGGGGAGACCTACTACTCCTTCCGCAACCGCGAGATGGCCGACACCTTCACCGGGTTCTCCGAGCAGCCCAACTACCCCGACGCCCAGCGCGTGGGGGAGGCGCTCATCGCCGCCTTCACCGCCGGTGAGGACGACGACGAGACCGGGGCCGGCGCCGACGGCGTCCTCGGCGTGGACGAGCTGCACATCGTCTACACCGAGTTCCGCTCGCTGCTCTCCCAGGTCCCCGTCGCCAAGCGGATGGCCCCGCTGGAGGTCGAGGAGGTCGAGGAGTTCGACTACGAGCGGGAGGACCGCGAGCACGGTGTCACCGGCGGTGACAGCGGCGTCCCCACCTCCTACGAGTTCGAGCCGTCGGCCGAGGCCCTGCTCGACGCCCTGCTGCCGAAGTACGTGACGACGCGGATCTTCGCGGCGATGCTCGAGTCGGCGGCGTCGGAGTCGGCGTCCCGCCGGCGGGCGATGAAGTCGGCGTCGGACAACGCCGAGGAGCTGGCGAAGAACCTGTCGCGGCAGGCCAACCAGGCCCGTCAGGCGGAGATCACGCAGGAGATCAGCGAGATCGTCGGCGGTGCCGACGCGCTCGTGTCGGCCGGCGCCGACGACTGACCCCTCCCCGCTCCGGCGGGGACACTGAAGACGCGCAAGCAACCGAGCCCGAGGGCAGGAGAGCTGTACAGATGACCGTCACCGAGGACCGTCCGACCACCCAGACGACCGGCCGCGTCGTCCGGGTCACCGGCCCGGTCGTCGACGTCGAGTTCCCGCGCGACGCGATGCCCGACCTGTTCAACGCCCTGAAGGTGGAGGTCACCCTCGCCGACCTGGGCAAGACGCTGACCCTCGAGGTCGCCCAGCACCTGGGTGACAACGTGGTCCGCACCATCTCGATGCAGCCGACCGACGGCCTGATCCGTGGCGCCGAGGTCCGCGACACCGGTGCCGCGATCTCCGTGCCCGTCGGCGACGTGACCACCGGCCACGTCTGGAACGCCCTCGGCGAGTGCCTCGACGAGCCCGGTTACGGCCGGGACGCCGACCGCTGGGAGATCCACCGGCACGCGCCGCGGTTCGACCAGCTCGAGGGCCGCACCGAGATGCTGGAGACCGGCATCAAGGTCATCGACCTGCTCACGCCCTACGTGGCCGGCGGGAAGATCGGCCTGTTCGGCGGCGCCGGCGTGGGCAAGACGGTGCTCATCCAGGAGATGATCCGCCGCGTCGCCCAGGAGTTCGGTGGCGTGTCGGTGTTCGCCGGTGTCGGCGAGCGCACCCGTGAGGGCAACGACCTCATCACGGAGATGACCGAGTCCGGCGTCATCAACTCGACCGCGCTGGTCTTCGGTCAGATGGACGAGCCGCCGGGCACCCGCCTGCGGGTGGCGCTGTCGGCCCTGACGATGGCGGAGTACTTCCGCGACGAGAAGAACCAGGACGTCCTGCTCTTCATCGACAACATCTTCCGGTTCACCCAGGCCGGCTCCGAGGTCTCCACGCTGCTCGGTCGCATGCCGTCCGCGGTGGGTTACCAGCCGACCCTGGCCGACGAGATGGGCGAGCTGCAGGAGCGGATCACCTCGACCCGCGGCCACTCCATCACCTCGATGCAGGCCATCTACGTGCCCGCCGACGACATCACCGACCCGGCGCCGCACACCACCTTCGCCCACCTCGACGCGACGACGGTGCTCTCCCGGCCGATCTCGGAGAAGGGCATCTACCCGGCCGTGGACCCGCTGGACTCCACCAGCCGGATCCTCGACCCGCAGTACGTGGGCCAGGAGCACTACACGATCGCCCGTGAGGTGCAGCGGATCCTGCAGCGCTACCAGGAGCTGCAGGACATCATCGCGATCCTCGGCATCGACGAGCTCGGTGAGGAGGACAAGGTCACCGTCAACCGGGCCCGGCGCATCGAGCGGTTCCTCTCGCAGAACATGTTCGTGGCCGAGGCGTTCACCGGTCAGCCGGGGTCCTTCGTCCCGCTGGCGGAGACGCTGCAGGCCTTCAAGGCGCTGACCGAGGGCGAGTACGACCACGTCCCCGAGCAGGCGTTCTTCATGTGCGGTGGTCTCGAGGACCTCGAGCGCAACGCCGACAAGCTGAAGAAGGGGTAACAACCCCCTCACACGCCGCGCGACGCGGGCCCCTGGAGGGGCCGACGGCCGGGTCCCCGCTGGGGGCCCGGCCGTCCTGCGTCGTGGGCCGGCGGGAGGTGACGAACAGCCCTGGTCGGCGGCCCTCGAGCGCGGCAGGATCGCTGCCGATCACCCAGCAGGGGGCCCGGACGGTCCGGGCGGGGTGCAGGAGACGACAGTGGACGGGACGAGCAGGCCGGACGGCGCCGACTGGAGCTGGCCACCCGCGGCGGCCGTCCCGTACCTGGGCGGCCGGCACTTCGTCACCGAGCACTGGGCGCCGGCGTCCACCGTCCGCCACCCGTGGGTCCGCGTCGGCCGCTGGACGCTGCTGTACCGCCGCGCCACCTGAGGCCGCCGGCCAGCGCAGGCCCGGACCGCGCCCGCGGGGTGGCCCGGAGGTGTGGTCCCGGGGACGGCCCGGAGCCACGGCGATCCGGGCCGATAGAGTGGGGCCCGACCCGTCGCCGTGTCCTCCCGGACGAGGCGACCCCGCACCGCCCGGCGGTGGACCCCGAGGAGTGTCGTGGCGACCCTGCAGGTCGAGTTGGTGGCCGTCGAGCGGATGATCTGGTCCGGCGAGGCCAGCATGGTCATCGCACGCACCACGGAGGGCGAGCTGGGTGTCCTGCCCGGCCACGCGCCCCTGCTCGGGGAGCTCGCGCCCGGTGGCGTGGTCCGCATCCGGACCACCGAGGGCGAGGACATGGTCGTGGCCGCCCACGGCGGCTTCCTGTCGGTCACCGACCGGGGTGTGTCCATCCTCGCCGAGACCGCGGAGATCTCCTCCGAGATCGACGTCGAGCGGGCCCGTGAGGCGCTGCGCCGGGCCGAGGACGCCGGCGACGACCCCGAGGCCCTGGCCGCTGCCCGCCGCGCCCAGTCGCGACTGCGCGCCGCGGGACAGGAAGCCTGAGCCCCGGCTGACCAGCACCTCGATGTGCCCGCCGGCAGGATGACCACCGCACTGCTGATCCTGGCCGGGGTGCTCCTCGTCGCGGTGGTGGTCGCCTTCCTGCTGCGCCGTCGGTTCCTGCTCTCCGGCCTCGGGGCGGTCACCATGTGGCTGCGTCCGGCCGGTTCCTCGCGCTGGTCGGTGGGCGTCGCCTGGTACGGCGGGGACGCGCTGCTCTGGTACCGCGCGCTGTCGCTGTCGGTGCGGCCCCAGCAGCGGCTGTGCCGCGCCGAGTTCCTGGTCGAGGGGCGCCGCAGTGCCGGCCCCGACGACGTCGCGCTGCCGCCGGACGTCGTCGTCCTCTCCTGCGTCACCGCCGGGGGACGCCGGGAGCTGGCGATGGACCCCTCGACCGTGACCGGCTTCCTCTCCTGGGTGGAGTCCGCCCCGCCGGTCAGGTGAGGCCCCGCAGGGGGGTCGGTGGTCAGTCCTCGCCGGTGGCCGCGGAGCGCTGGGCGTGGGCGCCGCTGTGCGCGCCCGGCTCCCACAGCACGTCACCGCCGGGGTTGGCCACCCGCGCGAGGATGAACAGCAGGTCCGACAGCCGGTTGAGGTAGCGCGCGGTCTCGGCGTTGGTCCGGTCGGCGTCGGCGTCCAGCAGCGCCCACACGCTGCGCTCCGCGCGCCGGGTCACCACCCGGGCCTGGTGCAGCAGCGCGGCCAGCGGCGTGCCGCCGGGGAGGATGAAGCTGGCCAGCCGGGGCAGGGTCTCGTTGTAGGTGTCGCAGGCCGCCTCCAGCCGCTCGGTGTAGGTCGCGGTGATCCGCAGGGGCGGGAACTCCGGGTCCGGGGTGATCGGCGTGCACAGGTCGGCGCCGACGTCGAACAGGTCGTTCTGCACGGTGCGCAGCAGGTCGGCCAGCTCCGCCGGCGGCTGGCCGAGCGCCAGGGCGACCCCGAGCACGCTGTTGGCCTCGTCCACGTCGGCGTAGGCGACCAGGCGGGGGTCGGTCTTCGCGACCCGGCTCATGTCGCCGAGGTGGGTCTGCCCGGCGTCACCGGTCTTCGTGTAGATGCGGGTCAGCCGAACGCTCATGTCTGCGCAGCCTAGGAGAAGACCCCGCTGCGCCCACCGATCGAGGCTCGCGGCGGGACCCCGCAGCGGGACCTAGGGTGGACCGGTGGAGTGCTTCGAGGTCACCGGCGGCACGGCGCTGCGCGGACAGGTGCGGGTGACCGGCGCGAAGAACAGTGCCCTCAAGCTCATGGCCGCCGCGCTGCTGGCGTCGGGGCGGACCACCATCGACGAGGTCCCCGACATCCTCGACGTGTCGATCATGAGCGAGGTGCTGCGGCGCCTGGGCTGTGAGGTCACCTACGACCGCTACCCGCACGGCGGGGGTGGCGGCCGGGTCGTCGTCGACGTGCCGGAGGAGCCGGCGACCGAGACCGACTACGACCTGGTGCGCAAGATGCGCGCCTCGATCAGCGTGCTCGGCCCGCTGGTGGCCCGCTGCGGGTCGGCGCGGGTCGCCCTGCCCGGCGGTGACGCGATCGGCTCGCGGGGGCTGGACATGCACATCTCCGGCCTGGAGCGGCTGGGCGCGACCATCGAGAGCGAGCACGGCTTCCTGGTCGCCACCGCGCCGCGGCTGACCGGCACCAGCATCTGGCTGGACTTCCCGTCGGTGGGGGCGACGGAGAACCTGGTGATGGCCGCGGTGCTCGCCGAGGGCACCACGGTGATCGACAACGCCGCACGTGAGCCGGAGATCGTCGACCTGTGCGCGATGCTCACCGCGATGGGGGCGGTCATCGACGGCGCCGGCACCTCCACCATCACCGTCGAGGGCGTGCCTTCCCTCAAGCCGGTCACGTACACGACGGTGCCCGACCGGATCGTGGCCGGCACCTGGGCGATCGGCGCAGTCATGACCCGCGGGGACGTCGTCATCGAGCGGGCCGTGGCCGACCACCTCACCGTCGCCCTCGACAAGCTCACCGACGCCGGGGCGCACGTCGAGCCGCTCGACGGCGGGCTGCGGGTGGCCATGGAGGGCCGGCCGCGCTGCGTGGACGTCGTCACGCTGCCCTACCCGGGGTTCCCGACCGATCTGCAGCCCATGGCGGTGGCGCTGGCGTCGGTCTCCACCGGCACCGCGCTGATCACCGAGAACGTGTTCGAGGGCCGGTTCATGTTCGTCAACGAGCTGGTCCGGCTGGGCGCCTCGGTGCGCATCGACGGGCACCACGCCGTCGTCCGCGGCCGGGAGCGGCTCTCCAGCGCCCCGGTGCTGGCCACCGACATCCGTGCCGGCGCCGGGCTGGTGCTGGCCGGGCTGGTCTCCGACGGCGTCACCGAGGTGCAGGACGTGCACCACGTCGACCGCGGCTACCCCGACTTCGTGGAGCAGCTGCGGGGGCTCGGCGTGCAGATCGAGCGGGTGCAGCGGCCGGACTGACGGCGCCGCTGCCGACCCCGCCCGGGCGCGCGAGCAGTGGGGGCCGTCCTCATCCTGCGGGGAACGAGGAGGCCAGCCGGCGGGCGCGTTCGGCGTCCTCGGGGAAGACGAGGACCTCGGCGCGGTGCGGGCCGGGGAAACGGATCGTGGAACGGATCCCGGCGTCGGAGAGGACGGCGCGCAGCGCCAGCGCCGACTCGCGCCTGGACAGGGTGGCCACGAGGGTGAGCAGGCCGTCGTCCGCCGGCGGACGGCGACGGTCGTCGGAGCTGAACGCCCAGCGCATGAACAGGGCGAGCAGCGCCATGACGGCGAACGCGATGACCGGACCCACCAGGTAGTGCAGGTTGCTGCCCACCCCGAACGGCATCGGCGGCCTCCTCCCTCGTGCCCCGCGAGTGTCCCACCGCGCCCCTCCCCAGGGGGCCCTCCTACTGGCGGGTAACCGCCCTACACTCCGCGGGCATGCCGTTCCCGCACACGCCCGAGGAGCGTGACCGCCCCTGGGTCATGCGCACCTACGCCGGCCACTCGTCGCCCGCCGAGTCCAACGCGCTCTACCGGCGGAACCTGGCCAAGGGGCAGACCGGGCTGTCGGTGGCCTTCGACCTGCCGACGCAGACCGGGTACGACCCGGACGACGAGCTGGCGGTGGGCGAGGTCGGCAAGGTCGGCGTCCCGGTCACGCACCTCGGCGACGTGCGGGCGCTGTTCGACGGCATCCCGCTGCGCGAGACGAACACGTCGATGACGATCAACGCGACCGCGATGTGGCTGCTGGCGCTCTACCAGGTGGTGGCGCAGGAGCAGGCGCAGCGGACGGGCTCCGACCCGGACGCCGTCCTCGCCGAGCTGGCCGGGACGACGCAGAACGACATCATCAAGGAGTACCTGTCGCGGGGGACCTACGTGTTCCCCCCGGGGCCGAGCCTGCGGCTGACCACCGACGTGGTGGCCTACACCGTCTCGGCGCTGCCGCGGTGGAACCCGGTCAACATCTGCAGCTACCACCTGCAGGAGGCGGGCGCGACGCCGGTGCAGGAGATCGCCTACGCGATGAGCACCGCTATCGCCGTCCTCGACTCGGTGCGCGACTCCGGGCAGGTGCCGCCGGAACGCTTCGGCGAGGTGGTCGCGCGCATCTCCTTCTTCGTCAACGCGGGCGTCCGCTTCGTGGAGGAGATGTGCAAGATGCGCGCCTTCACCGAGCTCTGGGACGAGCTGACCCGCGAGCGCTACGGCGTCCAGGACCCGCGGCACCGGCGGTTCCGCTACGGCGTGCAGGTGAACTCACTCGGCCTGACCGAGGCGCAGCCGGAGAACAACGTCCAGCGGATCGTGCTGGAGATGCTGGCGGTGACCCTCTCCCGCGACGCCCGCGCCCGCGCGGTGCAGCTGCCGGCGTGGAACGAGGCGCTGGGCCTGCCCCGCCCCTGGGACCAGCAGTGGTCGCTGCGGCTGCAGCAGGTGCTGGCCTACGAGACCGACCTGCTGGAGTACGAGGACCTGTTCACCGGTTCGGTGGTCGTCGAGCGGAAGGTCGCCGAGCTCGTCGAGGGTGCCCGCGCGGAGATGGCCCGGGTGCAGGAGATGGGCGGCGCGGTCGCGGCTGTCGAGTCCGGCTACATGAAGGGGCGGCTGGTGGCCTCGTTGGCCGAGCGGCGCCGGCGGATCGAGAGCGGCGAGGACGTCGTCGTCGGCGTCAACCGGTTCGAGGGCACCGAGCCCAACCCGCTGCTGGCCGACCTCGACACCGCGATCCAGACCGTCGACCCCGCGGTGGAGGCGGCGGCCTGCGCGTCGGTCCAGCAGTGGCGCGCCACCCGGGACCCCGAGCCGGTGCGCCGCGCGCTGGACGCGCTGCGGGAGGCGGCCCGCGGCGACGAGAACCTCATGGCGGCGACCCTCGACTGCGCCCGCGCCGGCGTGACGACGGGGGAGTGGGCCGGGGTGCTCCGGGAGGTGTTCGGGGAGTACCGGGCCCCCACCGGGGTCGCCGCGGCGGGTGTCGGGACGACGGACGCGACGCTGGCCGCGGTCCGCGAGCGGGTCCGGGCCACGGGGGAGGAGCTGGGTGGGCGGTTGCGCCTGCTGGTCGGCAAGCCGGGGCTGGACGGGCACTCCAACGGGGCCGAGCAGATCGCCGTCCGGGCCCGGGACGCCGGCTTCGAGGTCGTCTACCAGGGCATCCGGCTCACACCGGCGCAGATCGTGTCCGCGGCGGTGGAGGAGGACGTGCACGTCGTCGGCCTGTCGGTGCTGTCCGGCTCGCACCTGCAGGTCGTGCCGGCCGTGCTCCAGGGGCTGCGGGAGGCCGGACTGGACGACGTCCCGGTCGTGGTCGGCGGGATCGTGCCCGACGGCGACGCGCGGCGGCTGCGGGAGCAGGGCGTCGCCCGGGTCTTCACGCCCAAGGACGTCGGCCTGACCGGCATCATGGGCCAGATCGTCGACGTGGTGCGCGCGGCGCACGGCCTGGACGAGCCGGTGCCGGCCCCTACAGCGTGACGACGACGCCGTCGGTGGCGCTGCGGCGGGCGGCGTCCAGCACGGTGGCGGTCGCCACGGCGTCCCGCGGGTCGACCGGCACCGGCCCCTGCCCGCGCACGGCGGCGGCGAACGCGGGGTAGAAGGTGTCCCAGCGTCCGCGCTCGGTGGGCACGGTCTCGGCGTCGTCCCCCCGGCGCAGCCGTCCCCACCGCTCCGGCGGCTCGGCGCCCCAGTCGGGGTCGTCCGCCGGTGTCCGCCCGGCCAGCAGCGCCGCCTCCTGCCCGTCCATCGGGCCCGCGACGACGTAGCTGCCGGCGCTGCCGGTGACGCGGAAGCGCAGCCCGGGCGCGCCCTCGCTCCAGCTGCCGGCCAGGTGCGCGCGGGCACCGCCGGTGTGGGTGAGGGCGATGAAGACGTCGTCGTCCAGACCGCTGGCGCGCCGCCGCCACTCGGCGTAGACGCTGGTGACGGGGCCGAGCAGCACCAGCGCCTGGTCGACCAGGTGGCTGCCGAAGTCCAGCAGCGTGCCGCCGCCGGACGCGGGCGGGCCCGGCTCCGGGGCGAACCGCTCGAACCGTGACTCGAAGCGGGTGACCGTGCCCAGCCGGCCGGCGTCGACGAGGGCGCGCACGGTGCGGAAGTCGGAGTCCCAGCGGCGGTTCTGGTACGGCGCCAGGGGCAGGCCGAGCTCCTCGGACAGCCGCACGGACCCGCGGGCGGCCGCCGCGTCGAGCGCGAACGGCTTGTCGCACACCACGGCCAGCCCGAGGCGCAGCGCCTGCTCGGTCAGCGCCGTGTGGGTGTCGGCCGGGGTGGAGACGGCCACGGCCTCCGCGCCGGCGTCGACCAGTTCCGCCAGCGAGGCGAAGGTGCGCAGGCCCGGGTGCTCGGTGGCCACCTGCGCCCGTCGCTCCGGGGAGGTGGTGACGATGCCCAGCAGCTCGCACTCGGGGGCGGCGGCCAGCAGCGGTGCGTGGAAGTAGCGGCCGCCGAAGCCGTACCCCACCAGTCCGAAGCGCACGGGATCCATGCCGCGATCATGCCGAGGAGCGCTCCGCGGCGGGCAGCCGCACCGGTGTCGGGACTCCCCGTACAGAAGTGTGTGTGAATCGTCACCGACAGCCGTTACGGTGCCGCGCGTGCTGAGCCCCCGCCCCGCCGTCGCCGACCCCGACCGGCTGGCCGCCCTGGCCAGCTACCGCCTGGGCGGCCACGCCGGCGACGCCGACCTCGACGCGGTCGTCGCCTACATGGCCCGCGCTCTGCACGCGCCGATCGCGGTGATCAACCTCGTCGGCCCGGACCTGCAGTGCTTCCCCGCCGAGATCGGGGTCGGCGCACCGTTCTCCACCGTCCCCGACGAGCTGTCGTTCTGCGCCTACGTGGTGGCCACCCGCGAGCCCCTGGAGGTGCCCGACGCGCTGGCCCACCCCGTGTTCGCCGGGAACCCCGCGGTGGCCGCCGGCGCCATCCGGTCCTACCTCGGCGTCCCCCTCATCGACGAGGACGGCTTCGTCCTCGGGTCGCTCGGCGTCTTCGACGACGACGTCCGCAGCTTCTCCGGCGACGACCTCGACGTCCTGGGGATCCAGGTGCGCCTGGTGCGCAGCGTCCTCTCCCTGCGCCGCCAGGTGGCCGCCCACCGGTGGGACGCCCGGCTGCTGGCGCTGCAGGGCCGGGTGCTCGAGGCGGTCGCGACCGGTGCCCCGCTGGAGGAGGTCCTCGACCTGCTGGCCGCCGCGGTCCGCGAGCTGACGCCGGATGCCGACACCGAGCAGCAGCTGGCGCTGCGTGAGACCGTCGACCGGCTGACCACCGTGGCCACCGAGGCCGACGGGTGGCGGCGCGCCATGACGCGGGTGGCGCGGCAGGACCCGCTCACCGGGCTGGCCAACCGCGCCCACCTGCTCGACGCCGGACGCGCGGCGCTGGCCGGGGGTGGCGCGGTGCTGTTCATCGACGTGGACCGCTTCAAGGAGGTCAACGACCGCGGTGGTCACGCGGTGGGCGACCAGCTGCTCGTCCGGCTCGCCGAACGGCTGCGCGAGCACCTGGAGGACGTGCCGGACGCCGTCGTCGGCCGCCTCGGCGGCGACGAGTTCGCCGTGGTCCTGCCGGGCCTGGACCGGGCGACGGCCGCAGCGGTGGGCGAGCGGCTCGCGGCCGCCCTGGTCGACGAGGTCGAGGTCGGCCGGCGCAGTGTCCGGGTCTCGGTCAGCATCGGGCTGGCCGTCGCCGAGCCGGGGACGGCGTTCGAGGACGTCCTGCAGGCGGCGGACCTGGCCATGTACGGGGCCAAGGAACGCGGCCGCGGGCGGCTGCACGGCGGGACCGGGCCGGTCGAGGTCCGCTAGCGTCGGCCCATGAGTGCTGAGGGTGCGCCGCGGGTCGCCCGCGACGGCGACGTCGTCACGATCACCATGTGCCGGCCGGCCAAGCGCAACGCCCTGTCCCGCGAGCACCTCGGCCAGCTGCTGGCCGCGGTCACCGAGGCGGGGGAGAGCGACGCGGCGGGCATCGTGCTGGCCGCCGAGGGGCCGGTGTTCAGCGCCGGGCACGACTTCGCCGACGTCGCCGGCCGGCCGGTGACGGAGGTGCGCAGCCTCCTGCAGCTGTGCACCGAGCTCATGCAGACCATCCAGGGTGTGCCGCAGGTCGTGCTGGCCCGCGTGCACGCCCTGGCCACCGCGGCCGGCTGCCAGCTGGTCGCCTCCTGCGACCTCGCCGTCGCCGCGGAGTCGGCCGGCTTCGCCGCCCCCGGGGGCAAGGGCGGCTGGTTCTGCCACACGCCGATGGTGGCGATCGCCCGCAACGTGGGCCGCAAGCGGGCGATGGAGCTGGCGCTGACCGGCGACGTCATCGACGCGCGGACGGCGCTGGACTGGGGGCTGGTCAACCGGGTGGTGCCCGACGCCGAGCTCGACGACGCCGTGGCCGACCTCATGGGCCGGGCCACCCGTGGCTCGCGGGCGAGCAAGGCGTGGGGCAAGCAGACGATGTACGCCCAGCTGGACCGCCCGGAGCGGGACGCCTACGCGACCGCGGTGGAGGTCATGGCCTCGGCCAGCCAGCTGCCGGGCGCCGTGGAGGGCATGACCTCCTTCCTGGAGAAGCGCCGGCCGGTGTGGCCCGACTGACCGAGGGCCCTCCGATGGGAGGCCGCTGACCGTCCAGGTGTGCGTCGCCGCCGGTGCGGGGTACGGCGGGACGACCACATCCGGCGGGGAAGGGCAGGACGGCGCATGAGCGAGCAGAGTCCCGAGAAGACCGAGGTCGAGCGGGGCGGGATGGACGAGGCGAGCGACGCCCCGCTCACCGAGACCGAGATCGAGACCTCCAAGAAGCCCGAGGACCGCGACAGCAACGTGTAGCGGCGGTCCGACGGCGCCACCTCCCGGGAGGCCGGGAGGGGGCGCCGTCCCCGGTGAACCCGGACACACCCGGGATGGTCGAGACGGCGGGGCGCCTTGACCCCTGCGTGCGCAACGTGTGGGGCCTGACCCGGCGGCGCGCGCTCGACTTCGGGCGGATGACGGCCGACGGCTGAGTGCGCTCCCTGCGCCCCCGTCGTCCCTCCCCGAACCTCCCCGGAAGGCACTCTCCCGTGCTCGCTCGTCTCCGCCGCGTCCCCTTCGCGGCGCAGGTGCTCCTCGCCCTCGTCCTCGGCGTGGCCCTCGGGCTGGTCGCCCGCGACATGGGCCCCGTCGCCGATGGCACCCCCAACTGGCTGACCAGCACCCTCCAGACCATCGGCGCCACCTTCGTGACGCTGCTGAAGGCCCTCGTCCCGCCGCTGATCGTCACCGCGGTGATCGTCAGCATCGCCAACCTCAAGCAGGTCTCCAACGCCGCCCGGCTGGCCGGTCAGACCCTGCTGTGGTTCGCGATCACCGCACTGGTCGCGGTCGCCATCGGCATCGGCCTGGGCCTGCTCACCGAGCCCGGCCGCAACAGCTCCGTCGACGCCGCCGCCCAGGCCGTGCCGGAGAAGACCGGCTCCTGGTGGGACTTCCTCACCGGCCTCGTGCCGGGCAACGTCCTCGGCCTGCAGGGCTCGGCGGACGGCAGCCTGTCGTTCAACGTGCTGCAGCTGATCGTCATCGCCGCGGCCATCGGTGTCGCCGTGCTCAAGGTCGGCGAGCCGGCCGAGCCGTTCCTGGGCCTGGTCCGCTCCGCGCTGGCCATCGTCCAGAAGGTGCTGTGGTGGGTCATCCTGCTCGCCCCGCTGGGCACCGTCGGCCTGATCGGCAACGCGGTGGCCAGCTACGGCTGGGAGTCCCTCGGCTCGCTCGGCGTCTTCGCCGGTGCGGTCTACGCCGGTCTCGCGCTGGTGCTGTTCGTCGTCTACCCGGTGCTGCTGCGGCTGCACGGCCTCTCGCCGCTGCGGTACTTCGCCGGTGCCTGGCCGGCGATCCAGCTGGCCTTCGTCTCCCGTTCCTCGATCGGCACGCTGCCGGTGACCGAGCGGGTGACCGAGCAGAACCTGGGCGTGCCGCGCTCCTACGCCTCGTTCGCCGTCCCGCTGGGCGCGACCACGAAGATGGACGGCTGCGCGGCGATCTACCCGGCGCTGGCGGCCATCTTCGTCGCCCAGTTCTTCGGGGTGGACCTGTCGATCACCGACTACCTGCTGATCGCCCTGGTCTCCGTCATCGGTTCGGCGGCCACCGCCGGGGTCACCGGCGCGGTGGTCATGCTGACGCTGACCCTCTCCACGCTGGGCCTGCCGCTGGCCGGCGTGGGCCTGCTGCTGGCGATCGACCCGATCCTCGACATGGGCCGCACCGCGGTGAACGTGGCCGGCCAGGCGCTGGTGCCGACGATCGTCGCCAAGCGCGAGGGCATCCTCGACGTGGAGCGCTACCGGTCGACGTCGACGATCGACCCGATGGCCCGCGTCGACGAGCGCGGCGGCGTGGACGCCGACCTGCGCGAGCCCGTCACGGTGTAGCCGTCCCTCCCCGCACGCCCGACCGGCCCGGTCCTCCCGATGGAGGTCCGGGCCGGTCGCGTCAGTGCTGCTGGAGGTCGGCGCAGCCGGTCTCGTGCGGCAGCAGCGGGCGCAGGGTGAGCGCCCAGCGGCTGCCGTCGTCGGCCAGCCACGGCGTGAGGGCGTTGGCCCGGCCGGCCGCGTCCACGACGGCGTCGGCCTCGGCGCCGCGCGCGACCACGCACGAGAGGCCGAGCCGCTCCTCCAGCCACTCGCCCGGCAGGGCCGGGCCGGGCCACGGGGACTCCGGCTGGACGAGCTCGGGCTCGGGGGCGGCGGTGTACCCAGTGGCGACCGCGGCGACCGCCGTCGGCCGGTAGGACTCCGGGCCCGCCGCGCCCAGCGACGCGTCCGGCGCGCTCAGGAGGTCGATCAGCGCCATCAGCTCCCCGCGGACGGCGCGCTGCTGCGGGGTGAGGCCGCCGTCGTCAGGCAGCTCGAAGAGGGCCTGCACCTCGCGGACCGACGTGCCCTCCTCGGTGACCAGCGTGAAGCGGGTCGCCGGCGCGTCGGCGACCGGGGGGCTGCCCAGGTCGCCGGTCTCGGGGACCCCGGCGGCGACGGCGCGGTCGACCACCGTGCGCACGCCGTCGGCGTCCAGCTGCCAGACCTGCAGGTTCGGCAGCGCCGGCCCGGGGTAGATCGCCGGCACCGGCCCCTGGGCGAGCACCCGGCCGTCGGCGTAGACCGCCACCAGCGGCAGCCGGGCGGCCAGCAGCTCGGGCGTCACGAACCCGCCGACGTGCTCGACGAGCAGCACCAGCCGGCCCGGGTCACCGGGAGCCGGTGTCTGCGGGCTGCGCGCGTCGCCCCCGCGCTGGGCGCACGCGCACAGCAGGAGCAGGAGGGCCAGGGCGACGGGCAGGGCTCTGGTCACGCCCGCCAGGATGCCGCCTGGCGACCCGCCCTCCCCGGTCCGGCGAGCTGTTGTTGCCGGTTCGGTACCGTCGGACCCCGTGCGCCTGGTCATCGCCCGTTGCTCGGTCGACTACATCGGGCGGCTCACCGCCCACCTGCCGATGGCGTCCCGCCTGCTGCTGGTCAAGGCCGACGGCTCGGTGTCGGTGCACGCCGACGACCGCGCCTACAAGCCGCTGAACTGGATGAGCCCGCCCTGCTCCCTCAAGGACGAGCTGGCCGACGGGCAGGGCACCTGGACGGTCACGAACAAGGCCGGCGAGCAGCTGGTCATCACCATCGAGTCCGTCGAGCACGACTCCTCCCACGAGCTGGGGGTCGACCCCGGCCTGCAGAAGGACGGCGTCGAGGCCGACCTGCAGCGGCTGCTGGCGCTGCACGTGGAGACCTTCGGGGCGGGCTGGTCGCTGGTCCGGCGCGAGTACCCCACCGCGATCGGCCCGGTGGACCTGCTCTGCCGCGACGCCGACGGCGCGACCGTCGCGGTCGAGGTCAAGCGGCGGGGTGAGATCGACGGCGTCGAGCAGCTGACCCGGTACCTGGAGCTGCTCAACCGCGACCCGCTGCTGGCCCCGGTCCGGGGCGTGTTCGCCGCCCAGGAGATCAAGCCGCAGGCACGGGTGCTCGCCGGCGACCGCGGCATCGACTGCCTCACCGTCGACTACGCCGTCCTCAAGGGCACCGACGACCCGTCGCAGCGGCTCTTCTGAGGCCCGGACGGAGTGCCACGGCGCGGGGAACGCGCCCCTGCCACTCCGCTACCTTGGCAGGCGTGGCCAGGGAACTGAACGAGGTCGGCGTCGTGGGGCTGGGCACCATGGGTGCCGGCATCGCGGAGGTGCTCGCCCGCGCGGGTCTGTCGGTGACCGCCGTGGACGTCGACGACGCGGCCGTGGCCCGGGGCCGCGAGCACCTGGAGCACTCCACCGGACGCGCGGTGCAGCGCGGGAAGCTCGATCCGGCCGAGCGCGACGCGATCGTGGAGCGGATCCGGTTCAGCACCTCCCTGGAGGACCTCGCGCACGCGGAGCTGGTGATCGAGGCCGTGCCGGAGCGCATGGACCTCAAGTGCGAGATCTTCGGGAAGCTGGACGGGATCTGCCCCCCGGACACCATCCTGGCGACCAACACCTCCAGCCTGTCGGTCACCGAGATCTCCGTGGCCACCGGGCGGCCGAGCAAGGTCATCGGCATGCACTTCTTCAACCCGGCGCCGGTGATGAAGCTGGTCGAGGTGGTGCGCACCGTCGTCACCGAGCCGTCGGTGGTGGAGGACGTCGAGGCGCTGGCCGCGCGGCTGGGCAAGGTCGACGTGACCATCGGCGACAAGGCCGGGTTCATCGCCAACGCGCTGCTGTTCGGCTACCTCAACCACGCGGTGTCGATGTACGAGAACCGCTACGCCAGCCGGGAGGACATCGACGCGGCCATGCGGCTGGGCTGTGGCCTGCCCATGGGCCCGCTGGCGCTGATGGACCTCATCGGCATCGACACCGCCTACGAGATCCTCGACACGATGTACAAGCAGTCGCGCAACCGGCTGCACGCGCCCAGCCCGGTGATCAAGCAGATGATGACCGCGGGCCTGCTCGGCCGGAAGTCCGGCCGCGGCTTCTACACCTACGCCGGCCGCGACTCCGCCGAGGTCGTCCCCGACGCCCTGACCCCGGCCGGCGGCGCGGCCGCCGAGGGCGCCCGCCCGGTGCACCGGGTGGGTGTCGTCGGCTCGGGCACCATGGCGACCGGCATCGTGGAGGTGGCCGCCAAGGCCGGCTACGAGGTCGTCTTCGTCGCCCGCACCCTGGACAAGGTGGAGGCGGTGCAGGCCGCGCTGGGCCGCTCGCTGGACAAGCAGGTCGTCCGCGGCCGGCTGGAGGAGTCCGCCCGCGACGAGGCGCTGGGCCGGGTCACCGGCAGCGCGTCGCTGGACGACCTCGCCGACGTCGACCTGGTCATCGAGGCCGTGGTCGAGCACCTGGGCGTCAAGCAGGCGCTGTTCGCCAACCTCGGCGAGATCTGCAAGCCCGGTGCGGTGCTGGCCACGACCACCTCGAGCCTGCCGGTCATCGAGTGCGCCCAGGCCAGCGGCCGCCCGGCCGACGTCGTCGGGCTGCACTTCTTCAACCCGGCCCCCGTCATGCGGCTGGTGGAGGTCGTCTCGACGATCGCCACCGCGCCGGACGTCGCCGCGACGGCGCACGCGGTGTCGCTGGCGCTGGGCAAGCACCCGGTCTCCTGCACCGACCGGGCCGGGTTCATCGTCAACGCGCTGCTGTTCCCCTACCTCAACGACGCGGTCAGGATGCTCGAGGCGCACTACGCCACCGCCGACGACATCGACGCGGCGATGAAGGTCGGCTGCGGCTACCCGATGGGCCCCTTCGAGCTGCTGGACGTCGTCGGTCTGGACGTCGCCCTGGCGATCGAGCGCGAGCTCTACGCCGAGTTCCGCGAGCCCGGCTTCGCCCCCGCCCCGCTGCTGGAGCACCTGGTCACCGCCGGCTACCTGGGCCGCAAGACCGGTCGTGGGTTCCGGGACCACGCGCGGAACTGAGTCCCCGTTGCCCCGCCGCACCGGACGGCACGGGTCACGCCCGGCCGGCCGCGAGCCGTTCCGGCGTCCCGACCCCGTCGAGGAGGCCGCCGACGGCGACTGGGTGGTGCGGCCGGTCCCCGGGTCGGCGACCGCCAAGACCTACCGCTGCCCCGGGTGCGACCAGGAGATCCGGCCCGGCGTGCCGCACGTGGTGACCTGGCCGGCCTACCTGCGCGACTCCGACCTCGAGCCCTGGGACACCGGGTCGGCGGCCGACACCCGCCGGCACTGGCACACCGCCTGCTGGCGGGCCCGGGACCGCCGCCGCTAGGGCGCCGCGACCGTCGTCACCACCACGTTGTCGGTGTAGCTGCGCCGGGCGCGGTCGAACTCCCCGCCGCAGGTGACCAGCCGCAGCTCCGCGCGGGGCGTCGGGCCGTAGACCGCCGCGGTGGGGAAGGCGTCCTTGGCGTACCGGGCGACCCCGGTGACCACGAAGCGGGCCGTCGTCCCGTCGTCGCGGTCGACGAGCACCTCGTCCCCGGCCGCGAGCTCCCGCAGCCGCCAGAAGACGCCCGGCCCCTCGTGGGAGTCGACGTGGCCGGCGACCACGGCCGGCCCCACGTCGCCGGGTGCCGGGGCACCGGGGAACCAGCCGGCCCGGTCGTACTCGGCAGGCGGCACCAGCGCGCCGGTCGCGTCCACGCCGAGCCGGACCAGCGCGCTGTCCACGCCGATGGCCGGGACGCGGACCCGCAGCGGCGCGACGGAGGTGGCGACCGCGCCCTCCACGACGACCGGTGTGGTGACCCGGGCGGCGGGAGCCGCCGGCGCGGGGGACAGGAGGGCCACGGCGCCCGCGACCCCCGCGGTGGCCGCCAGCAGCCGGCGCACCAGCGGCAGCACGGGACGCCGGCCGCCGCTCACCGGATCCGCGCCCGCAGCCGCAGCACGGTGAGGACGGCGGCCGTCAGCGCCACACCGGCCACGACGGCGGGGAGCGCGGACCGGTCGGCCGTCCCCCCGGCACCGGCCTCGACCCCGCCGGTGGGGACGACGGCCGCACCGGCGGCGTCGAGCAGGACGCGGACGGTCAGCCCGCCGTCCGGACGGTCGAGGACGAGCAGGCTGTACAGGGAACCGGCGGCCAGCTCGACCGGGACGTCGGCCGGCGCGCCGCCGGACCGCAGCTGCAGCGTGGTCGCACCGGCCGGCACCGCGACGTAGGGCCCGGCCTCGGTGGCACCCAGCCCGGTGGCCACCGCGACGCCGGCCGCGGTGACGTCCAGGGACGGCGCCCCGGCGGCGGCGGCCACCACGCGGACGCGGGCCGACCCGGCCGGGGGAGGCGTGCGGTCGTCGTCCAGGACCACGAGCCGCAGGTCGGCGAAGGAACCCACCGCGGCCACCGTGCGGGCGGCGCCCGCGGGCAGCTCGACGGTCGCCGACAGCACCGGTGGACTGCCCGGGTGGGCCCCCACGGCGCGGACGCTCACCGCGTAGCCGCCCGCCGGGACCTCCCGGTGCTCGGAGGCGTCGCCGTAGCCCAGCTCCGCGGGCGGACCGGCGGCCTCCCCCGTGCCCGGGGTGGTCACCGAGAGGGCGACGGCGGGGGTGTCGGGGGACAGGTGCGCGACCCGCAGCAGGGCCGGCTCCGCCGCCGCGGCGGGCAGGCCGGACAGCGCCGCAGCGGCGGCGAGCAGCAAGACCACGAGGGCGCGCAGCGTGCGGGGCGCCGCCCCCGCGGCGCGCGCGGTGCGGGGGAGCAGCGGGCCGCTCAGCGGCGGCCGGGGGTCACCGGGTGGCTGCCGGTGTCGGGCTGGTCGGGCTGCACCGCGGGCTGCACGAGGGTCGGCGGGTCGACCCGGTTCCCGGTGGCGGGGCTGCCGGAACCGACGGGCCGCAGCTGCTGGGTCGTCTGCGCGGACGGTGCCGGGCTCCCGTCCCGGTCCTCGTCCTCCGAGGGCTGCTCGTCCGGGGCCTGCTGCGCCGGGGTGGGCTGGGCCGGGGCCTGCTGCGACGGCGCCGGGGGCTGGTGCGGCGCGACGTGCCTCGGGGCGTCGGATGCGGCCGCCTGCGCCGGGGGCCGGGTCGGCTGGCGGGCCGCGACGGCCTCGCCGGTGCCCGTGCGCGGCGGCTCGGCCGGGCGGCCGACCGCCGGCTGCGGGGCCGTGGTGGGGCGGACGGCGGGCTGCTGGGCGGTCACCGGCCCGACGGGCTCCTGCGCAGCCGGCTTCGGCGCGGGGGACGGCTGCGAGGCGGTGGACGGCTGCGGCTGCGCCTGGCGCGGGGTGGGCGAGGGGCGGTCCGGCCCGGGGACCGGCGGCCGCGCGCCGGCCGTGGGCTCGGTGCGCCGGTCGCCGAGGTCGGGCAGCTTGTCGAGGACCCGCCGGGCCTCCGCCAGCCGGCCGGCCAGCTCGTCGCGGACCGAGCGGACCGCCGCCGCGGCCGCCTCCGCGTCGCTGACCAGCTGGGCGGCGTGCTGCTCGGCCGCGGCGATCCGCTGCCGGGCGGCCTCGGCGGAGGCGTGGTCGCGCTCCTGGTCGCGCTGGGCGGCCTCCTGGCGACGGGCCCGCTGGGCGATCTCGAAGTCCTCCTCGACCTTCGTCCGGCGGGCCTGGGACTCCGCGTCGAGCCGGGCGACCTTCTCCTGGGCCTTGCTGACCAGCTCGTCGGCGCGGATCTGCGCCTTGCTGGCGATCTGCTCGGCGTTCTGGCGGGCCTCGGCGATCATCCGCTCGACCTCGGCGCGGCCGGCGGCGTGCCGCTCGTGCATCGCCCGCTCCTCGGCGGCGGTCTGCTCGCGCAGCGCCTGCGCCTCGGCCTGGGCGGCCTGCCGGATCTCGGCGGCCTCCTCCTCGGCGAGCCGCAGCATGTGCGAGATGCGCTCGCTCATGTTCTCGAAGGTGGCCGGGCCCGCCGACGCGGCCTTGCGGCGCAGCGCCTCGATCTCCCCGTGCATGGCCTGGAGCTGACCGGCGAGGTCGGCCGAGCGGGCCATCGCGGCGTCCCGGTCGGCGTACGCCACCCGGATGTCGGCCTCCAGCCGCTCGATCGTCTCGGCGACCTGGTGCCGGTCGAAACCCCGAAGCACGACGTCGAACGAGTGCTGGGCCTCACGCATGGGCAGCATGTCGCGGCGGGGGTCGCTCATGCGTCCATCCTCGCAGAGTCGGCGGCAGGAGTCGGCGTGTCACCGGGGCTCCCTCGCAGGGTGCCAGCCGTACCTGGCAACGCGCCACGTCCCGGCCTCGTGGGCCCCTACACGCCCCGGAAGCGGTTGATCGCGGAGAGGTGCTTCGCCCGCTTCTCGGGGTCGGTCACCCCGAGGCCCTCGGTCGGGGCGAGGGTCAGGACGCCGACCTTGCCCTGGTGGGCGTTGCGGTGGACGTCGCAGGCGGCCTGGCCGACCTGCTCCATCGGGTAGACCTTCGACAGGGTGGGGTGGACCAGCCCGCGGTCGATGAGCCGGTTGGCCTCCCACGCCTCCTTGTAGTTGGCGAAGTGGCTGCCGACGATCCGCTTGAGGTTCATCCACAGGTAGCGGTTGTCGTACTGGTGCAGGTACCCGCTGGTGGAGGCGCAGGTGACGATCGTGCCGCCCTTCTTGGCGACGTAGACCGACGCGCCGAAGGTCTCCCGGCCCGGGTGCTCGAAGACGATGTCGACGTCGTCGCCGCCGGTGAGCTCGCGGATCCGCTTGCCGAACCGCTGCCACTCCCGCGGGTCCTGGGTGTCCTCGTCCTTCCAGAAGGTGTAGCCCTCGGCGGAGCGGTCGATGACCAGCTCGGCGCCCATGGAGCGGACGATGTCGGCCTTCTCTGGGCTGCTCACCACGCAGACCGGGATGGCCCCGCCATTGAGGGCCATCTGGGTGGCGTAGGAGCCCAGGCCCCCCGACGCCCCCCAGATCAGGACGACGTCGCCCTGCTTCATGGCCGCCCCGTTGTGCGAGACCAGCTGCCGGTAGGCGGTGGAGTTGACCAGCCCCGGGCTGGCGGCCTCCTCCCAGGTGAGGTGGGCGGGCTTGGGCATGAGCTGGTTGCTCTTGACCAGGGCCAGCTCGGCCAGCCCGCCGAAGTTGGTCTCGAAGCCCCAGATCCGCTGCTGCGGGTCGAGCATCGTGTCGTCGTGCCCGGCGGGGTCCTCGAGCTCCACCGACAGGCAGTGCGCGACGACCTGGTCACCGGGGCGCCACTTGTGCACGCCCGGGCCGACCCGCAGGACGACGCCGGCCAGGTCCGAGCCGACCACGTGGTAGGGCAGGTCGTGCCGCTTGGCCAGGTCGTGCAGCCGGCCGTAGCGCTCCAGGAAGCCGAAGGTGGAGACCGGCTCGAAGATCGACGTCCAGACGGTGTTGTAGTTCACCGACGAGGCCATCACCGCCACGATCGCCTCACCCGGGCCCAGCTCCGGCGTCGGCACCTCGTCCACGTGCAGCGACCTGCGCGGGTCCTTGTCCTTGGTGGGCAGGCCCTCGAACAGGTGCTGCTCGTCCTTGCGGACCACCACCGCCCGGTAGGACTCCGGCACCGGCAGTCCGGCCAGGGCGTGGGGCTGGTCGGCGAGGATGGCGTCCCTGATCTCGAACACGTGCGTCTCCTGGGTCTTCGTCGGCTCGGAGGCGGTGCGGCGGGGTACCGGCGGTGCGGTGGCGCGAGACGTTACCGGCGAGTAGCCACCCCGTCAGCCCCCGGCGGTCAGTGGCCGGAGGCTGCCGGCTCGACCAGCTCGACGAGCACCCCGCCGGCGTCCTTGGGGTGGACGAAGTTGACCCGGCTGCCGGCCGTGCCGCGCTTCGGGGTGTCGTAGAGCAGGCGCATCCCGCGCTCGCGCAGCGTGGCCGCGGCCGCCTCGACGTCGGCGACGCGGAAGGCGAGCTGCTGCAGGCCCGGCCCGGAGCGGCCGATGAACTTCGCGATCGTCGACTCGGGGGTGAGGGGCGCCAGCAGCTGGATCCGGGTGTCGCCGTCGCCGACGGCGAGCATCGCCTCGTGGACGCCCTGCTCCTCGTTGATCTCCTCGTGCACCGACTGGATGCCGAAGGCGAGCTCGTAGAAGGCGATCGCCTCGCGCAGGTCGGGCACGGCGATCCCGACGTGGTCGATGGTGGTGAACAGCTCGGCCGGCAGGCCGGAGGGTGCGTCAGTGGTCACGGCGGCATCCTCCCCGACGAGACGTCTGAGACGACAGGCGGTTGTGAGGGCGGTCACAGACGGCCGCCGGAGCCCGTCGCGGTCCTATCCTGGACGGAAGCCCGAAGGCCGCGCCGTCCGCGCGGTCAGCTCCGAGAACAGCCGCACCGCCGTCGACGGCGGGCGGCACTGGAGGCCACCATGCCCCGTTCGGTCATCGTCAGCGGCGCCCGCACCCCGATGGGCCGGCTGCTCGGCTCGCTCAAGGACTTCTCCGCGGCCGACCTCGGTGCGGTCGCGATCAAGGCGGCCCTGGAGCGGGCCGGGATCTCCGGCGACCAGGTCGACTACGTGATCATGGGCCAGGTGCTGCAGGCCGGCGCCGGGCAGAACCCGGCCCGTCCCGCCGCGGTGGCCGCCGGCATCCCGATGTCGGTGCCGTCGTTCACCCTGAACAAGGTGTGCCTGTCGGGCATCGACGCGATCGCGCTGGCCGACCAGCTGATCCGGGCCGGGGAGTTCGACGTCGTCGTGGCCGGGGGCATGGAGTCGATGACCCAGGCCCCGCACCTGCTGGCGAACTCGCGCACCGGCACCAAGTACGGCAACACCACGCTGATCGACTCCATGGCCCACGACGGGCTGAGCGACACCTTCGACCAGGTCGCGATGGGCGAGCTGACCGAGAAGGCCAACTCGCGCTACGACCTGACCCGCGAGGAGCAGGACGCCTTCGCCGCCGCCAGCCACCAGAAGGCCGCCGCCGCGGCCAAGAACGGCCTGTTCGACGACGAGATCACCCCGGTGCTGATCCCGCAGCGCAAGGGCGACCCGATCGAGTTCCGCGAGGACGAGGGCATCCGCCCCGACACCACCGCCGACAGCCTGTCCAGGCTCAAGCCGGCCTTCGCGGAGGACGGCACGATCACCGCCGGTTCGGCCTCGCAGATCTCCGACGGCGCCTGCGCGGTGGTGGTCATGTCCGCGGCCAAGGCCGCCGAGCTGGGGCTGACCCCGCTGGCGGAGATCGGCGCGCACGGCGTGGTCGCCGGCCCCGACGCCTCGCTGCAGAGCCAGCCGTCCCGGGCCATCGCCAAGGCCTGCGCGCGGGAGGGCATCGACCCGGCCGAGCTGGACCTGGTCGAGCTCAACGAGGCCTTCGCCGCGGTCGGCATCGTCTCCACCCGCGAGCTGGGCATCGACCCGGAGAGGGTCAACCCCAACGGCGGCGCGATCGCCCTGGGGCACCCGATCGGGATGAGCGGGGCCCGGATCGTGCTGCACCTGGCCCTGGAGCTGGGCCGCCGCGGCGGTGGCGTGGGTGCCGCGGCGCTGTGCGGCGGCGGTGGGCAGGGCGACGCGCTCGTCCTGCACGTGCCCGCCCGCGCGTGACCCTGGACGGCGCCGCCGTCCAGCCGACCGGGCCCGCCGCCCCCCGTGGGCCGAGGACCTCCCGCCGCGCGGTCGACGTCGCCGACCTGGTCGCCCGGGCGCGCGACGGGGAGGCCCGCGCGGTGGCGCGGCTGGTCTCACTGGTCGAGGACGCCGGACCGGCCGTCCGTGAGGTGGCCGCGGCGCTGGCCCCGCACACCGGGCACGCGCACGTCGTCGGCCTGACCGGGGCGCCCGGCGTCGGCAAGTCGACGACGACCGCCGCGCTCGTGCGCGCCCTCCGGCGAGCCGGGAAGCGGGTCGGCGTGCTCGCCGTCGACCCGTCGTCCCCCTTCTCCGGTGGTGCCCTGCTCGGCGACCGGGTCCGCATGCAGGACTCCGCCGGCGACGCCGGCGTCTACATCCGCTCCATGGCCGCCCGCGGCCACCTCGGCGGGCTGGCGTGGGCGACGCCGCAGGCCCTCCGCGTGCTGGACGCCGCCGGGTGCGACGTCGTGCTGGTCGAGACGGTGGGCGTCGGGCAGTCCGAGGTGGAGGTCGCCGCGCTCGCCGACACCACGGTGGTCCTGCTGGCACCGGGCATGGGTGACGGCATCCAGGCGGCCAAGGCCGGCATCCTCGAGGTCGCCGACGTCCTCGTCGTCAACAAGGCCGACCGGGACGGCGCCGACCGGACGGTGCGCGACCTGCGCGCGGTGCTCGGCCCGGTCGAGCGTCCGGACGGCGCCTGGCGGGCCCCGGTCTGCCGGACGGTGGCCACCCGGGCGGACGACGAGGGCATCGGCACCCTCCTCGCGGCCGTCGACGAGCACCGCCGTTGGCTGGAGACCTCGGGGGAGGCCACCCGGCGACGTGCGACGCGCGCGGCCCGCGAGATCGAGGCGATCGCCCTGGTGGGGCTGCGGGCGCGGATGGGGGAGGTGCGGGGCTCGGCGGCCCTCGGTCCACTGGCTGAGGCCGTGGTGGCGGGACGCACCGACCCCTTCACGGCGGCCGACGCGCTCCTCGCGCAGTTGTGACCCGCTGAGGGCAGGATGGCGGGGTGAACGGGAAGCCGGACGCCGTCGTCGTCGGAGCCGGGCCGAACGGGCTGGCCGCGGCCCTGCGGATGGCCGCCGCCGGCCTGCGCGTGCAGGTCGTCGAGGCGGCCGAGCGGCCCGGTGGCGGCATGCGCACCGAGGAGCTGATGCGGCCGGGCTACCGGCACGACGTCTGCTCGATCGTGCAGCCGATGGCCGCCGCGGCGCCGTTCTTCCGGGAGTTCGACCTCGCCAGCCGCGGCGTCCGGTTGGTCCAGCCGGAGATCAACTACGCCCACCCGCTGGACGGTGGCGGTGCGGCGGTCGCGTACCGATCGATCGAGGAGACCGCCGCGGGGCTGGGCCCGGACGGACCGGCCTACCGCCGCCTGTTCGAGCCCCTGGTCGAGCACGGCACCGACGTCGTCGACTTCTTCCTGACCAGCCAGCTGCGCCGGCTGCCCACGCGCAGCGTCGGCGCGATCACGAGGTTCGGGCTCAACGGGCTGCCCAACGTGCGCTGGCTGGCCCACCGGTACTTCGAGACCGAGGAGGCCCGCGCGCTGCTCGGGGGCGCCGCCGCGCACGGCATGCTCGACCTGACCCAGCCCCTGACCTCCGCGCTGGGGATGCTGCTGACGATGCTCGGCCACCACGTCGGCTGGCCGCTGGTGGAGGGCGGGTCGCAGAACCTGGCCGACGCGATGGTGACCGCCCTGGAGCAGCAGGGCGGCGAGGTGGTCACCGGCCACCTGGTCACCGACCTGCGCGAGTTCGACGGCGTGCCGGCCGTGCTGCTGGACACCACGCCCGAGGCGTTCGTGTCGATGGCCGGCGACCGCGTGCACGAGGGCTACCGCCGCTGGGTCCGCCGCTACAAGCACGGGGCCGGCGTCTTCAAGGTCGACTGGATCCTCTCCGAGCCGGTGCCCTGGACCAACCCCGACGTCCGCCGGGCCGGGACGATCCACATCGCCGGCACCCTGGAGGAGACGATCGCCGGGGAGCGCGCCCCCAACCAGGGGCAGCTCACCGACCGCCCGTACGTCCTCGCCGTCCAGCCGACCGTCCCCGACCCCACCCGGGCGCCGGAGGGCGGGCACGTCTTCTGGGCCTACGTGCACGTGCCGCACGGTGCCGACGTCGACATGACCGAGGCCATCGAGGACCAGGTGGAGCGCTTCGCGCCCGGGTTCAAGGACACCATCGTGGAGCGGGTCACCAAGGACGCCGTCGCCATGGAGGAGTGGAACCCCGCCTACATCGGCGGGGACATCTCCAACGGACAGGCGACGCTGTGGCAGATGCTGGCCCGCCCGGTGCCGCGCTGGAACACCTACAAGACCCCGGTGCCGGGCGTGTACCTCGCCTCGTCGGCCACCCCGCCCGGGCCGGCCGTGCACGGCGCCTGCGGCGACAACGCGGCGCGGGTGGCGCTCAAGGAGGTCTTCGGGGTCCGCGAGGTGCCGCCACTGCGCCCCGCCCCGCGGTAGCCCGGACGGTCCGGCCAGGACGGCCCGTAGCCTCTGGTGCCATGGTCCGACCGCTGGGGCTGCCCTTCGATCCCATCGAGCGCGCCGGCGACTCGTGGGAGCAGCACTTCGGCCCGGCCGCGACGATGCGCGCAGCGACGTCGGTCTTCCGCGTCCAGCAGATCCTGCTCGCCCGCTTCGACGAGGCGCTGCGGCCGCACGCGCTGACCTTCGCGCGCTACGAGGTGCTGGTCCTGCTGACCTTCAGCCGCACCGGTGAGCTGCCGCTCAAGGTGATCGGCAGCCGGCTGATGGTCCACCCCACGAGCGTCACCAACGCCATCGACCGGCTGGTCGCGGCCGGCTACGTCGACCGCCGGCCCAACCCCGCCGACGGCCGTGGCGTGCTCGCCGGCATCACCGAGCGGGGCCGGGCCGTGGTGGAGGAGGCCACCGCCGCGCTCACCGCCCTCGACTTCGGGCTGGGCGACGTCCCCGAGGCCGAGCTGCGCACGCTGTTCGACATCCTCAAGCGGGTCCGGCTCGGCGCGGGTGACGTGGCCGACGCCGAGGCCACCCTCGGCTGAACACCCCGGACGCCGGCGCGCCCGCGGTGGGATGATCGAGGTCATGCAGCCCTCCCGCCCCGGACGCCCCGACCCGCGCGCACAGGCCCAGCAGGCTCAGCTGGCCGCCTCACTCGCCGGCGCGGTCGACCTCGCCGCCGTCAAGGCCCGCTCCGAGGCCGCGGCACGGGCACAGGCCGCACCCCCGCCCGCGCCCGCCGCCCCTGGCGCCCCGGCCGGTGCCGCCGGCGGCGCGGTCGTCGACGTCACCGAGGAGACCTTCCAGACCGAGGTGCTCGACCGCTCCTTCCAGGTCCCGGTCGTGCTCGACCTGTGGGCCGAG
The DNA here is from genome assembly GCF_054050635.1 of Geodermatophilus sp. SYSU D00079. Lineage (NCBI taxonomy): Bacteria > Bacillati > Actinomycetota > Actinomycetes > Geodermatophilales > Geodermatophilaceae > Geodermatophilus > Geodermatophilus sp. SYSU D00079. The sequence goes on along the minus strand of NZ_JBJGZS010000003.1, from coordinate 2,402 downwards.
TGGTGCGGTCCGTGCAAGCAGCTGTCCCCGGTGCTCGAGCGGCTGGCCGCGGAGGGGGGCGGCTCCTGGGTGCTGGCGAAGGTCGACGTCGACGCCAACCCGGCGCTCTCCCAGGGCCTGCGGGTGCAGGGCATCCCGGCGGTCAAGGCCGTCTGGCAGGGGCAGCTGGTCGCCGAGTTCACCGGCGCCATCCCCGAGGAGCAGGCGCGCCAGTTCGTCAGCGAGCTGGTCCGCGCCACCACCGGCGGCGCCGTCCCCGGCGCGGGGGAGGGTGAGCCGGCCGACGACGACCCGCGCCTGGACGCCGCCGAGGCCGCCCTCGAGCGCGGCGACCTCGCCGCCGCGGAGGCCGCCTACCAGGCGATCGTCGACGCCGAGCCCGACCACCCCGTCGCCGGCCTCGCGCTGCGCCAGGTGCAGCTGTTCCGGCGCGCCGACGAGGCCGGGCCCGACGCCCTGGCCCTCGCCGACGCCGCCCCGGACGACGTGACCGCGCAGACCCGCGCCGCCGACTTCCTGCTCGGCACGGGGGACGTCGAGGGTGCGTTCGCCCGCCTGCTCGACGTCGTCCGCCGGACCGCCGGTGAGGAGCGCGACCAGGCCCGCAAGCACCTCGTGGAGCTCTTCGGGATCGTCGGCGACCAGGACCCGCGGGTGGGCGCCGCCCGCCGCGAGCTCACCATCGCCCTGTACTGAGCCCTCGCCCCTGAGCCATCGCCCCGGACTGGGCGGATCCCGCGCCCGGGGCCGTCAGCCGACGCCGACGTCGCACGCGCGGGCGCCCTCCAGGAACCCGTTGCGGAACAGGTCGACCAGCTGGAAACCCGAGGCGTCGGTGTCGCCGAGCACCTGCGGGTCGTTGCCGTACTCGAGCAGGAACTGCACGCTCTCGTCCAGGTCTCCCGGTGAGATCGCCACGTCGGTGAGCTCGCCGTTGTAGACCTGGGCGCTGTACCAGCCGGCCAGGCACACCGCCGACCGCAGCGCGTCGTCCCCCTCGGCGGGCAGTCCCAGCTGGTCCCGCGCGGCCAGCGCGTAGGGGATGGCGACGGCGGTGGGGACGGCGAAGTCGCCCAGGGACTCGTACGCCGGGCCGGCGAGGTCCTGCTCGTCGTACGCGACCACCCCGCCGCCCCGGCCGCCCCCGGGTGGGCAGTAGACGAGGTCGACGTCGTCGGCCGCGCACGCGGGGGCCTCGCCGCGGAAGGGCTCGAGCTCCGGCTCGGCGAAGGTGCCGTCGAGCACCTCGGTGAAGGCGCGGTCCCAGAACTCCGGCAGGGAGGACTCGACGATCTGCTCGATCGTCCCGTACGGGGCGTTGCCACCGCTGCGGAAGTCGCTGTCGGTGGTGAACTCGCCCTGCGTGAACACGCGGTCGGGACCGAAGCGGTCCCGGCAGGCGACCGGGCCGTCGTCGAAGCCCTCCTGGAACGCCGAGACCCGGTCGAAGTAGGAGCCGTGCGCCTGCTCCTCGTCGGTGCCGGTCCCGACCGGGTCGCGCAGCAGCAGGTAGCCGCGCAGCAGCTCGTCGAGTTCCGGTTCGCGGATCTGCGAGTGGGTGGCGTTCCCGTCGGCCACCCACGCCGTCCAGGCGCCGGCGAAGCAGTCGGCCTGCGTCTCGGTGGCGATCGAGGCCGGCGGCGACCCGACCCGCGCCTGGACGGCGTGACCGAACTCGTGGGCCATCACCAGCGCGGGGATGAACCGGCCGTAGCCGTCGGCGAGCTCGGTGAGGAAGGCCCGGTCGTAGCTGATGGAGTCGGAGTTCGGCGCCTGCGGCGCCTGGCAGTAGAAGGCGTTGCCCTCCACCTCCCGCGGGTCGGTGCCGCACCCGATGCCCTGCGGGTAGACCGCGGGGTCCACGTCGCCGGGGTCGACGCTGAAGTAGCCCCCCGCCAGCGGGCTGAAGCGGCCGCCGAACACGTCGGGGAACTGCTCGGCCCAGTAGTCCTCGAGGTCGGCGAGGGCGTTGCGGGCCAGCACGTCGATCGGCCCGTCGACCGCACCCACGACGGCCACCCGGCCGGGGGCGGCGTCGTCCGGCGGTGGGTCCGCGGCCCGCGGCCGACCGAGGACGACGACCGAGCAGCCGGACACCACGAGCAGCGCGGCCACGGCCAGGAGGGCCGGGACGACCCGGCGCAGCAGGACAGCAGGCATGTCCCCGGCATCGTCCCACCCCGGCGGCGGTACCGCTGGGGGAGCGACTCCCAGGTGGGGGCCCCGGGGGGGGGGGGGGGGGGGGGGGGGGGGGGGGGGGGGGGGGGGGGGGGGGGGGGGGGTGGGGGGGCGCGGGGGGGGGGGGGGGGGGGGGGGGGGGGGGGGGGGGGGGGGGGGGGGGGGGGGGGGGGGGGGGGGGGGGGGGGGGGGGGGGGGGGGGGGGGGGGGGGGGGGGGGGGGGG